>NZ_JAAKZZ010000688.1 GCF_011045075.1 Streptomyces boncukensis
GGCGTAGGGCACGGGGGCGTTCGGGGTCATGAGGCGGTTCGATCCCTTCCATTGCGGGGGCCACGGGCACGCTAGGAAGGGGATGTGACCGTTCCATGACCGCCCGGTCCCCGGACTGCGCGCGCTCGGTCCGCAGTCGATGAGCCCGCCCGGCGGCCGGCGGGCCGCGGGCAGGCTGGGTCCATGCCCTCCCGAACGACCGGCACCGACGCCGACGCCGACGCCGACGCCGCCACAGCCAGCGCCACAGCCACCGCCACCGCCGACCCGCGGTCCGGCGCCGTCCCTCCGACGCTGGCCGACATCCGGGCCGCCGGCGCGGTGCTCGACGGCGTCGTCCGCACCACCCCCATGACCCACAGCCGCCACCTGTCCGGCCTCGTCGGCTGCCCCGTCCATCTGAAGTGCGAGAACCTCCAGCGCACCGGCTCGTTCAAGCTGCGCGGCGGCTACGCCCGCCTCGCCGCGCTGAGCCCCCGGCAGCGGGCTGCGGGGGTGGTCGCGGCCAGCGCGGGCAACCACGCCCAGGGCGTGGCGCTCGCCGCTGCGCTGCTCGGCGTGCGCGCCACCGTGTTCATGCCGGAGGGCGCGCCCGCGGGCAAGGCGGCGGCGACCCGCCGCCACGGGGCCGAGGTACGGACGGCCGGGCGGGTGGTGGACGAGGCGCTGGCCGCCGCCCAGGACCACGCCCGCCGCACCGGAGCGGTCCTCATCCACCCCTTCGACCACCCGGACGTCATCGCGGGCCAGGGGACCGTCGGCCTGGAGATCCTGGCACAGCTCCCGTGGACGGCCACGGTGGTCGTGGCCGTCGGAGGCGGCGGCCTCGCGGCCGGGGTCGCCACGGCGGTGAAGGCGCTGCGGCCGCAGACCCGCGTCATCGGCGTCCAGGCCGAGAACGCCGCGCCCTATCCGCCCTCGCTCGCCTCCGGCCGGCCCACGGCGGTCCGCGCCGGTACGACGATCGCGGACGGTATCAAGGTCGCGCGCCCCGGCGAGCTGCCGTTCCGGATCGTCAAGGACCTCGTGGACGAGGTCCGCACCGTCGGCGAGGACGCGCTGCGCTCGGCCCAGCACCTGTGCCTGGAGCGCGCCAAGCTGCTCGTCGAGCCGGCGGGCGCCGCCCCGGTCGCCGCGCTCCTGGCGGCCCCGGAGTCCTTCACCGGACCGCTCGTCGCCGTGCTGTCGGGCGGCAACGCCGACCTGGCCGAGCTGGGCCGGACCCTAGGGGCCTGCTGATAGGCACTAGCCGGGGCTTGCATCTGACGTGCGCGTCAGGTTCTAGCGTCCTGGCATGACTGCCGACACACCGCATCTGCACCGTGAAGTGCATCTCACCGAGCGCCCCGACGGGGACCTCGCCCCCGGGCACCTGGGCGTCGTCGACGTGCCCGTCCCCGTGCCGGGGCCGGGCCAGATCCTGGTACGCAACACCCTGATGAGCGTGACCGCCGTCATGCGCTCGCTGATGCGGGAGGGCGACGCGGCGCGCACCGTCATGCCGGGCTACGGCGTCGGCGAGCCCCTGTGGGGCCCGGCGCTCGGGGAGGTCGTCAGCGGCGTACCGGGCGGGCCGCGCGCCGGTGATCTGGTGGAGCACTACCGCGGTTGGCGCGAGTACGCCGTCCTCGGAGCGGACGCGGCGCGCCCGGTGCCGACCACCGGCGCGAGCGCCTTCCCCGACCCGGCAGCCCATCTCTCGCAGGGCTTCACGGCCTGGCTCGGTGTCGTGCGCGGGGCCGAGGTGCGCGCGGGCGACACCGTGTTCGTCTCCGGCGCCGCGGGCGGCGTCGGCTCGCTCACCGGTCCGATCGCCCGGCTGCGCGGCGCGCGGCGCGTCATCGGGAGCACCGGCTCCGAGCGGAAGGCCGAGGCGCTGGTGCGGGAGCTGGGGTACGACGCCGCCGTCGTCCGGGGCGCTGGCCCCATCGAGGAGCAGCTGCGGGCCGCGGCGCCGGACGGCCTGGACGCGGTCGTCGACAACGTCGGCGGCGAACAGCTGGAGGCCGCGCTGGCCCTGGCCCGGGAGGGCGCCCGGGTCGGTGTCGTCGGCGCCCTGGCGGGCCAGCTCTCGGCCGCCGGCACCGGGCACACCCGGGTGAACACCTTCGAGCTGATCACCCGGGCCGTCACGGTGCGCGGCGTGCGGACGCTCGACGTCGAGGCCGACCTGCCGGTGTGGCAGCGGGAGTTCGCCGCCGCGCTGCGCGGCGGCGAACTCCCCTTCCCGCACACGCGACTGCGCGGAATCGAGCAGGCCCCACGAGCGCTGTGCGAGCTGCTGGAGGGACGGCACATCGGCGCCGTCCTGGTCGAACTGAGCTGAGTCCGGGAGGCGTACGACCATGCGCATCGGTGACGCGGCCACCGCCCTGGGGACCACCCCGCGCGCACTGCGCTACTACGAGCAGCGCGGGCTGCTGCGCGCGGCGCGTGCCCCCTCGGGACACCGCGAGTACGGCGCCGCGGACCTGGAGCGGCTGCGCACCGTGCGGCTGCTGCTGGAGTCCGGGCTGACCATCGAGAACGTACGGGACATCCTGGACCTGCCCGACACGCCTCCGCCCCTCCCCGACGACCCCGAGAACTGTCCGGCGCGGGATGTGGTGCTGCGCCGTATCGCGGAGCTGGACCGGGGCATCGCCCGGCTGATGGAGCTGCGCGCGCGGCTCGCGGAGCGGTGCGAGGACCGGTTCGCCGGCATCCTGCCGTTCGAGTCCGCGCGCCCGGCCGACCGCGAACCGGCCTGTATGAACAAGTGACGGCGCAGAGCCGGGCGGGCCTGTGGGTGCCCGCTCTCGCCGCAAGGCCCGGCCGGGAGGGGAAGCAGCAGTTCAGAGCGTCTATATGAGAATCGTGCGGCGTTCGCGGGGGCGGCTGCACACAGCTTCCGTCCCCCGTACGGGATGGGAGCTGTGCGCAGATATGACATCATGGGCGCGGTCGGCTGCACCCGTCGACCGCACACGGTGAGGAGCGTCCGTGCCCCCGTCCCGCCGCCATGAGCGCATCGCCGAGGAGCTGCGCCGGGCCATCGCCGAGGGGCGCCACCCGGTGGGCTCGGCGCTGGCCTCGGAGGCCGAACTCGCCGCCGCGCACGGCGCCTCCCGCGGCACCGTCCGGCAGGCCGTCGCCGCGCTCCAGGCCGAGGGCCTGGTCGGCTCCCGGCAGGGCGCGCGGCGCGTCGTACGCTCCGCGGCCCCGAGCCAGAGCTTCACGGAGCTGCGCAGCTTCGCGC
>NZ_JAAKZZ010000689.1 GCF_011045075.1 Streptomyces boncukensis
TGTCCATACCGCACCCCGTCCCCGAACCCCAGCAAGGAGCCGCTCCGTGCCGCTATCCCCCTCCGACACCTCCACCGACGCACGCGACCCCGAGCCGCCGGCACTTCCCGAGGGCCTGGACCGGGACGCCTGGGCCCGCGCCTCCCGACGGTTGCTCGCCAAGATGATCGCCGAGTTCGCCTACGAGGAGATCGTCCACCCCGAGGCCGAAGCGCCCGGCGCACCCGGCCCCTACCGCCCGTACCGGCTGCCTGTCGACGGCGGCCTCACCCTCCGCTTCCGGGCCCGGCGCGGCGCCTACGGCGACTGGAGCGTCGACGCCGCGTCGCTCGGCGAGCCCGCCTGCCCCTTCACCTTCGTCTCCCGCGCCCACGACACCCTCCTGGGCCTGGGCCGCGACACCACGGGGCACTACCTCCGCGAGCTCTCCGCGACCCTCACCGCCGACGCCCGGCTGGACTCCGCCGGCCTGTCCAGCGCCGACCTGGCCGCCCTCGACTACGCCGAGCTCGAAGGGCACATGACAGGCCATCCCTGGCTCGTGGCGAACAAGGGCCGAATCGGTTTCTCGGCCTCCGACGCGGCCCGCTGGGCGCCCGAGGCGCGCTGCCCGCAGCGGCTCCCCTGGATCGCAGTCCGCCGCGCCGCCGCCGAGTACCGGGGCGTGGCCGGACTGGAGGAGCCCGCCCGGCTGTACGCGCGCGAACTCGGCCAGGAGACCCTGGACGGCTTCCACGAGGCCCTGCGCGCAAGGGGGCTGGCCCCACAGGAGTACGTCTTCCTGCCCGTGCACCCCTGGCAGTGGGACGAGACGATCGCGCCGCTGTTCGCCGCCTCGCTGGCCGGGCATGACATCGTCCCGCTGCACAGCGACGGGGACCTGCGGCTGCCGCAGCAGTCGATCCGCACCTTCCTCAACGCCAGCCGCCCCGACCGGCTCACGGTCAAGCTGCCGCTGGCCATCCTCAACACGCTGGTGTGGCGCGGCCTTCCGACCGAACGCACCAAGGCGGCCCCCGCCGTCACCTCCTGGGTGCACTCCCTGCGGGACGGCGACCCGTTCCTCGCCGAGGAGTGCCGCGCCGTCCTGCTGGGCGAGGTCGCGTCCGTCGCGGTGGCGCATCCGGTCTTCGACCGGCTGCCGGACGTGCCGTACCAGTACCGCGAACTGCTCGGCTGCATCTGGCGGGAGCCGCTCGCCCCGTACCTCGGCCCCGGCGAGCGCGCCCGCACCCTCGCCTCGCTCATCCACACCGATGTGCACGGACGGTCCCTCACCGCCGAACTGGTGGCCCGTTCGGGCCTGGAGCCGTCGGTGTGGCTGCGGCATCTGTTCGCCGCCCTGCTGCCGCCGCTGCTGCACTTCCTCTACCGCTACGGCACGGTGTTCTCCCCGCACGGCGAGAACACCATCGTCGTCTTCGACGAGCGCGACGTGCCGGCCCGGCTGGCCGTCAAGGACTTCGTGGACGACGTCAACGTCAGCTCCCAGCCGGTGCCCGAACTGGCGTCCATGCCGCAGGACGTGCGCGAGGTGCTGCTGACCGAACCGCCGGGCTTCCTCCCGCAGTTCATCCACTCCGGTCTCTTCGTCGGCGTCTTCCGCTACCTCGCGCCGCTGTGCGAGGAGCAACTCGGCCTGCCCGAGGACGCGTTCTGGTCACTCGTGCGGGCGGAGATCGACCGCTATCACCGCCGCTTCCCCGGGCTCAAGAACCGATTCGACACCTTCGATCTGCTCACTCCCCGTATCGAGCGGCTCTGCCTCAACCGCAACCGGCTGCACCTCGACGGCTACCGCGACCGCCCGGAACGCCCGCACGCCGCGGTGCACGGCACCGTGCCCAACCCCCTGTACGGACCGTAGCACTGCCGTCACGCATTGCGCAGGGTCCGGGTGGCCGGAGGCGAGCGCGCTGTCAGTGGTGGCGCGTAGGGTGTCGGATCTATGAGCAAGCCCGCCCTCACCGAACTCCTCCACGCCGCCGTCACCGCCGTGGGCGGCACGGAGCGCCCCGGTCAGGCCGCCATGGCCGAGGCCGTAGCCGAGGCCGTCGACGACGGCCACCACCTCCTCGTGCAGGCGGGCACCGGCACCGGGAAGTCGCTCGGCTATCTGGTGCCCGCGCTCGCGCACGGCGAGCGCGTCGTTGTCGCCACCGCCACGCTGGCGCTGCAGCGCCAGCTCGTCGAGCGCGACCTGCCGCGCACCGTCGAGGCCCTGCATCCGCTGCTGCGCCGCAGTCCCCAGTTCGCCATGCTCAAGGGCCGCTCCAACTACCTGTGCCTGCACCGGATGCACGAGGGCGTCCCGCAGGAAGAGGAGGACGGCCTCTTCGACCCCTTCGAGGGCGCGGCGCCCACCTCCCGGCTCGGCAAGGACCTCCTCCGGCTGCGCGACTGGTCGGACGAGACGGAGACGGGCGACCGGGACGACCTCACGCCCGGCGTGTCCGACCGCGCCTGGGTCCAGGTCTCGGTCTCGTCCCGGGAGTGTCTGGGCGCGAGCAAGTGCGCATACGGCGCCGAGTGCTTCGCGGAGGCGGCGCGGGAGCGGGCCAAGCTGGCCGACGTCATCGTGACCAACCACGCGCTGCTCGCCATCGACGCCATCGAGGGCGCCCCGGTGCTGCCGGGCCACGAGGTCCTGATCGTGGACGAGGCCCACGAGCTGGTCTCCCGGGTGACGGGTGTGGCCACCGGAGAGCTCACCCCGGGCGGAGTGAACCGCGCGGTGCGCCGCGCCGCCAAGCTGGTCGACGAGAAGGCGGCCGACCAGCTCCAGACCGCCGCCGAGGGCTTCGAGCGGCTGATGGAGCTGGCCCTGCCGGGCCGCCTGGAGGCGCTCCCGGAGGACCTCGGGCACGCCCTGGCGGCGCTGCGGGACGCCGCCCGCGCCTGCCTCAGCTCCCTGGGGAACACCCGGGACAGGTCGGTGGAGGACGAGGACGCGGTCCGCAAGCAGGCCAAGGCGTCCGTGGAGACAGTGCACGATGTGGCCGAGCGCCTCCTGGAGGGCTCGGAGTACGACGTCGTCTGGTACGAGCGGCACGACCGGTACGGCGCCTCGCTGCGCGTCGCCCCGCTGACGGTCTCCGGGCTGCTGCGCGAGAAGCTCTTCGCGGACCGCTCCGTGGTGCTCACCTCCGCCACCCTCAAGCTCGGCGGCGACTTCAACGGCGTGGGCGCCTCGCTGGGGC
>NZ_JAAKZZ010000068.1 GCF_011045075.1 Streptomyces boncukensis
CGCCTGGACCGGCTCCTCGCGGCGCACCCCCTCCACCCGGCCGCCGGTATCGGCCCCGCCCGCCGCGCTCACCAACGGCAACGGCGCCGCTCCCCTGGAGCTGGGCAAGGAGATCGGTCCCCGCGACTCCGACGCGATCGTGGAGCCGGCCGACCCGGAGGACAGCGCGGGCCGGGCCTAGCCCCGCCCGCATCCGGGCCGACCCGGAATGTCCGCCGCGTCCCACGGGTTCTAGCCTGTGGGACGCGGCTTTTCGCTGTGCCCCGCTGTGCACGGAAGAGGAACGAGGGACCCCATGACCGACCCGGTGACGCTGGACGGTGAGAGCCCGATAGGCGAGTTCGACGAGAAGCGGGCGGAGAACGCGGTACGCGAGCTCCTCATCGCCGTCGGCGAGGATCCGGACCGGGAGGGGCTCCTGGAGACCCCGGCACGGGTGGCGCGGGCGTACCAGGAGATCTTCTCCGGGCTGCGCCAGCGCCCCGAGGACGTGCTGACCACCACGTTCGACCTCGGGCACGACGAGATGGTGCTGGTCAAGGACATCGAGGTGTTCTCGACTTGCGAGCACCACCTGGTGCCGTTCCACGGCGTGGCGCACGTCGGCTACATCCCCGCGGCCTCCGGGAAGATCACCGGGTTGTCCAAGCTGGCCCGGCTGGTGGATGTGTACGCGCGCAGGCCGCAGGTCCAGGAGCGGCTGACCACCCAGATCGCGGACTCGCTGATGCGGATCCTGGAGCCGCGCGGCGTCATCGTCGTCGTCGAGTGCGAGCACATGTGCATGTCGATGCGGGGGATCCGGAAGCCGGGCGCGAAGACGGTCACCTCGGCGGTGCGGGGCCAGCTGCGGGACGCCGCGACCCGCTCCGAGGCCATGAGCCTGATTCTCCGCTGACCCTCCCCTTCGGCCCTCTTCGGCCCTCGTCGCCCCTTTCCGGCCCGACCCCGGGCGCCCCTTCGGGGCGCGGGGACGAGGCGCTGGGCCCTCGCTGCCCGGCAGCCCCTACGCTGGATGTATGAACGCTACGCGTGGCCAGGTCTCCGGGCTTCCCTTGTGGGATCGCTGTGCCGTCATGGGTGTGGTCAATGTCACGCCCGACTCCTTCTCCGATGGCGGGCGCTGGTTCGACAGCGAGTCCGCGATCAAGCACGGCCTCGATCTCGTCACCGAGGGGGCCGATCTGGTCGACGTGGGTGGCGAGTCCACCAGGCCGGGGGCCCGGCGGGTGGACGAGGCGGAAGAGCTGCGCCGGGTGCTGCCGGTGGTGCGCGGACTGGCCGACGAGGGGGTGCTCGTCAGCGTCGACACCATGCGCGCCTCGGTCGCCGAGCGCGCGGTCGCGGCGGGCGCGGTGCTGGTCAACGACGTCAGTGGGGGCCAGGCGGATCCGGAGATGGTTCCTGCTGTGGCGGCCGCGGGCGTGCCGTTCGTCGTCATGCACTGGCGGGGCCGGAGCATCGATATGAACAACCGCGCCGTCTACGGCGACGTCGTGCCCGAGGTCATCGCCGAGCTGCGGGACAGCCTCGCCCGCGCCGTCGACGGCGGCATCCCCGCCGAGCGCGTCGTCATCGACCCGGGCCTCGGCTTCGCCAAGCGCGCCGAGCACGATCTGGCGCTGGTCGCCGCGCTCTCCCGGCTCCGCGCCGAGCTGGGCCGCCCGCTGCTGGTGGCGGCCTCCCGGAAGCGGTTCCTGGGCCGGGTGCTGGCCGAGGGGCAGGACGGGACCACCCCGCCCCCGGCCCGCGAGCGGGACGCGGCGACCGCGGCCGTCTCCGCGCTGGCGGCCGCCGAGGGCGCCTGGGCCGTCCGGGTGCACGAGGTCCGGGCGAGCGCCGACGCCGTACGGGTGGCACGAGCGGTGCGGGCGGCGGCCACGTGAGCGGCGCGCGGACGGACATCGAGGCGGTCGAGGCCGCCAACACCGCGCTCTACGAGGCGGTGGAGCGGGGCGACATGGACGCGCTGTCCCAGCTGTGGCTGGAGGACGGGATCAGCGTCGTGCACCCCGGCTGGCCGGTGCTGACCGGGCGCGGCGAGGTGCTGCGCTCCTACGCGCTCATCATGGCGAACACCGACTACATCCAGTTCTTCCTCACCGATGTGGAGGTCTCCGTTGTCGGCGACACCGCGCTGGTGAGCTGCACCGAGAACATTCTCAGCGGCGGCCCGGCGGAGGCGGACGGCACCGCGGGCCCGCTGGTGGGCGGACTGGTGGTGGCCACCAACGTGTTCCGCAGGACCCCGGACGGCGAGTGGCGGGTGTGGTCGCACCACGGCTCCCCGGTGCTGGTGGAGAACGAGGACGACGAGGACGGCGGGAGCGTGGACGAGGGGGACGTCGAGCTCTGACGTCCCGCGCGCCCGTCCCGCGCGCCCCTCCCGCGTCTCCGCACGGTGAGCGGCGCCACTCGTTCGGGGCATCTGCCGGGGAATGCCGGACTGTCCCCTTCCGCTGTGGGGTATGCGGCGCCGCGAGCTGGGCCCCTCACCCGGGGAGGCTGCTGCTCGCAGGTAGATTCGAATCGTTGGCGTGCCCAGCCGCGCCTGACCGCAGATCCGAGAAGGAACGGGAGTGATTCGCGTGGACCGTGTCTCGCTGCGCGGCCTCACTGCGCGGGGGCATCATGGCGTGTTCGAGTGGGAACGCGAGAAGGGACAGACCTTCGTCGTCGACCTCGATCTGGGCGTGGACACCCGGGCCGCCGCCGCGGGCGACGACCTCGCGCGGACCGTGCACTACGGGGTCGTGGCCGAGGAGGTGGCCGCGGTCGTCGCGGGCGATCCGGTCGACCTGATCGAGACTCTCGCACAGCGCATCGCCGACACCTGCCTCGCGCACGAAGCCGTCCAGGATGTCGAGGTGGTCGTGCACAAGCCGGACGCCCCGATCGCCGTGCCCTTCGACGACGTGACCATCACCATCAAGCGGAGCCGTGCATGACGCCGAACAGTGACCCGACCGTACAGCCGGTGCCCGCCTCCGTGGTGCGCCAGGTGGACGCCGCCGACACCACCCTGCACAATCCGCGCCGCGCCGTACTCTCGCTGGGCAGCAATCTGGGCAACCGGCTGGAGGCGCTGCAGAGCGCGGTCGACGCGCTGGCCGACACGCCCGGACTGCGGGTCAAGGCGGTCTCTCCGGTCTACGAGACCGAGCCCTGGGGCGTGGAGCCCGGCAGCCAGCCCAGCTACTTCAACGCGGTCGTCGTCGTGAAGACCACCCTTCCGCCGGGCTCGCTGCTGGAGCGCGGGCACGCCATCGAGGAGGCGCTGGAGCGGGTGCGGGACGAGCGGTGGGGACCGCGGCCGATCGATGTGGATATCGTGGCCTACCAGGACGTGGTCTCGGACGACCCCGAGCTCACCCTGCCGCATCCTCGCGCCCACGAACGGGCGTTCGTGCTGGTGCCGTGGCACGACATCGAGCCCGGCGCCGAGGTGCCGGGGCGCGGCAGCCTCGGGGCGCTCCTGGAGTCCGTCGGGCGGGCCGGTGTGACACCGCGCCCCGACCTGGAACTCAGCCTGCCCGCCTGAGCGTTGGGAGCGCAGTGAACGAACTGAAGATCCGCACCCTGGCGGGCGTCTTCGTCGTCGCGGGGGTGATCTCCTGGGCGGGCGCCCGGATGTGGGACTCGCTGGGCACCCTGCCCAGCGTGCCGGTGGCGGCGCCCATCGTGCTGGGCATCATCGCCACCGTGCTGCTGGCCACGGCGCTCTCGCTGCGCTCCCGGCTCAAGGCGCAGCGCGAGCGCGAGCCGGGTGCGAAGGGGGTCGATCCGATGATGGCCGCCCGCGCCGTGCTCTTCGGGCAGGCGAGCGCGCTGGTCGCCGCGCTGGTCTCGGGCGTCTACGGCGGGGCCGGCCTCTTCCTCGCCCTGGAGCGTTCCGATGTCCCGGCCCGCTCCGACCAGGCGCTGTACGCCGGGTTCGCGGTGGCCGCGGGCATCGCGGTGATAGCGGCCGCGGTGTTTCTGCAGCGGGTCTGCCGGCTGCCGGAGGACGACGACGAGGACAACGGCCCCAGCGGCGCGGCCAGAGCCTGAGAACACTGTTCCGTCCGAGCACGGGGCGCCCCGTCAGGGGCGCGGGGAACTGCGCGCCCGGCCACGACGCACCCGCAGACCGCGACGCACCCCGCGGGGCAGCCCCTGCCCGTCCCGACGCGGGGCGCGGGACGCAGGGGGGCAACGGCTGACAGACTGACCCCATGACGCAGACGGAGACCTCCGCCACGACCGTCAGCATCGGCGGCGCCGCCGAGAGCACCGACATGGTGCTGAACATCGGCCCGCAGCATCCCTCCACGCACGGGGTGCTGCGGCTGCGGCTCGTTCTCGACGGGGAGCGCATCGGCGCGGCCGAACCCGTCGTCGGCTATATGCACCGCGGCGCCGAGAAGCTCTTCGAGGCGCGGGACTACCGCCAGATCATCGTGCTGGCCAACCGGCACGACTGGCTCTCGGCGTTCTCCAACGAGCTGGGCGTGGTGCTGGGCGTCGAACGGATGCTGGGCATGGAGGTGCCGGAGCGCGCCGTGTGGGTCCGCACGCTGCTGGCCGAGCTGAACCGGGTGCTGAACCACATGATGTTCCTCGGCTCCTATCCGCTGGAGCTGGGCGGCATCACGCCGGTCTTCCACTCGTTCCGCGAGCGCGAGGAGCTGCAGAACGTGATGGAGGAGATCTCCGGCGGCCGGATGCACTACATGTTCAACCGCGTCGGCGGGCTGAAGGAGGACCTTCCGGCCGGGTGGCCGGGGCGGGCGCGGCGCGCCGTCGCCGCCGTGCGCGGGCGGCTGGACACCTTCGACCGGCTGGTGCTCGGCAACGAGATCTTCCGGGGCCGCACCCGCGGCGTCGGGGTGCTCGGCCAGGACATCGTGCACGCGTACGGGGTGAGCGGACCCCTCGCGCGGGCCTCGGGCGTCGACTTCGACCTGCGGCGGGACGAGCCGTATCTGGCGTACGGCGAGCTGCGGGACACCCTGCGGGTGGTGACGCGGCCGGAGGGGGACTGCCTGGCGCGGTTCGAGGTGCTGCTGGGCCAGGTGCACAACTCGCTGGAGCTGGCCGACGCCTGTCTGGACCGGCTCGCCGAGCTGCCGCCGGGCCCGGTCAACCAGCGGCTGCCGAAGGTGCTGAAGGCCCCGGAGGGCGCCACGTACGCCTGGACGGAGAACCCGCTCGGGCTGAACGGCTACTACCTCGTCTCCAAGGGCGAGAAGACGCCCTACCGGCTGAAGCTGCGCTCCGCCTCGTACAACAACATCCAGGCGCTCAGCCAGTTGCTGCCCGGCACGCTAGTGGCGGACATGGTCGCGATCCTCGGCTCGTTCTTCTTCGTCGTCGGGGACATCGACAAGTAGCTCGCCGGTGTCGTCCGGAGCGCCGGTCTCCTCCAGGGCCTCGGCCTCCTCCAGCGCCTCGGCCTCCTCCGGGTCCCCGGCGTCCTCCGGCTGCGGGCTCCCGGTGCCGCGGCCGAAGAAGTCGAAGGCACCGGTGTCCGGCACACCGCCGTCCGGCTCGGCGCGCGGCTCCGGCACCGGCGCGGGGTCCGGGGCCGGCGGGAGGGGCGTGGCGAGGGCCGTACGGGCCCGGTGCGGGCCGCGCTGGGCGCGGGCGTTGCGCGTGAGGCCGGTGAGCGCCTCGTTCGCCCTGCGGTACGTCAGCGGCGTCGGGGCGCCGGAGCTGAGCCGGTGGTCGGCGGCGGAGGACGGCAGCTCCTTGGTGGGCTCGGCGGCGTCCAGTTCGAGCCGGCGGCGGCCCTCCTCCAGCGCGCGGGCCCGCTCCGTCTCGGCGGTGGCGTACCGGCGCAGCAGGGCGGCGTGCTCGGAGCGCAGCCGGGCCAGCTCGGCGCGCTTGTCCCGCACCTTGCGCTCCAGCCGGCCACGGCGCTCGCGCAGCTCCTCGTTCTCGCCCTCCAGCTCCGCCTGGCGCTCCTCGGTCCGCCAGGCGGCGCTCGCCTGCTGGGCCTTGAGGTCCCCGACGCGCCGCCCGGCGGCCCGGTCCCAGCGGCGGAGCAGCACCGCGCCGGTGACGGCCGCGACGGCCGAGGCGGCGACGAGTCCGCGCAGCACCACGGTGGCGCCGTCCCGGGTACCCGGTTCGCCGACCAGCCAGGCGCTGCCCGCGCAGGCCAGCGCCACGGCCCCGACCGCCACCGGGGACAGCAGCCGGTGCAGGGGCGGTGAATGGCGATGACGTCCACGTGGCATAGCTGGAAATTTACCGTGTGCCGTTTGGCGCCCGACAGCCGGAGATGCCCTTTGTTACCGGCTCACGACGCGGGGGCTCTCCCGGAGCGCCCCTGACGGGGCGCCGGGATCAGTCGGTCAGGCCCTTGTCCTTCAGATAGTCGCCGGCGACATCCTTCGGCTTCTGCCGCTCCTGGTCGACCTTCCGGTTGAGGTCGGTCAGGTCCTCGGTGGTCAGGGTGCGGGTGAGCTTGTTCAGCGCGGCGGCGACCGCCTTGTGCTTGGCGCCCCCGGCGTCCTCGGTGTTGAGGACGGGGAGCACGTTGTCGGCGTTCTGCAGCTTCTTGTCGTCCTTGAGCAGCACCAGGCCGAACTGGTCCAGGGTGGCGTCCGTCGTCGTGGTGAGCACGAGCTGGTCCTTGCCGTCCTTGACGGCCTGCTTGGACTGCGTGGTGCCGACGCCCTTGGGGTCGATCCCGGTGACGTCGATGCCGTAGGTCTTCTCCAGGCCCGGCCGGCAGAAGGGGCGGGTCTCGCACTCGTCGCCCGCCGCGACGGTCACCTTCTCCTTGGACGCGCCGAGGTCGGAGAGGGTCTTCAGGCCGTGCTTCTTCGCGTACGCCTTGGTGACGGCGAACGCGTTCTGGTCCACCGCGTCGCCCGCCGGGAGCACGGTGAGGCCGCGCGGCGCGGCGAGCTTCTTCAGCGCGGCCACGGTGGCGTCCCGGTCGCTGGAGGCGACGGGCTCCGCCTTGGGGCCGTTCTTCTTGGCGTTGAGGAACTCCGCCAGCGTGGCGGCGTACTCGGGCACCACGTCGATCCGGCCCTTCTCCAGCTCGGGCGCGTACAGCTCGCGGTTCTTGACCTTCTTGACGCCCGCGCTGTACCCCGCCCCGGACAGCACCCCGGCGTACAGCTCGGCCAGGATCTCCGACTCGGTGAAGCCGGCCGAGCCGACCACCAGCTTCCCCTTGCCGCCCGAGCCGCCCCCGCCGCCCTTCTCCTCCAGCCCGTCGCCCCCGCAGGCGCTCAGGGACAGGGCGAGGGCGGCGACGGCGCCGGCGGCGGCCAGGGCACGGGGGAACGTGTGGGAGGTGCGCATAGGATCACTCAATCTTCAGGCAGCATCTTCAGGCGGCGTTCGGTACGGGCGCGAGACGGCGCCGCATGGGGTCCAGCAGCCGCTCCACCAGCGTCAGCAGCCGCTCCACCAGCATCGCCAGGACGGCGACGAGCAGTGCGCCCGAGACGACCTGCGGGGTGTCGTAGTTGCCGAATCCGGCCGTGATCAGCCGGCCGAGGCCGCCGCCGCCCGGGAGCGCGGCGAGCGTCGCGGTGGCGACGAGCTGGACGGCGGCCGTCTGCACGCCGGTCATGATGAGCGGGAAGGCGAGCGGCAGCTCGACCTGGCGCAGCAGCTGCCAGGGGGTCATGCCCATGCCCCGCGCGGCCTCCACCACCTCCGGGTCGGCCTGCCGCACGCCGGTGTAGGCGTTGGTCAGCAGCGGCGGCAGCGCGAACAGCACCAGCGCCACGATGGTGGCCCAGTCGCCGTGCCGGCCCAGGGGGCTCATGGTGAGCAGCACCAGCACGGCGAACGTCGGGATGGCGCGCCCGGCGTTGGAGAGGTTCACCGCCAGCGCGCCGCCCCGCCCCACATGGCCGAGCCACAGGGCGAGCGGCAGCGCGATGGCGCAGGACAGGGCGAGGCAGACGGCGGTGAGCCAGGCGTGCTCCCCGAGCCGCTGGAGCACCCCGCCATCGCCGGTCCAGTGCTCCGCGGTGGTCAGCCAGGCCCATACGTCGGTGACGGTGCCCACGGTCGCTATCCCCCCGTCTTCCCGGCGCGCGTCCACGGCGTCAGCGCGCGCTGCAGTGCCAGCAGCAGCAGATCGGCCGCCACGGCGAGCAGCACGCAGATGGCCGAGGCCGTCAGCACCTGCGCTTTGAAGAAGCTCTCCATGGCCTCGTAGATGAGGTTGCCGAGGCCGCCGTAGCCGACGATCGCGCCCACGGTGGTCAGCGACACCGCCGAGACGGTGGCGATCCGCACGCCCGCGAGCAGCGCGGGCAGCGCCAGCGGCAGCTCGACCTCGAACAGCAGCCGGACCGGCCCGTACCCCATGCCGCGCGCCGCCTCGGTCGCCTCCGCCGGTACGGCCTCCAGCCCGGCGAGGATGTTGCGTACCAGCACGGTCAGCGAGTACAGCACCAGGCCGGTCACCACGACGGCCGCCGACAGTCCGAAGACCGGCAGCAGCAGTGCGAACATGGCGAGCGAGGGGACGGTGTACAGGATGGTGGTCAGCGCGAGCGCGGGGCCGCGTGCGAGCCGCCAGTGGCGGGCGGCCAGGGCCAGCGGGAAGGCCAGCAGCAGCGCGATGGAGACCGACGCCGCCGTGATCCAGATGTGCTCGACCGTCGCGTCGAGCAGCTCGCCGCGCCGGGTGCGCAGATATTCGCCGCACAGCCAGTCGTTCGCCGCGAGACAGCCCTGCGCGACCGCGTACGTGCCGCTCACACCGCTCACCTCCCCATCCGACCGGCGACCCTACCCGCCTCCGACTCGCTAACGCGTGCGATTTACGGTGCGGTGCACGGGGAATTCACGTCAGACTGATCACAGTGTGAAGAACGCGACGAGAGACGGGGAACGGCACGCATGATCCGCTTTGAGAACGTGACAAAGCGCTACCCGAATGGCGCTCTCGCCGTGGAGGACCTGTCCTTCGAGGTGGCCGAGGGCGAACTGGTCACCCTGGTCGGCCCCTCGGGCTGCGGGAAGACGACCACGCTGAAGATGGTCAACCGGCTGGTCGAACCCACGTCCGGGCGGATCCTCGTGGACGGCGAGGACATCGCCGCCGTTCCGCCGGTGGACCTGCGGCTGCGGATCGGCTACGTCATCCAGCAGGCCGGGCTCTTCCCGCACCGCACCGTGCTGGACAACACCGCCACCGTGCCGCACCTGCTCGGCTGGCCCAAGGCCAGACGGCGCGAGCGCGCCCGCGAACTGCTCGACCTGGTCGGCCTCGACCCGGACGTCTTCGGCCGCCGCTACCCGGACCAGCTCAGCGGCGGCCAGCGGCAGCGGGTCGGCGTGGCCCGCGCGCTCGCCGCCGACCCGCCCGTGCTGCTGATGGACGAGCCCTTCGGCGCCGTGGACCCCGTCGTCCGCGAGCGCCTCCAGACGGAGTTCCTGCGGCTGCACTCCGCGCTGGGCAAGACCGTGCTGTTCGTCACGCACGACATCGAGGAGGCGGTGCGGCTCGGCGGCCGGATGGCCGTGTTCGGCGAGGGCAGGCTGGAGCAGCTGGACTCCCCGGCGCAGGTCCTGGGCGCCCCCGCCACGCCGTACGTCGCCGACTTCGTCGGCGCCGACCGCGGCCTCAAGCGGCTGTCCGTCACCCCGGTGGAGCGGGGCGACCTGGAGCAGCCCCCGGTGGTCCACCTGGACGACCCGGTCGACAAGGCGGACGAGCGGATGCGCGACGAGGGCGCGCGCTGGGCGGTCGTCCTGGACGACGCCGAGGAGCTGCACGGCTGGGTGGCGGCCCAGGCGGTCCGGGAGGCCCGCGGGCCCCGGACGGACGCGGGTGTCCCCTCGGTACGGGACCACGCGCGGCGCATGGAGGCGTGGCTGCGGCTCGGCGCGCCGCTGAAGTCCGCGTTCAGCACCATGCTGCAGCACGACGCCGGGTGGATCGCCGTGCTGGACGAGGCGGACCGCTTCGCGGGGGTGCTGACCCCCGCCAGCCTGCACGAGGCGCTGCGGCGCTCGATCGACGCCGACGGGCGGCAGGTGCCGCGCCGCGACGTGGAGGTGGAGAGCGTGAAGGGGGCGTGAGGTTCGCCGGGGAGGGGCGCCGGAGGGCGTCCGGCGGATCGTGCGTACCCGGGCATCGGGGCCGGCGAGCACAGGGCACCGCGTGCCCCGTCAGAGGCGCGGGGAACTGCGTGACCAGCCACAGCCCCGCGCCCCACCCTGCGACGCAGCAGCAGGGGGCAGCCTCGACTCAGCAAGCTCCGCTGGACACGGCCTCATCAGGGCGGTGCGGGAAGTCGAGCAGCTGGCGGAACCTGTCATTGGACGGCTGCGCCGCGCGCATGCCGACGGTCGCGCTCCACTGGCGGCATGTGGCGTTCACAAAGGACTCCACGGCCCTCGGCGCGGCGTGCAGCCAGGAGGAGAAGCCGCTCAGCCAGGCGCGGGCGGCGGCGGGGGAGTGGCCGCACTCCATGAGCCGTACGGCCGTGGAGGCCGGGTCGATCCACGAGGGGCCTCGGGCGGGCATGGCCCAGTCCACCACGCAGGCCGCGCCGTCACGATCCCGGACGAGGATGTTGTGCGGGTTGGTGTCCGTGTGCAGCAGGGCCGTGCCCCGCAGCGCGTCCGCCTCACCGGGCAGCAGCCAGGGCGCGAGCCTGTCGGCGAGCTGCGGGACGGGGAAGCGGGGCGCCCGCAGCCCCTGCATGCGTCCCAGGACGAGCGCAACGGCCGTCTGGTCGCCCGTGTCCGGGCTCAGGTCGGCATGCCGCCCCTCGACGTGGGCGAACGCGAGGCAGAACCATCCGCCGGCCTCGAAGCTGTGGCGGATGGCGGGGCCGACCCCTCTGACTGCCGGATTGATGCGCTGCTCGCAGCGCAGGCTCGCCACTGCGGCGGCGTCGGTGGTGCGCACGCCCTTGAGGAACAGCGGGCCGCTGTCCCGCGAGTGCGCGGTGAGCGCGAGCGAGCAGTTGAGCCCCTCGGGCACGTTGCGTGCGGCGGAGACGGGGCCTGTGCGTGCTTCTACGGCGTCGCGCAGTACGGCCGGGAGCCTTTCCCAGGGCACGCGCTCGTTCACCGGGTCTCCTTCGAGGATGCCCCGGCCCCCAGGTCGGGGAGGACTCGAACCCCTGCGGAGCAGGGCGAGGAACGGGGTTTCGTCGCCAAGGCGAAAGACCGCCCACGCGATCGGGCAGGCTGACCGCCGTGCGGTGCGAGAACCAAGCTCCGTACGCGCGCTGATCGAGAACCAAGACAGCGCGCCCAGAGCCTTGCTCTGCACAACCGGGCTGGTTCCAACCCGGCTGGTGTTGGGGGAGTACGACCTTGCCGGTCGCTGACCTGCGGGGCTTCCTGAGCCAGGAATCCCCCTGCTTCAGCTGGGGGAGGGTCCAAGTATGGCATGTGTATGTCTCACCACACCTCGTCCGGTCTTCCGGAGGGGGCGCCGCCGGGCGGCGCCCCCTCGTTTCGGCGGGCTACTGCGCCGTGGCACCGCACTTGCGGCAGCGCTGTTTACCGCTCCACGGCACCCACTCGTGATCGCATTCGCTCAGCGTGTGCCACATGCCCGGTTCCTCTCTGTCGGCTCTGTCGGCGTTGCTGTCAGAGCGCCACGCTGCCGCTGCCTGTGGAGTTCGCCGATGGCGCGCAGCTGGCGCCGTTCGTAGTCGGTGGCCGGACGTACGGCCGCGCAGCGCGAGTGCCAGGTGAGGCCGGTCGGGCGGGTGAGGCGGACCAGCGGTCCCCGGATGTCCGCGACCGTGGCGGGCATCTCGTAGTACCGGTCGTAGACGACCATCCCGATCCTCAGCCCGTGGGCGGGACCACCGCGCGGCTTCCGGCGCGTCACCGCGAGCCCCTGCCACTCCGCGCGTTCGCTTCGGCGACGCGGGCGCTCAACGCTTCGTCCCGTGCCAGTACCTCGACGCGAGCGGGGTCGGCGTCCCACTCCCGGCCGCCTCCCAGCGGGCGGAGCAGGAGATACGGGCCGTGTCGGCCCATCACCTCGCCCACCCGGCCGCTGGCGGTGTCCCGTACCGGCGTGCCGATGTGAGGGGTGCCCATCACGCGCTCACCTCCGTGCGGCCGCACCCGTGGCGGTCCTCGGCGGGGGACAGGGCTCGCGGCAGCGGCCCGAACAGGCGGACGCTACAGTTCGGCATGTCGTCAACCTCCCAGGGGTTGGTGGCCACGCCCCCGGACCGGTCGCGCGGTCGCGGGGGTCTCTCGCGCAACCACCACCATGGCCGACTCGGCCCGCCCGGTATACGACCGGCATGTCACCAAAGCCCGCCCGTGGACAGGGATTTGCGGGTATGTTCGCGGCGTGGAGCTGAACAACGAAGACGATGACAAGCTCACACCGCGCACCGTGCTGGGCCGACGCCTGCGCCGGCTGCGGGAGAACGCGGGACTCGCGCAACGCGCGCTCGCCGACAAGGTCGGATACCCGCATACGTACATCAGCAGAGTCGAGCGCGGCGAGCAGCTTCCCTCCGAGACGCTGGCCGAGGACCTGGACACGTACTTCGGCACGGACGGCCTGATCGTCGAGCTGCTGACCCTGGCGCAGGACGCCACGATTCCCGACTACGGCCGCGATGTCGTCGGCAACGAGGACACGGCGGCGCGCATCCAGGTGTTCGGCAGCAGCCTGATTCCCGGCCTGCTGCAGACCGAGGACTTCGCGCGGGCGCTGTTCCGCGAGTCGCTTCCCGGGGAGTCCGAGGAGCAGATCGAGGAGCGGGTCGTCACGCGTATGCGCCGCAAGCGCGTGTTCGACAAGACGGAATCCCCGTTTTACTGGGCAATCATGGATGAAGCGGCGCTGAGGCGTCCTGTTGGCGGTGCGCGGTGCATGGCCGGGCAACTCCGCCATATAGCGACGGCGGCCGAATCACCGCGTGTCGCGATCCAGGTGCTTCCCTTCGCGCAGGGGGAACACCCCTTGCTGGGCGGGAGCTTGAGTCTTCTCACCTTCCGGAACGGCGCTACGATCGGCTATGTCGAGAGCTTCTCTTCCGGACAACCGGTGGAGTCGCCGGGGCGAATTCTCCAGCTGACGCAGAGGTTTGACATGGGCCGCGCCAAGGCCCTGCCAGAAGGCGACTCTCTCGACCTCGTCCGTCGTTGCCTGAGAGAGTACGAACATGAAGTCGATTCCTGATGCGTCCGCCCTGACCGCCTGGCGCAAGTCGAGCTACAGCAACGGCGAGGGGGCCGAGTGCGTCGAGGTCGCTGACGGGTTCCCCGGGGCCGTTCCGGTGCGCGACTCCAAGAACCCGCAGGGCCCGGCGCTGTTGTTCCCGGCGGAAGGCTGGTCGTCCTTCCTCGCGGCGGTGCGGGGCGGGGCGCTCCTCGCCTGACGCAGGGCCCGCCAGGCGCCCGCCGGGCCGTTCCGCGGGCGTCAGAAGATGTCCGGGCACCAGGCCCTGCGCGCCGTGCGGAACAGCGCGTCGGCGCGCGCCGCCGCTCCCTCCCGCTGCTCCGCCACCCGGCCCAGCGCCACCAGCCGCAGCACCGACTCGTCGCCCAGATAGAGCGTCCCGAGCTCGCCGGCGTCCATGCACAGGTCGGGCTCGGCGCGGGTCGCCTCGCAGGCGGCCGTGCCGTCCTCGCCCGCCTCCAGCCGGAACCGGCCCTGCGCGAAGCCCGCCTTGTCGCGCAGCTCCAGCACCACCGTCCCGGGCACCGCGTAGGTGCGCGCCGCCAGCATCCTGGGCACGTCCAGCGGGCGCAGCCACAGGAAGTCGGCGTGGGCCGTCGTCTTCGCCGCCCGGGGGTCGGGCAGCAGCAGCGGCAGCAGGTCGTCCGGGGCGCGCGGGCCCGTGCGGACCCGGAGCACCCAGTCCATCGCCAGCAGATAGCGCCACAGTGCGCGCTCCGCGTCCGCCGTCGTGGCGAACAGGTCGTGCACGGTGGCGGTCTGCTCGGGGAGCGCTGCCGACCAGTGGTTGTCGACGGCGTAGGCGACAGCGCCGCGGGGCCGCCCGTCCGCGTCCCGGTAGAGGGCGAAGAAGGGCGGCACGAACCCGTCGCCGGGGAAGCGCAGGCCGCCCGTGCGGGTCCGCCACGAGCGCTCCGTGCGGTCGACCGCGCCCTGCCGGTGCGGCTGGGCGCGGAACACCTCGTGCAGCGCGGCCGCCGAGTGTGCGTACTCCGCCGCGTCCACCAGGTCGACCCGCCCGCCGTCGTCCCAGTCGGCAGGCCCGGAGTAGCGGCGGTCGAGGCCCGTGCGCGCCACCTCCACCTCCCACTCGGCGGTCCACGCGGCGGGCCCGAAGCCGAAGCGCCCGTAGATCGGGTACTCGGCGGAGATCAGGGAAGCGAACGCGTCGCCCCGCTCCTTGGCCGCCGTCAGCCCGCGCGCCATCATCTCGCTCAGCAGCCCGCGCCGCCGGTGGGTGGGCGACACGGTGACGTTGGTGACCGCGCACGAGGGGAGCACCGCGCCGCCGGGGACGGTGAGCTGCTGGGGCGTCGTACGGTACGTCGCGACCCAGCGGCCCGCGTCGTAGACGCCCTGGGTGCGCGCGGGGTCGATGCCGCCCCTGCGGGCCGCCACCTCCTCCGGGCCGACCTCGGTGCCGCGGTAGAAGCCGGTGGCGATGGCGCGCAGCCAGCCGTGCAGGTCGTCGGGGTCATCGGAGAGCGTGCGGAGCTCGGGGCGCTGGGGCATGCGCTCACGGTAGGCAGCGCCCGGAGCCCGCGCACGCGGATTTTCCGGGCCCGGCGCCCGACGCCCGCGGCCCGCGGCCCCGGCCCCGGCGCCCGACGCCCGCGGCCCCGGCCACGGCCACGCGGTCAGGGCAGCAGGTCGTCCACCTGGGCCTCCCCCTCGCGGTAGCGCCGGGCGATCTCCGTACTGCACCCGTCGGCGGTGCGCTGGAGGGCCTGGCGGTGGCGCGAGACCTGCTGCTCGTAGCGGACCAGGCGGCCCATCGCGTCGTGCAGCTCGTCGTCCGTGCGGGCCGTCAGATCGCTCAGCTCGACCTCGGCCAGCATCTCCTCGGCCAGCCGCCGGTACTCCTCGCTGCGCGGCGCCCCCAGCGTCACGTGCCGGGCCGACGAGCGGTGCCGGGAGGGCCCGTCGGCCAGGATCTCCGGCAGCAGGTCGAGCAGCGGCGAGCCGGGCGCCGTGCGCCGCGTGAGCTCGGCGCGCAGAATGTCGATGCGCCCCTGCAGCAGCCTGCGCACATAGCTGAGGTCGGCCTCGTCCTGCTGTGCCGAGCGGCGCAGCGCGCGCAGCTCGCTCAGCCGCAGCGCGTGCAGGTCCGGCTCTCCCCCCTCGCGGACCGCCACCACCTCGTGGGGCCCGCGCTGTTGCGGTGTGCGCGTCCGTACGGGCGCGGGGGCGGCTGTGTGCGCTCCCGGCCCGCCCGCGCGGGCCGCCGGTACACCACCCGGGGTCCGTCCGGCTCCGGTTGTACTCATGGGCTTGTGTCCCCTCATCCCCATCGCGCGGCGGCAGCGGTGCACACCGCGTGTGCGCATCGTGCCACTGTGCGGCTACCCCGCGCAGCGCCACCGGCACCCATCCGGCGGCAGCGCATCGTCGCGAACGGCCGCACGGCATGATGGCGGGATGCGAGCAGTGGTGCAGAGAGTGGACGGCGCGAGCGTAGTCGTGGACGGGTCCGCCGTTGGTCAGATAGTCGGCGAAGGGCTGTGCGTGCTGGTCGGAGTCACGCACGGGGATACGGAGGCCAAGGCGGCGCAGCTCGCGCGCAAGCTGTGGAGCGTGCGGATTCTGCACGGTGAGAAGTCGTGCTCGGACACCGGGGCGCCGCTGCTCGTCATCAGCCAGTTCACCCTCTACGGTGACGCGCGAAAGGGCCGCAGGCCCACGTGGAACGCCGCCGCGCCGGGTGATGTGGCCGAGCCGCTGGTGGACGAAGTGGTCGCTCAGCTGCGGGGGTTGGGAGCCGAGGTCGCCACCGGCTCGTTCGGCGCCGAGATGAAGGTCAACCTGACGAACGACGGCCCCTTCACGGTCCTGCTGGACGTGTGAGGGGGCGCCTCATGCCGGGCAGGGGCGCGGGGAACTGCGCGCGCAACCAGAAGCGCAAAGGCGCGCCCGCGGTCTGCGAAGGTCTGCGAAGCACAGCACGGGGCGGCCCGTGCCCAGCAGGCGGGCCCGCCCCGATGCCGGGTGCACAAGCTGTGCCCGCCCTTACGGAGCGACGACGACCTCCTGGGCCGCCGCTGTCGCGTCGTCCCCCACGATCAGCGGCGCGTCCGCGGCGATGTTCCGCTTCACCAGCGCCAGCGCGATCGGCCCCAGCTCATGGTGCCGGGCCGAGGTCGTGACGAAGCCGACCTGCCGCCCCTCCACCCCGTCGGCCGCCAGCCGCACCGCGTCCCCGTGCACGGGGATCCGCACCTCGCTCCCGTCCAGGTGGAGGAAGACCAGCCGGCGCGGCGGCTTGCCCAGGTTCTGCACCCGGGCCACGGTCTCCTGGCCCCGGTAGCAGCCCTTCTCAAGGTGCACCGCCGTGCCGATCCAGCCGAGCTCGTGCGGAATGGTGCGGTGGTCCGTCTCCAGGCCGAGCCGCGGCCGGTGGGCCTCCACCCGCAGCGCCTCGTACGCGAGCACCCCGATCGCCGGGCCGTGCTCCCGCGCGAAGTCCTGGAGCGCGGCGCGGGGCAGGAAGAGGTCGCGCCCGTACGCCGTCTCCCGTACGGCGGCCGCCGTGCCGGGCGGATCGGCGATGGAGCCCGCGGGCAGGTGCACCACCGCGAACGCGTCCGTCCGGTCGGCGACCTCGACCTCGTAGAAGAACCGCATGCTCGTCAGGTACTCGACAAGCTCCGGCTGCTTGCCCGGCTCCGTGTGCATCCAGACCGTCGCGCCGTCGTCGACCAGCGAGAGCGCCTGCTCGATATGGCCGTTCGCGGAGAGGATCAGCGCCTCGGTCGCCTGCCCGGCGGGCAGCTCCGCCACGTGCTGCGTCAGCAGCAGATGCAGCCAGGAGAGCCGGTCGGTGCCGGAGACGGTGACCACGCCGCGGTGCGAGAGGTCCACGAAGCCCTCGCCGTCGGCGAGGGCGCGCTGTTCCCTGAACAGGTCGCCGTAGTGCGCGGCGACGCCTTCGTCCGGGCCCTCGCCTGCGACGGCGCCCGGCAGCGCGAGAAGGGGGCTCGCCGGCGGGCTCTGGCTGCTCTGGCTGGTGCTGCTGGAGGACATACCACCAGCCTACGACGGCGTGTCAGTCGCCTTCGAGGCGCAGTTCGCACAGCGCCCGAAGATGGCGAAGTGCTTCATGTCCGTCTCGAAGCCGAAGCGCTCGCGCAGGGTGGACGTGAACGGCTCGGCCTCGGACAGGTCGGCCTCGATCACATCGGTGCAGTCCCGGCACACGAGGTGCATGTGGTGGTGGCGGTCGGCCAGGTGGTACGTCGGCGCCCCGTGCCCCAGGTGCGCGTGCGACACCAGCCCGAGCTCCTCCAGCAGCTCCAGGGTGCGGTAGACCGTCGAGATGTTCACACCGCCGGCGGTGCGGCGCACCTCGGCCAGGATGTCGTCCGGTGTGGAGTGCTCCAGTTTGTCCACAGCCTCCAGCACGAGCTGGCGCTGCGGAGTCAGCCGGTAACCGCGTGCCCTCAGGTCGCTCTGCCAGTCGGTGGTAGCCACGGGCCCAGTGTAGGAGAGCCGGTGCGGATCCCAGGGCCCCCGGCCGAAGGCGGCCGGCGGCGGGCCCCTCGGCGGCGGGCCCTACTTGAAGAAGGCGATGCCGTCGTCCGGGAGGTCGGCGACGTCCTTGGCCCACTCCTTCGGGTCCACGACCTTCTTCAGATGCGCCGACATGTACGGCCGCAGCGGCACCTCGGGGGTGGCCTTCTCGCCGACCCACATCAGGTCGCCGTTCACATAGCCGTACAGGCGCTTGCCGCCGCTGTACTCCCCCGCCGAGGCGGTCCGCGCGATGGCGTCGGTCGCCAGGTCGATCTGCGGCTTCTGGTCGGCCAGCTCGCCGTACCAGACCTCCGCGACGCCCTGGTCGCGGATCATCACGACCTCGACCTTGCGGTCCTTGTCGATCCGCCAGTAGCCGGTCTCGCTCTCCAGGGGGCGCACCTTCTTGCCGTCCGCGTCCAGCTCCCAGGAGTGCGAGACGTACGTCAGGAAGTCGCGGCCGTCGTGGCCGAAGCCGACCTCCTGCCCGAAGTTGCACTTGCCTTCGCCAGGGAACTCTGCCACACCCGCCCCGGTCCAGTTGCCGAGCAGGAAGGCCAGGGGGACGAGGTCCGGGTGGAGGTCGGACGGGATCTCGATCATGTCAGCGCTGGCCCTCGTAGAGCTTCTTGACGGTCAGGCCGGCGAAGGCCAGGGTGCCGACGCAGACCAGGACCATCAGGGCGGTGAAGAATGCCTCAAGCACGGCGTGGCTCTCCTTGCGTGTGTGCGGGGACGCCGCCGAGTCTAGTCGGCGGCCGCGAGGTCAGTAGACGAGGGCCTGGACGCCCTCGGCCATGAT
Source organism: Streptomyces boncukensis (assembly GCF_011045075.1). Classification (GTDB taxonomy): domain Bacteria; phylum Actinomycetota; class Actinomycetes; order Streptomycetales; family Streptomycetaceae; genus Streptomyces; species Streptomyces boncukensis. The sequence goes on from NZ_JAAKZZ010000068.1 coordinate 18,450, forward strand.
CTCCCCGACGAAGACCTGCGCGCCTGCGATGCGCACCCCTTCGAGGACGTCGCGCTCCGTGATGTCGCGGCGAGCGGCGCACTGGGTGCACAGCGTGATGCGGCCGTTCGACTGAACGGCCTCGATCAGCTCGGGCAGCGGCGCCGCGTGCGGCAGCTCGAACTCCTCGGCGCGGCCGGGGAGCGCGAACCACGAGGACTCCCCGGTGAGCCAGAGCGAGACCTCGACGCCGGAGGCGGCGGCGACAGCGGCGACGTTGAACGCCTGGGCGCACCGCTCCGGCGCGTCGGCGCCTGCGGTGACCTTGACGGCGAGCTTGGTGTAGGCCATGCGCTCACCCTAGGGGCCCGCTGCGAGGGCCGCGCCCTTGGTGTCCAACCCTGGGCGCGGCCCTCCGTCCGGGGGGTCGTCAGACCGCGATGGCGACCTCGGCGAGGCCGCCCTGCTGGGCCACCACGGTCCGGTCGGCTTGGCCGCCGGGCACCAGCGCCCGTACGGTCCAGGTGCCCTCGGCCGCGTAGAACCGGAACTGCCCGGTCGCGGACGTGGGGACCTCGGCGGTGAACTCGCCGGTCGCGTCCAGCAGCCGGACATAGCCGGTCACCGGCTCGCCGTCCCGGGTGACGCTGCCCTGGATGGTGGTCTCGCCCGGCTTGGCGGTGGAGGCGTCGGGGCCGCCGGTCTGCGCTCCGCACATGGGTCGCTCAGTCCTTTCGGGAGGGGTCGGGAGGGAGTCGGAGACTCGCGGTCAGTTGGCGCCCAGCGCGACGGGGACGCCGACGAGGGAGCCGTACTCCGTCCAGGAGCCGTCGTAGTTCTTGACGTTCTGCTGTCCCAGCAGCTCGTGCAGCACGAACCAGGTGTGGGCCGAGCGCTCGCCGATGCGGCAGTAGGCGATGGTGTCCTTGGACAGGTCCACGCCCTCTCCCTCGTAGAGGGCCTTCAGCTCGTCGTCGGACTTGAAGGTGCCGTCGTCGTTGGCCGACTTCGACCAGGGGATGTTGCGGGCCGAGGGCACATGGCCCGGACGCTGCGACTGCTCCTGCGGCAGGTGCGCGGGCGCGAGCAGCTTGCCGCTGAACTCGTCGGGGGAGCGCACGTCGACCAGGTTCAGCGCGTCGATGGCGGCCACGACCTCGTCGCGGAAGGCGCGGATGGCGGTGTCCTGCGGCTTGGCCTTGTAGTCGGTGGCGGCGCGCTGCGGGACCTCGGCGACCAGGTCGCGGGAGTCCAGCTCCCACTTCTTGCGCCCGCCGTCCAGGAGCTTGACGTCCTGGTGGCCGTAGAGCTTGAAGTACCAGTAGGCGTAGGCGGCGAACCAGTTGTTGTTGCCGCCGTAGAGGACGACCGTGTCGTCGTTCGCGATGCCCTTGGCGGAGAGCAGCTTCTCGAAGCCCGCCTGGTCCACGAAGTCGCGCCGCACCGGGTCCTGGAGGTCCTTCTTCCAGTCGATCCGGATCGCGTTCTTGATGTGGTTCTTGTCGTAGGCGGAGGTGTCCTCGTCCACCTCCACGATCACGGTCTTCGGATCGTCGATGCGGGCCTCGACCCAGTCGGCGTCGACGAGGACGTCGCTGCGGCTCATGCTGTGTCTCCCATGCGGTGGATGGAACGGCGGGATGTGCGGGATACGCGGATACGCGGATACGCGGGTACGTGGTGCGGGCGGCGCACGACATGCGCGGACGCGGTGCGCGGTGGTCGGACGGGTACGCGGGGAGGCGCCCGGTCTCACGCGCGCACGGCGCCGTGCGGATAAGGGGAGGTGCTGCGGTGCGGATCGGTGCGGAGACGCGCTCGTATGGCTGCGCGCGGCCTGCCGACCGTCAGCGGGGAGCGCGACAGAGCATGGCGGCGATGCGGCACAGGTCGACTGCCCGTCGCTTCGTGAGGTCCGCCTGTTGCTTCATGCGCCCGATCGTAAGGAGCGGAGGGGTGCCGTGTCACCGGGGATCCGGATGGTGAGACATATTCGTCCGTGATGCAGGATGAAGAGCCGTGCGGCGGGCCCGCCGGAGGGCCGGGCGGCGCGCTGTCCGGCAGGACATGCCTGGTGAGCGGACGACTCCGTCTCGTTCCGTGGACACCGGCGACGCGGCGCCCGAACGTGCCCTCCGCGACGCGCCGTAGGAGGCGGCCCCGGCCCGGCAGGAACCGCGGGTCACGGCACTAGTCCGCGAGGTCGATGTCCGTGCCCTCGATCGCGAGGTCGATGCCCTCCCGGGTGGTCGTCACATCCCGCAGCTTGAGCCCGTCGGGGAGCTGGGTGACCGTCCGCGCGAAGTCGATCTTGCTGCGGATCACCCGCTCGGCGGCGGGCACCCCGGCGTCCGGCACCGATTCGGCACGCAGCCGCACCGTGTCGCCGTTCTCCACGGTGACGGTGCTGTAGACGCTCCGCTCCAGCGTCCTGCCGAGCACAGGGACGTGGACGGCCGCCGAGACCTTCACCTGCCCCTGCCCGGACTTGTCCTTGCCGCCGTAGCCGACCTCCACGCCGTCGTCCGCCGCCCTGGTCAGATCGGCGTAGGAGATGTGCACCGTACCGCTGGCGCTGCGCGCGACCGCCGAGGAGAAGCTGCTGTTCGTCCGCACGTCCTTGGCGTCGAGCTTGACCTTGGTCAGCGTCACCTGGCGGTCGCCCGTGTCGGCGGTGACCCCGCTGACCTCGGCGTGCACCGTGTTCAGCTCCTTGGACAGCACCTGGGTCAGGAAGGGGAACCCCTTGATGGACACCGAAGCGCTGCCGGAGGCGGGAACGTCCAGCTCCGACTTGAGTCGCTTGGCCACCTCGTCCTCGGCGAGGTTCACCGCGATCCTGTCGGCCGCGACGAAGAGCCCCGCCAGCACGAGCAGGATCACCAGCACTATCCGGAGTGCGCGCATCGGTTATGTCCCCCCAGAGGGGTGTCGGATGTCTGCCCCCTCCGCAGCGAGCGTAACCCGATGTCACACGCTTCACCGCACGCCAGTGCGTTACGTCAGGGCCCGTCCCAGGAAGTACACGGCGGGCACCGCCAGCGTGAGCGGCAGGGCGACCCCCGCTGTCATGTGCACGAAGCGGGACGGGAAGTCGTAGCTCGCCACCCGGAGGCCGATCAGGGCGCAGCCGCCCGCCGCCAGGCCGAGCAGCGCGGCACCCGCCCCCAGGTCCGCCGTCCGGCCGAGGGCCACCCCGGCGCCCGCGGCGGCGAGCAGCGCGACGGCGGGGGAGACGTACGGCGGCAGGGGCACCGCGCGGGCCAGGGTGGCCACCGCCGCGCAGCCCAGCCCCACCGTCACCGCCTCCCGCTCCGCCGCCAGGTGCCCGGCCGCCAGCACGGTGAACCCGATGGAGGCGAAGCCCGCGGTGAGGGCGTAGAGGCGCTCGTCCGGGCTGGAGCGGTTGCGCAGGTGCAGGACGAGGGAGAGCACGCACCACACGCCGAGGGTGCCCAGCAGCACGGTCGGTGCGCTGTTCCCGTCGGCGATCAGCAGGCCCGCGTCGGCCGCGACGCCGCCGAGGAAGGCCAGCGCGATGCCCTGCCGGGCCGGCCACATGCCGTTCAGCCGGAACCATCCCGCGGCCGTCACCGCCTGCAGCAGCACCACGCAGACGGCGAGGGCGCCCCGGCCCGCCGTGCCGTCCAGCGAGGCCGCGCCCGCCAGCAGCGCGCCGAGCGCGGCGGTGAGCGCGGCGGGCAGCATCCCCGGCGCGATGATCGGCGAGCCGGTGCGCGTCGGCGCCGCCGCGGCGGGCCGCTGCTGGGCCGGTGAGGCGGCCGCACGGGGGCTCGCCCCGTCCGGACGGACGGTGCCCAGCGACATGGTGGCGTCCGGCGGCGCGGCGGTCTGCCGCGCTCCGCCGTGCGGATACGCGGGGGCCCCGGGGGACTCCGCCGCACCGGGCCACCCGGCGTCCCGCTGCGGCGGGAACGGGCCCGGCTGGGCGTGCTGAGGGTGCTGAGGGTGCTGCGGCGCGGCGGGCGCCGGCGCCGCGCCGTACGAGGCCCCGTACGGCGCTCCCCCGTACGCGGCGCCGCCCTGCTGCCCGGCGTCGCCGTAGGGGGCGTGGTACTGCGTGCCGTGGCCGTCGCCGGGGCCGTGGGGCGCGTCGTACGCCGTCGTGCCGTACTGCGCGCCGTACGG
>NZ_JAAKZZ010000690.1 GCF_011045075.1 Streptomyces boncukensis
CCCCCCAGCGGCTCACTCCCCCAGCAGCGGGCCGACCTCCTCCCCGAACGCCGCCATCTGCTCCAGCAGCTCCGCCGCCGACCGGCTCCGCAGCCGCACCTGCACCTGCCGCACCCCCATCGCGGCGAACTCCCGCAGCGACTCCGCCACCCGCTCCGGCGGGCCCGAGACCACCCGGCGCCCCACGTCCCACCGCGGCCGCCCCACGTACACCGGCTCCGCTATGGCCCCCACCACGCACGGCTGGGCGACCCCGGCCTCGGCGCGCAGCCGCCGCAGCCGCGCGATCTGCCCCGGAAGCGCGTCCCGCGGGTCGCCCTGCGGCAGCCACCCGTCGCCCCGTACGGCGGCGCGCCGCACCGCCGCGGCCGACGAGCCGCCCACCCACACCGGCACCCGCGGACGGCGGGCGGGACGCGGACGCTGCCCCAGGTCCCGGAAGGCGTACCGCTCCCCCTCCCACTCGGGGAACTCCTCCTCGCCCAGGGCCGCCTTCAGCGCGTCGACCGTCTCGTCCAGCACCCGCCCGCGCCGGGCGAAGTCCGCGCCCAGCGCCTCGAACTCCTCCCGTACATGTCCGGCGCCCACCCCCAGGATGAGCCGCCCCCCGGACAGGTGGTCGAGCGTGGCGTACTGCTTGGCGGTGGCCAGCGGGTGCCGCAGCCCGACGACGGCGACATGGCTCAGCAGGGCCACCCGCTCGGTGGCCGCCGCCAGATAGCCGAGGGTCGCGACGGGGTCGTACCAGACGGTGGACATGGCGCCGGCCAGCCGGCGCGGCACGGCGACATGTTCACAGCAGGCGATGTACGCGAAACCGTACCGGTCGGCGGCGCGGGCGACGGCCAGCAGCTCCGCGGGTCCCGCCCGCGCCTCCCACGGCTCGGCGTACAGCGTGCTGAGCGACTGCACGGGCAGCTGCATCCCGTACCGCAGCCCCGCACCCGGCGGCATCCCGTCGCTCAGCCCGCCCACAGCCCGTCCTCGGTGAGGCCCAGCAGCTCGATGGCGTTCCCCCGCACAATCCGCTCCACCACCGCGGCGTCCAGGTGCCCCATCTGCGCCTCGCCGACCTCGCGCGACTTGGGCCAGGTGGAGTCGGAGTGCGGATAGTCGGTCTCGTAGAGCACGTTGGGGACTCCGATGGCATCCAGATTGCTCAGCCCGAAGGCGTCGTCGAAGAAGCAGCCGTAGACGTGCCCGGCGAACAGCTCCGACGGCGGCTGGAGCACCTTGTCGGCGACGCCGCCCCACCCCCGGTTCTCCTCCCACACCACATCGGCGCGCTCCAGGATGTAGGGGATCCACCCGATCTGACCCTCCGCGTACATGACACGGAGCCCGGGGAAGCGGTCGAACTTGCCGCTCATCAGCCAGTCGACCATCGAGAAGCAGCAGTTGGCGAAGGTGACCGTGGAGCCCACGGCGGGCGGCGCGTCCTTCGAGGTGGACGGCATCCTGCTGGACGAGCCGATATGCATGGCGATGACGGTCCCGGTCTCCTCGCAGGCGCGCAGGAACGGGTCCCAGGCGTCCCCGTGGATGGACGGCAGCCCCAGATACGGCGGTATCTCCGAGAAGCACACGGCCCGCACCCCGCGCGCGGCGTTGCGCCGCACCTCCTCGGCGGCCAGCTCCGCGTCCCACAGCGGCACCAGAGCAAGCGGAATCAGCCGCCCGTGCGCGTCAGGCCCACACCATTCCTCCACCATCCAGTCGTTGTACGCGCACACGCACAGCAGGCCCAGTTCGCGGTCCCGGGCCTCGGTGAACGTCTGCCCGCAGAAGCGCGGAAAGGTGGGGAAGCACAGCGCCGACTGGACGTGGTTGACGTCCATGTCGGCCAGCCGCTCCCGTACGTCGTACGACCCGGGCCGCATCTGCTCGTAGGTGATGCCCTCCAGCCGCACCTCCTCCCGGGCGTAGCCCACGGCGGTGTCGAGCCTGGTCAGCGGCCGGTGCAGATCCTCATACACCCACCAGTCCACCAAGGGGCCCGAATCCCCCTTTTGCCCCATCTCAGGGGCGAACCGCCCCCCGACGAAGCTCATCTCCTTCAGCGGGGCGCGGACCACCCGGGGCCCGGCCTCCCGGTACTTCGACGGAAGCCGGTCCTGCCAGACGCGGGACGGCTCCACCGTGTGATCGTCCACCGAAATGATCCTCGGGAAGCTCTCCATGCGGACCACGGTAGCGCCGATCTGACGCACCGTCAGCTAACTGGTCGGGGTTTGCGAAGGGTTGGCAGTAAGGCCGGTACCCGAGCTGACGTAGTGAGCCTTGACAGGGCAGACTGACCACTGCGGCAGTGGAGCGCGGATTCGCAGGGGGCACCATGGGCGCCGAGGACCTCAGGGAACGCGATACGGAGCAGCGGGACGGCCAGCTCCGGTTCGCTGTACTAGGTCCCGTACGCGCCTGCCGCGGCGAGCGCGCGCTGAACCTGGGCTCGCCGCAGCAGAAGGCCCTGCTCGCGGCCCTCCTGCTGCGCAACGGGCGTACGGCGACGGCCGAGGAGCTGATAGACGCGATCTGGGGCGAGGAGCCCCCCGAGCAGGCAAAGGCCGCCCTGCGCACGTACGCGTCCCGGATCCGCAAGGCGCTCGAGAAGAACTCCGGCCTCCTGGTGAGCGAGTCCGGCGGCTATGCGATGCGCACCGGTCCCGACACGGTGCTGGACCTGGACACCGCGCAGGACCTCGCCATGCACGCGGAGAAGGCGGCGTCCACGGGCGATCACGCCCGCGCCCGCGAGCTCTACGACCGGGCCCTCGCCTGCTGGGGCGGCGAGGTACTGGCCCACGTCCCCGGGCCGTACGCCGAAGCACACCGCACCCGCCTGGAGGAGTGGCGCCTCAGCCTCCAGGAGCACCGCCTCGACCTCGACCTCCAGCTCGGCGGCCACGCCGAGGCCGTCAGCGAGCTGACCGCCCTCACCGCGGCCCACCCCCTGCGCGAGCGCCTCCGCGAACTCCTCATGCTGGCCCTCTACCGCAGCGGCCGCCAGGCGGAGGCCCTGGCCGTCTACGCCGACACCCGCCGCCTGCTCACCGACGAACTGGGCGTCGAGCCGCGCCCCGAGCTCGCCGAGCTCCAGCAGCGCATCCTGGAGGCCGACGAGGCCCTCAGCTACGAGCCGGACGCCGCATCGGCCCCCACC
>NZ_JAAKZZ010000691.1 GCF_011045075.1 Streptomyces boncukensis
GGATCCCCGTGCTCCCCGTACGCCGCCCCGTTCCGCAGGGGAAAACGGCCGTTCATCTGCCGGACGTTCCGTTCTTACGGAATGATCGCGAGGACGTTACCGAAGAGTGACCCGTTCGCGCAGCTCAGGGCCTGCGCCTCACCGAGGGTCCCGCCCGTCCGGCCCCGGCTCACCGCTTGGTCGGACGGGTGGCGCCGAAGTAGTTGGGCGAGTCAATCGGGTCGAAACGGATTTTAGCCCCTGTATAGGGTGCGTCGATCATCTGGCCGCCGCCGACGTAGATGCCGACGTGGTCGATCGACCTCGGATCGTTCAGATCGGGGGCGAAGAAGACCAGGTCACCGGGGAGCAGCTCGTCCCGCTCCGGGTGCGGGCCGGAGTTCCACTGGTCGTTGGCGATCCGGGGCAGATCGATGCCCACCGCCTGGTACGCGGCCCTGGTCAGCCCCGAGCAGTCGAACTTGCCGCCGTCCTCCGGCGTGCCGTCACCGCCCCAGAGATAGGGCGTGCCGAGCTTGTCCTGAGCGTAGGAGATGGCCCCCGCGGCCTGCTCGGACGGGTCCACCCGGCCCTTGTTCGAGGCGAAGCTCTGCTCCATGTTCCGAATGGTCTTCACATAGTTCTGCGTCTCGCGGTACGGCGGGATGCCGCCGTTGTCGACGACGGCGTAGGCGCCCGCGTTGTAGGCCGCCAGCATGTTGTCCGAGCGGTCGCCGGGGACGTCCTTGACGTACTTGGCGAGTTTGCAGTCATAGCTGGCGGCGGACGGGATGGCGTCCTCCGGGTCCCAGACGTCCCGCTTGCCGTCGCCGTTCGCGTCCATGCCGTGCGTGGCCCAGGTGCTGGGGATGAACTGCGCTATGCCCTGCGCCGCTGCGTGGCTCTGCGCGCTCGGCTTCCAGCCGCTCTCCTGGTAGAGCTGGGCGGCCAGCAGCGCCGGATTGAGCGCGTCGCAGAGGTTGCCCCACTTCTGCACCAGGGACGCGTACGCGGCCGGAACCGTGCCCTTGGCCAGGTTCACCGGGCCGCTCCGCCCCGGGCCGCCGGACAGGCCGGCCGCCACCATGTAGGTGCCCAGCACCATGAGGGCGACGAACAGGGAGAGCATCCCCAGCCCGCCGCCGGCGCACAGCAGCCACAGCTTCTTCCCACGCACCTCTCAACCATCCCCCATACAGCGCTCTTTCAGTACGGGCCCCGCTCACACACCATCATTTCAGCCAACCGCGACGGGAACACGAGGGGCGCACGGACGGACGAACCGTACCGGGAGCGCTCCGGGTAGGATCCGGATGGACCGCTCAGCCGGAACCCGGCCGAACCCCAGCCGAAACGTTTGGGCACCGGCGTTCGACAAGGCCGCGCGCACAGCCCGCACTTCGCCCGCGGGCATCCCCGCCTGTCACCCGGCCATGGCACAATCCGAGCAGACAACACTCGAACTAGGGCGGTGAGTTCACATGCTCCTGGCGGCTGACAAGGGCGACATCACCACCATCATTGGCGGAATCGCCCCGGACTGGGGACCCTTCGGCCAGCTCGGCAACGAGGCACGCGTGATGATCGAGGTGGTGATGGCGGTAGCGATCCTGCTCTGTCTCGGCATCGCGATCTGGGGAGCGGCCAAGCAGCGCATCGGAGCCACGGCGCTGCGCGACACCTTCAGCGCCGAGCAGGGCAAGGGGCTGATCGTCGCCGGGCTGACCGGCGTGTTCATCATCGGTTCGCTCGGCACGCTCTTCACCATCGTCTACGGCATGGCGGTCTAGACTCGGAGCCGTCAGCCGGAAGGCGCACCCGGCCGTGTGCGTGGCGTGGTGAGGAAGCCCATGGATATCGTGAACCCTGCCCTCGACGCATATCTGCTCGCCCACTGCGCACCGCCCGACGCGGTCCTGCGGGACCTCGCGGCGGAGACGCGGGCCGCCGTCCCCGGTACGACGATGCAGATCTCGCAGGACGAGGGCGAGTTGCTGGCGATGCTGGTCAGGCTGACGGGCGCGCGGTACGCCGTCGAGGTCGGGGTCTTCACGGGCTACTCGTCGCTGTGCGTCGCGCGCGCCCTGCCCAAGGACGGCCGGCTGCTCGCCTGCGACGTCTCCGAGGAGTGGACCGCCATGGCGCGGCGGTACTGGGAGCGGGCCGGCATCGCCGAGAAGATCGATCTGCGGCTGGCCCCGGCCCTGGAGACGCTGGAGGCGCTGCCGCGGACCGAGAGCGTCGACTTCGCCTTCATCGACGCCGACAAGACCGGCTATCCGGCGTACTACGAGGCGCTGGTGCCCCGGATGCGCCCCGGCGGCCTGATCGTGCTGGACAACGTCCTGCGCGAGGGCCGCGTCGTCGACCCGGACGCGCGGACCGAGGCGGACGTCGCCATCCGGCGGATCAACGACGCCATCACCGCCGACAGCCGCGTCGAGTCCGTCATGCTGCCGGTGCGGGACGGCGTGACGCTGGTCCGCAAGGTGGCGGCATGAGCGGCGCGTGGGACCGCCTCACCTGGGTCCGGGCCACGGACGACCCGGACCCGGAGGCCGAGTGCATCGAGATCGCGGAGGGCGAGGGCGACCTCGTCCACCTCCGCCAGTCCGACGACCCGGAGAACGTGGTCACCACCACCCAGGCCAAATGGCACGCGTTCGTTCTGGGCGTGCGGAACAACGAGTTCGACCACTTCGTGGAAGAGCCCCCTCGGGCCGACCCGTAACACCGTGCCCCGCAGCGCCGCGGGGCTCTGTTCACCAGCGGCTCCGCCGCGGGGTTCACCAGCGGCTCCGCCGCGGGCGCGCCAAGCCACGCATCACCCGCACCCTGCGACGCGCCGCAAGGGGCAGCCACGCCCCAGCGACATCCACCCGGCAGACTCACCCCGGCTCTTCGCGCACATGGCGGGTGGCCGTCACCGCCACCGCCACGGACAGCGCCATCAGCAGCCCGATCACCAGCACCGGCTCCGGCAGGAACACCGCGCCCAGGACCAGCACCGCGCACACCGGGAACGCCGAGCGCACCAGGGCCGAGTGCTGGTACGGGCGCAGCTGCAGGAAGTTCACCGCCAGCAGGTACACCGCCACCGGCACGGCCACCACGGCCCCCGCCGCGCGCTCGCTCAGCTCCCCCTCCCCGATGGCCTGGCC
>NZ_JAAKZZ010000692.1 GCF_011045075.1 Streptomyces boncukensis
GGCCTCGACCGTGGCGATCAGGTCGTCGACGGCGACGTCCTCGGGGAAGCTGACCCTGGCCTTCTCGGTGGCGTAGTTGACGGAGGCGGTGACGCCCTCCATGCGGTTGAGCTTCTTCTCGATGCGGTTGGCGCACGAGGCGCAGGTCATGCCGCCGATGGCCAGTTCGACCTCGGGGTTCTCGGGGGTGGCGACGGTCATGGCGGCTCCTCGTACTCAGCGGGCGCATTCGTATCACGCGGACTCCCGCTCCCCGGGAACGCGGGTCCCGGGGGAGGGGATTCCATACCCGCAGGGGGTATTTTCTGCTCATCTCCTGTATACCCCCACCCCCTATGGAGAAGCAATACCCACGGGGGGTATCTGACGCGCAGACCTCCGCGCCGGGGAGGGGGGTCAGCCCTGGTAGATCCGCTCGGCGTAGGAGGGGCCGTAGTACTCCTCCAGGAACTCCAGCGTGTCCTCCTGGCGGTCGAGCGCCTTGGCCAGCCGGGCGCGCGAGGGCAGCGCGTCCGGCTGCCAGGAGGCGGGGTCCCAGATGCGGGACCGCAGGAACGCCTTGGAGCAGTGGTGGAAGATCTCCTCGATCTCCACGACCAGCGCCAGCTTCGGACGGTGGCGCCGCACCGTCATCTCGTCGAGGAACGGCGCCTCCCGCACGATCCGGGCCCGTCCGTTGATCCGGAGGGTGTCGCCCCGCCCTGGCAGAAAGAAGATCAGCCCGGCGTGCGGGTTGCCGAGGATGTTGCGGAGACCGTCCATCCGCTTGTTGCCCGGACGCTCCGGAAGCGCGATCGTACGGTCGTCCAGCACCCGGGTGAAGCCGGGCGGATCGCCCTTCGGGGAGACGTCGCAGCTGCCGTCCGGGGCCGAGGTGGCGACCAGACAGAAGGGGGAGTGGGCCAGCCACTCGCGGTCGAGTGTGTGCAGCGAGGCCCGGGACTTGGTCGTCACGTGCCGCGCCGGCTCCCCGATCAGCTCGCGGAGCTCCTCCTCGGAGGTGACCTCCGCCATCCCGTCCGTCGCCCGCCCGGTCATCGCAGCTCCCTTCGCGCCGTGTGCGTCTCCCGTGATCGTACGCTCGGCGCGCTGTCAGGTGCGGGTCAAAAGAACAGCCGCAGCCGTGACGCACGCCAGGGCCAGCGCCGCGAGGCCGTGGCTGAGCCGGTGCGTGCGCAGGACGGGCAGCAGCCGGTCCACCGCGTAGCGGCCGGGTCCGGCCAGGCAGACCGCGGCGGCCGCGACGGCCAGGACGACCGCGTACTCGACGCCCTCGGGGGCCATGAAGCCGTCGCCCCGGGTCACGACGACGACGTTGATCATGGTGCCGACCACGGCGGCCCCGGCGAGCGGGGTGAGCAGGCCCAGCGCCAGGCCGAGGCCGCCCAGCGCCTCCGAGAGCCCGGCCACGACCGCCATGGTCCGGCCGGCGGGGTAGCCGATGGAGGTGAAGAACTGCCCGGTGCCGTCCAGTCCGCTGCCGTCGAACCAGCCGAACAGCTTCTGTACGCCGTGCCCGGCGAGGGAGAGGCCGACGGCGAGCCGCAGCAGCAGCAGCGCGATGTCCCGGCCGGTCTGCTCGGTGTTCAGCGCCTGTGGGGTGGTGCCGCGTGTACGGTGCGTGCTTGTATGATTTCCTAGGGTGATCTCAGGGGGGGTCATCCGCGGGCTCCCTGTCTGGGTGCGAGTGGGGGTGGGTCGCGTGCGGCCAGTGCGGGGGAGTAGGTGAACCGTTCGGTTTCGCTCTGACCGTAGCGATTGGTCTGGACCTGCACAACGGGTCGGGTGCCCTCTGTCACAGGCGGAACCGAAGGGGGTGTGCTGCGCGTTTCCCCCCTCGAACAACCCAAGTGGGCTGCGCGGAGCGGCACGGACGGCACGGCGGAAGCGGGGAACGCGTGAATCTGCTGGACCTCCTGGTGCTCCTGGCCGTGCTCGCCTTCGCCGTGTCCGGCTTCCAGCGCGGCCTCGTCGCGGGCCTGGTCTCCTTCGCGGGCTTCATCTCGGGCGCCGCGCTCGGCGTCTGGATCCTCCCCTTCGTGCTGGACCAGGTGGACCGGGGCACCACGGCGGCCACCGTCGTCGCGCTGCTCACCGTGCTGCTCCCGGCCATCGGCGGGCACGCCCTCGCGGCCCGCCTCGCCTGGCAGTTGCGGTCGTCGCTGAGCTGGAAGCCGGTGCGCTGGGCGGACGGGGTGGGCGGCGCCGCCGTCAACGTCGTCGCGGTCCTCGTGGTCGGTTGGATGGCGGGCAGCGCCCTCGCCTCCTCCCCGTCCCCCGAGCTCAACCAGGCGATACGGGGCTCGTCGATCCTGGGCACCGTCCACGACCGGATGCCGGAGCAGGCGGCCACCTGGTTCAACCGCGCCACCAGCGCCCTGACCACCGCCGGCTTCCCGCAGGTCTACAACCCCTTCGAGAGCGAGCCCGGCAGCTCCGTGCCCGAGCCCTCGGGCGACACCGTCACCGAGGCGGCCAGCCGCGCGGCCCAGCGCAGCACCGTCAAGGTCGAGGGCGTCGCGCACGTCGACGGCGGCCAGCAGGGCCAGGAGGGCAGCGGCTTCGTCTACACCCGCGAGCATGTGCTGACCAACGCCCATGTCGTCGCCGGCGTCGACGACCCGACCGTCCGCGTGGGCGGCACCGGACGGGCGTACGAGGCGAAGGTCGTCCTCTTCGACCCGGGCACCGATGTCGCGGTGCTCGACGTCCCCGGCCTCACCGCGCCCGCGCTGCGCTTCGCGGGCGACGCCACGCGCGGCGACACCGGCGTCGTCGCGGGCTACCCGGAGAACGGCGGTCTGGACCTGCGCGCCGCGGCCGTCGCGCAGCGGACGACGGCGCGCGGCCAGAACATCTACGGCAGCAGCCTGACCACCCGCGATATCTACGCCATCCGCTCCCAGGTCCGCCCCGGCAACTCCGGAGGACCGCTGCTCACCACCGACGGTCAGGTCTACGGCATGGTCTTCGCCCGCTCCACGACCGACACGAGGACGGGCTATGTGCTGACGGCCGACCAGATACGGGGCCTGGCACGGAGCGGCGCCCAGTCGACGGCCCCCGTGGACACGGGGGACCGCTCAGCCCTTTAGGGGCCGGTGCCCTTCCGGGGAGGGCGGCCCCTCCCCCCTCCCC
>NZ_JAAKZZ010000693.1 GCF_011045075.1 Streptomyces boncukensis
CGCCCAGCCCTCCCGGACGCCGCACGGCCCGGCCCTCCCGGGCGCGGCACGGCCCGCGGCCGGGCCGCTCACTCGTATGCGGTGATGTCCTTCACGACCGCGAAGCCGAGCCCGTACGCGCTCATCCCCCGTCCGTACGCGCCCAGGTGCACCCCCTCCTGTGCGGACCCGGCGAGCACCCAGCCGTACTCGGACTCGCGGTAGTGGAAGTCCGTCGGCGTTCCGTCGACCGGCAGCGACAGGGTGCTCCAGCCGGGGCCGCCGAGGTCGTCGGCGAGCTCCCAGGCGACCACGGTCTGCTGGTCGAGCCAGTCCTGGCGCAGGCCGCGCTCCATCTCCCGCGGCCAGGTGCACGAGAGCAGGCCGGAGCCCGCCAGCCAGGCGGCGGTGGAGACCGAGGTCGCCTCCAGGACGCCGGTGCCGTCCGCGCTGCGCCGCACCGGGCGGCTGGCGACGGTCACCACGACCGCGAAGCTCTGCTCGTCGGGGCCGGTCTCCCCGCGGAGCGAGGGCGCGGTTCCGTGGCCTGTGGAACCGTGCTCGACCGTGCCGTCGGCCGCGGACCCCACCTGCATCAGCCAGCGCGGCCCCGGGTAGGCCGCATCGAGGCCGTACCACGGAAAGGCGGCCAGCAGAAAGCCGTCCACCGCCCGCCGCGCACCGGGGACCCCCTGCGCGGCGGGCCCGGTTTCCCCGGCTACCCGACTCGTCGTCTCCATCTGTGCGACGCCTCCTCATTGGCCTGTGCCATGGACGGCCGGCCCTCTGTACGGACGACAGCCCCGGACACAGGGAGGATAGCCACCCGGGTCCCCGGTGTCGGGCATGCATGCGGTCAGTGTGGCCAGACGGGGGGCAAGATGGCCCTCTAACGACTCAGATGTCCCACTCCCGGCACCGTAGTCGGACGGGGCGGGGTCGGACCGATTCAGGTGGCGTCGGCGTCGAACGGCGGTGGTTCGGCCTTGCGCAGCCGCTCGCCGTTCCGCGGCGCGGGGGCCGGCGCTTCACCGGCCGAGCCGGCCGGGCCGGCCGGGACGCTCGGCCCTTCGGCGCCGTCCTTGGTGAGGCTCAGCCGTCCGCCGCCGCCCTGCGCCTCGCCGCCGCTCCCGCTCTCCTTGCCGTTGACCGCGTCGGCGACCTCGGTGAGGTCCTTGCGCAGGTCGAAGGTGTTCCGGATCTCCTTGATGCCCAGTTCGTCGTCGTCCAGCAGATGCTTGCGCGCGAACGTCTTGGGGTTCAGGTCATCGAACTCGAAGTCCTTGAACTCGGGCCCCAGTTCCGACCGGATGTCCTCCTTGGCGCTGTCCGAGAACTGGCGCACCTTCCGGATGAACGCCGCGGCGTCCTGGATCACCTTGGGCAGCTTGTCCGGACCGAAGATGAGCACGGCGAGGACGATGAGCGCCACCAGTTCCAGCGGTCCTATGTCGAAGAACACCGCGCAGCTCCCTCAGTACGTCCACGGCCGGTACGGCCAGATGTCACGGTACCCGCACCCGCCCCCGGCGTGGGAGGCCACCCTCGCCGTTCCGTCCCGGTGCGTCCCGTCCCGTCCCCTGTTCACTCCCCGTTCCCGTCCGCGTCGCCGCCGTCGCCGCGCGCCGAGCCGAGCGTCACCCGGACGGTGCGCTCCTCGCCGTCCCGCCGCACGGTCAGCCGCAGGGTGTCCCCGGGGTGGTGGCTGCGGATCCGCACGATCAGCTCCTCGCCGCTGCGCACCGCGGCGCCGCCCGCCGCCGTGACGACATCGCCCTCCCGCAGCCCGGCCCGGTCCGCCGGGCCGCCGCGTGCCACCGCCC
Organism: Streptomyces boncukensis; assembly: GCF_011045075.1. Classification (GTDB taxonomy): domain Bacteria; phylum Actinomycetota; class Actinomycetes; order Streptomycetales; family Streptomycetaceae; genus Streptomyces; species Streptomyces boncukensis. Next base: position 1,803 of record NZ_JAAKZZ010000693.1, read on the forward strand.
GGCCCTCGCCACCGGAACCGGAACCGGAACCGCCGGAACCTCCGATCCGGGCGCCGGTGCCGCCGTACTGCATATCGACCGTGGCGCCGATCACGGGGTGGGTCGCCACCCCGTCGTTGATCAGCTCCTCGGCGACGCGCTTGCCCTGGTTGACCGGGATGGCGAAGCCGAGGCCGACGCTGCCGCCGCCGTCCGCGTCGTCGCCGGGGAACGGGGAGTCGTCGCGCGGGCCGCGCAGCGCGCTGTTGATCCCGATCACCCGGCCCCCGGCGTCCACCAGCGGGCCGCCGGAGTTGCCCGGGTTGATGGGCGCGTCGGTCTGCAGCGCGTCGACATAGCTCAGCTCGCTGCCGCTGTCCCCGCCGCCCATGGCGATGGAGCGGCTGGTGGCGCTCACGATGCCGGTGGTGACGGTGCCGTCGAGGTCGAACGGGGAGCCGAACGCGAGCACCGCGTCCCCCACCCGCACCGCGTCCGAGTTGCCCAGCGGCAGCGGCTTGAGCCCGGTGACGCCGGACACCTTGACCACCGCCAGGTCGTAGCCCCGGTCCGCGCCGACGACCTCGCCCCGCGCGGTCTGGCCCCCGGTGAACCGCACCCGCACGGACGGACCGGAACCCGCCGAGGCGACCACGTGCTGATTGGTGAGGATATGGCCGCGCCGGTCGAGGACGAAGCCGGTGCCCGTGCCCTCCGCCGCGTCCCTCCCCCCTCTCCCGGCTCCGCCGACGGGCGCGTGCAGCGTGACCACGCCGGGGAGCGTGCGCCGCGCGATACCCGCCATGCTGTCCGGCGCCCGCTCCCCCGCGGCGTCCTCGGCGTCCTCGGGGGTCTGGGACAGCTCGATGTCGCCGACACCGCCGTTCCGCTCGATGAAGGCGCCGGTCGCCCCGCCCGTACCGCCGGCGAGGAGGACCACAGCGAGGATGCCGACGGCGGCGCGCAGCCGGCGCCGCACGGGCTTCGGCGGCGGCGCCGCCTGGGCCGCACGGGCCGCAGGCACCCCGTAGGGCGGGGTCCCGGCGGCTGGGACCCCGTGCGGCGGAGTGCCGGTGGTGGGGCGGGCTGCCGGCACCCCGTGCGGGGGTGTCGGCGACGTCCCCGCCGGCCGCTGTACGGGCGGCGCGAGGGCCCATGGACCGGGCCGCCCGTACGGGGGCGTGCCGTACGGGTCCCGGCCGTGCAGCGGCTCGGCGGCCCCGGCCGCGGCCGGGGCGTCCGCAAGCGCGGCCTCGTCCGCACCGTCCCCGGGCCCGGCGTCCGCGTCGGGCGGTGCGGTGTCCGGTTCCGGCGGCGCGGGGGTCCCGGTGCCGGAACCGGACACCGC
>NZ_JAAKZZ010000694.1 GCF_011045075.1 Streptomyces boncukensis
CCGCCTTCACCTCGACCCGCCCCAGCCCCCTGCTCTCGGATCTTCCGGAGACTGCAGACACGCTGGAGGCCACACCGAGCAGCAGTACCGGTGCGGGATCGAGGCTGCTGCAGCAGTTGTCCGGCGCCACGAGCGCCGAGCGACGCCAGACGCTGCTGGACCTGGTACGTACGCAGGCCGCCCAGGTCCTCGGACACACGAACGCGGAGGCCATCGAACCCGGCCGGGCCTTCCGCGACCTTGGCTTCGATTCCCTCACAGCCGTCGAACTACGCAACCTGCTGACCACACACACCGGACTGCCACTGCCCGCCACGCTGGTATTCGACCACCCCAGCCCGGCCGTCCTGACCGACTACCTGCTGGCGGAGCTGGTCGGAGATCTCCAGCAGGACTCCGCCACACCGGTGCCCGCTGCGGGCGGGGTGTCGGACGAGCCGATCGCGATCGTGGGCATGGCCTGCCGCTACCCCGGCGGAATCACCTCACCCGACCAACTGTGGAACCTGGTCGCCGACGCGGCCGATGGGATCACCCCCTTCCCCGCCGACCGCGGCTGGCCGGTGGCCGGGCTGGGCAGTGACTACGCACCGGTCGGTGGGTTCGTTCATGACGCCGATGAGTTCGATGCCGAGTTGTTCGGGATCTCACCGCGTGAGGCGTTGGCGATGGATCCGCAGCAGCGGCTGCTGCTGGAAGCGGCGTGGGAGGCGTTCGAGTCGGCCGGGATGGACCCGCGGTCGGTGAAGGGGCGCAGCGTCGGGGTGTACGCGGGCGCGTCCTCGTCCGCCTATGGCATCGGCGGCGTGCCGGGCACTGAAGGGCATGTGCTGTCGGGCACGTCGAACAGCGTGATCTCCGGCCGTGTGTCGTATGTGTTCGGGCTGGAGGGTCCCGCCGTCACTGTGGACACGGCATGTTCGTCGTCGCTGGTCGCGCTGCATTTGGCGGCGCAGGCGCTGCGGTCGGGTGAGTGTGGCCTGGCGCTTGCCGGTGGTGTGACGGTGATGGTGAGCCCGGGTGCGTTCGCCGAGTTCGGCCGGCAGGACGGGCTGGCGGCGGATGGGCGGTGCAAGTCTTTTGCGGCGGCGGCGGACGGGACCGGCTGGGCCGAGGGCGTCGGCCTGCTGCTGGTCGAGCGGCTGTCCGATGCGGAGCGCAACGGGCATCAGATCCTGGCGGTGGTGCGGGGCAGTGCGATCAACCAGGACGGTGCGTCGAACGGCCTGACGGCGCCGAACGGCCCCTCCCAGCAGCGCGTCATTCACCAGGCGCTGACCAACGCCCAGCTGACCGGTGCGGAGGTGGATGCGGTCGAGGCGCACGGCACGGGGACCCGCCTTGGTGACCCGATCGAGGCCCAAGCCCTGCTGGCCACCTACGGCCAGGACCGCGGCGAGGACGACGAACCGCTGTGGCTGGGCTCGATCAAATCCAACATCGGCCACACCCAGGCGGCCGCAGGTGTCGCCGGTGTGATCAAGATGATCATGGCGATGCGGAACGGCGTATTGCCTGCGACGCTGCACGTGGATGAGCCCTCCCCGCAGGTGGACTGGTCCGCCGGCGCGGTAGAGCTGCTCACCGAGGCGCGTTCATGGCCCGAGGCGGATCGTCCGCGCCGTGCGGCGGTGTCCTCGTTCGGGATCAGCGGGACGAATGCGCATGTCATCGTCGAGCAGGCGCCTGCGTCAGTCGAGGCTCGTGTCACTGAGCCATCGACGGTGCGGCCGGAGGCGGTGCCGTGGCTCGTATCCGCGAAGTCCGAGGCTGCGTTGCGGGCGCAGATCGAGCGGTTGCGGTCGTTCGTGGCGGAGCGGCCGGAGCTGGACGCGATGGACGTGGCCTGGTCGCTGGCGACGACTCGTGCGCCCTTGGAGTACCGCGCTGTGCTGGTCGGTGCGGACGAGCCGTCGAGGGGTGTTGCGGACGCGGGTCGCCTGGCGTTCCTGTTCACGGGGCAGGGTGCGCAGCGTGCCGGGATGGGGCTGGGGCTGTACGAGACGTTCCCGGTCTTCGCCGAGGCGTTCGACGCGGTGTGTGCGCGCCTTGACGTGCGGCTGGAGCGACCGTTGCGTGAGGTCCTGACTGATGGTTCTGGTCTGGATCGGACGATGTGGGCGCAGGCAGGCTTGTTCGCGCTTGAGGTCGCCCTGTTCCGCCTCGTCGAATCCTGGGGCGTGGAACCGGACGTACTCCTGGGCCATTCCCTCGGCGAGATCACTGCCGCCCACGTTTCCGGGATCCTCGATCTGGATGACGCGTGCACCCTGGTCGCGGAGCGTGGCCGTTTGATGCAGGGGCTGCCGTCCGGTGGCGGGATGCTGGCGGTGCAGGCGTCGGAAGCTGAGGTCGCCGACTCGGGTTTGGATGTCGCGGCTGTCAACGGCCCTCAGTCCGTGGTGCTGTCCGGCGACCTGGCGGCCATCGAGCGCTACGCGGCCGAGGGCGCGGCCCGCGGTCAGCGGGTCAACGTCCTGGGGGTGTCGCACGCGTTCCACTCGGTGCTGATGGAGCCGATGCTGGAGGAGTTTGCGAGCGTCCTGTCCGGGCTGACGTTCAGCCCGGCGCGGATCCCGATCGTGTCGAATCTGACGGGCGCGGTGGCCGAGCCGGGGTTGATGCAGGAGCCGGAGTACTGGCTGGACCAGATCCGCCGGACCGTCCGCTTCGCCGACGGCGTCACCGCCCTGCAAACCATGGGCGTGACCGCCTGCCTGGAGCTGGGCCCGGACGGCGTCCTGTCCGGCATGGCCCAGGAGACCGCCGCCGATACGGTGTTCGCCTCAGCCCTCCGTAAGGACCGGGACGAGACCGACACCGCCCTGACCGCGATCAGCCGCCTGTGGACAGTGGGCGCCGGCGTCGACTGGGCGAAGGTCTTCGCCCACTGGGGCGGCCGGGTGGTCGACCTGCCCACCTACGCCTTCCAACGCGAACGGTTCTGGCCGGAACCCTGGGTGAGCCCAGCCGTGGGTGACGGGGCCGACTCGGCCTTCTGGAACGCGGTCGAGCGTGAGGACCTGGAGGAACTGGCCGGTCTGGAATCGGCACTGCCCGCGCTGTCCGCGTGGCGCAGACGTCACCGGGAGCGCTCCACCCTGGACTCCTGGCGCTACCAGA
>NZ_JAAKZZ010000695.1 GCF_011045075.1 Streptomyces boncukensis
GTACGCACCGCCGCCGCCGGCCAGCAGAACGGCGGCCGCCACGCCGAGCACCGAGAGCCGCCGCCGGCGCCGCTCCGCCGCGGGGCGCTCCCCGGTCGCGGATCCGGCGTCGGCTTCGGCTTCGGCGTCGGTTTCGGCTCGGGGCCGGGGCTCGGGGGAGGGGTCCTGTGTGCTCACCGCAGTGCTCCTTCGGCTCCGTATGTCCATGCGCCGTCTGTGACGGTGCTGGGACGGAGCAGGCGGGCGTCCGGTTCCCCGGGCCGTCTCCGCGACACGGCCACGCGCCCCGGCGGGGGCTCGTGGTGCGGGCGTCAGTCCCCGTAGTCGGACATGCCGTCCAGCAGCCGCGCATACCGGCGCGGCACGCGTACACCGTGCAGCGCGCGCGGCGGAACGTGCGCTGTCGGCTGCTCCGCCGCGCCGGGCCGTGGCGTCACCCTCCAGTGCGGAGCCATTTGCGCACAGTCACCAAGCAGTTGCTCCAGCGACTCGTGCTCCGTGCTGAGGGGACCGGATTTCTTCATGGAACGGACGGTACGCATCGTGTGAGGTGCCCGGAAGGCCCTACTATCAGGTAATTGTGTCCTGTTCGGGGATAGCGGGGGAGCGGGTAGCGTTATTTGCGCCCGTCATCCATCTCTCAGGAGCGGAAAACTGTCGTGCGTATCGCAGTGAGCGGTTCCATCGCCAACGACCACCTGATGACCTTCCCGGGACGGTTCTCCGAGCTGCTGGTCGAAGACCAGCTGCACTCGGTTTCGCTGTCCTTTCTCGTCGACGGACTGGAGATCCGGCGCGGCGGGGTCGGGGCGAACATCGCCTTCGGCATGGGTCAGCTCGGGGCCCGGCCGGTGCTCGTCGGCGCCGCCGGAGAGGACTTCGAGGAGTACCGCGCCTGGCTTGACCGCCATGGTGTGGACACCGGATCGGTCCGTATCTCCGACGTCCTGCACACCGCGCGCTTCGTCTGCACCACCGATGCCGACCACAACCAGATCGGCTCTTTTTACACCGGTGCCATGAGCGAAGCCCGCCTCATCGAAATCCAGCACGTCGCCGACCGCGTCGGCGCTCTCGACCTGCTCTGTATCAGTGCCGACGACCCCGAAGCGATGGTCCGGCACACCGAGGAGTGCCGGACCCGGAGCATCCCCTTCGCCGCCGACTTCTCGCAGCAGATCGCGCGTATGGACGGTGAGGGCATCCGGACGTTGACGGACGGGGCCGCGTATCTCTTCTCGAACGAGTACGAGAAGGAGTTGATCGAGTCCAAGACCGGCTGGAGTGACGCCGAGATCCTCAAGAAGGTCGGCACGCGGGTGACCACCCTCGGCAAGAACGGGGTCCGCATCGACCGGGACGGCGAGGAGCCGATCGTCGTCGGGACCGCGGAGGAGAAGGCCAAGGCCGACCCGACGGGCGTCGGCGACGCCTTCCGCGCCGGCTTCCTCTCCGGCCTGAACTGGGGCGTCGGCCTGGAGCGCGCCGCGCAGGTCGGCTGCATGATGGCGACGCTGGTCATCGAGACGGTGGGGACCCAGGAGTACGAGCTGAAGCGGGCCCACTTCCTGGAGCGGTTCACCAAGGCGTACGGGGACGCCGCCGCGGAGGAGGTCGGCGCCCGCCTTCCGGCGTAAGGGGGCCGATTCCGGGTGGGTCCGCCCTGGTCGGCGGGCCCGCCCGGGGGGCGACGGCGTCCGCGGCGACGCTCAGTCAGGGGCAGCGCCCGGCTCGCGGCGCACGCGGTAGGCGTGGCCGTCCGCGCCCTCGAAGGTGTGCCCTGTCATCTCGCACCAGGCCGGAATGTCCAGCGCCGCGGCCTCGTCGTCGGCGAGCACCGTCACCACGGCGCCCACCGGCACCCCCGGAATCGCCTTCGCCAGCTCGATCACCGGGACGGGGCACCGCCTGCCCCGCGCGTCGACCGTCAGCCCTTCCGGCGCTGCGGGCCCGGAGGACGCGGGGGACGCGGGGGCCCCGGGGCTCCCTCCCGTCACGGCGCCCCGCACCCGTTCCACCACCCCCGGCAGCACCTCCAGGAACCGGTCCACCGCCGCCTCCCCGGTGCCCGGCGGCAGCGACACCCGGACATTGCCCTCCGACAGCACCCCCATCGCCCGCAGCACATGGCTCGGCGTCAGCGTGCTGGACGTACAGGAGGAGCCGGAGGACACCGCGAAGCCCTCGGTGTCCAGCGCGTGCAGCAGGGCCTCGCCGTCCACGTACAGACAGGAGAACGTCACCAGGTGCGGCAGCCGGTGCGCCGGGTCGCCGACGACCTCCACGTCGGGCACCAGTTCGGGCACCCGGGTGCGGACGCGGTCCACCAGGGGCGCGAGCCGTGCGCGCTCCGCCTCCGCCTCGGCCCGCACGGCGCGCAGCGCCGCCGCCGCGGCGACGATCGCCGGAATGTTCTCGAAGCCGGGCGCCCGGCCGGCCTCGCGCTCGTCCGCCGGTTCCGGCGCGGCGAACCGCACCCCTTTCCTCACGGCCAGCAGCCCCACCCCGCTCGGGCCGCCCCACTTGTGCGCGCTGGCGGTGAGCAGGGACCAGCCGTCCTCGACCGGGCCCCAGGGCAGCGACTGCGCGGCGTCCACCAGGAGCGGGACGCCCGCCTCCGCGCAGCCGGCCGCGGTGGCGGCCACCGGCTGCACCGTGCCCACCTCGTGGTTGGCCGACTGGAGGCAGGCGAGCGCCACGCCGCCGCGCGCGAGCTCCGCCGCGTACTCCTCGGCGCTCACCCGCCCCGCGCGGTCCACCGGCAGCTCGCGCACCTCGCCGCCGGCCCGCTCGTGGGCCTCGGCGGCATGCAGTACGGATGAGTGTTCGATGGCGGAGACGAGCAGACGCCGGCCGGCGCGACGGCGTCCGCGCAGCGCGCCCGCGACCCCGGCGTGCACCGCCGCGGTACCCGAAGAGGTGAAGACCAGCTCGTCCGGACGGCAGCCGACCGCCTCAGCGGCCGTCTCCCGCGCGGCGTCCAGCAGCATCCGCGCCCGCCGCCCCTCGCGGTGCGGGCGCGCGGGGTCGGCCCACCCCTCGTCGAGCGCGGCGAGCAGCGCCTGGCGGGCGACGGGGTGGAGGGGGAGGGAGGACGCGGCGTCGAAGTAGGGCACACC
>NZ_JAAKZZ010000696.1 GCF_011045075.1 Streptomyces boncukensis
GCCCCACCCCCAGCACCAGCCGCCCGCCCGTCAGCGACTGCACCGTCAGCGCCGTCGCCGCCAGGCTCACGGGGTGGCGCGGAGGCGTCGGGACGATGGCCGTCCCCAGCTCGAAACCCGGCGGGCCCACCGCTCCGGCCGCCGCCAGCACCGGCAGCGGATCGTGCCCTGTGGGCCCCTGGTTCAGCCACGCCTGCGCGAAGCCGCGCGCCGCGATGTCGTGTACCGCCTCCACCATCCCGGGCCCGGTGAGCCCGGTGTCCGCCGTGTGCACTCCGATGCGCATCTCGTCCATGCCGACGAGTCAAGTCCGGGAACCTCCGGGGAACCAGACGCGTTTGCTCCGCACAGCAATCATCCGACGTGATGAATGGGGGCGACGGGCGTGGAACTGCGGGCCCTGCGCTATTTCGTGGTCGTGGCCGAGGAACTGCACTTCGGGCGCGCCGCCGAACGGCTGCACATCGTGCAGCCCGCCGTCAGCCAGCAGATCGCCCGTCTGGAGCGGGAGCTGGACCTGCGGCTCTTCGACCGCTCCACCCGGCGCGTGCGGCTCACCGCCGCCGGACGCGAACTCCTCGGCCAGGCCCGCGAGACCCTGGCCGCCGCCGAACGCGTCCGCACGCGGGCCCGCGCGCTGCGCTCCGGCTCGGCCGGCACGATGCGGATCGGCACCGGACCCGACCTCACGGCGCACGCCGAGCGCGGCGTCGCGGCGCTGCGCGTCGTGCACCCCGACATCGAGCCGGTGCTGGTCGACCGCCCGGTCTGCGCCCGGCTGGAGGGCGTACGGGAGGGGGAGCTGGACTTCGCGCTCGTACGGGGCGTCGAGCGGGAGGCGCGGCTGCGGGTGCTGCCCGTGTGGACGGAGGAGCTGTACGCCGTGCTGCCGACCGGGCACGCGCTGAGCGGGGGCGGGCCGGTGTCGCTGGCGGACCTCGCCGCGCTCCCGTTCCGCCACCCCGCATACGAGCGGGACGCGCCGCTGCACGACGCGGTGACGCGCGCGTTCGAGGCGGCGGGCGTACGGCCGGTGCTGGGCCGCCCGGCGGGGACCGTGCCGGACACCCTCATCGAGATCGGCACCGGCCCCGCCTCCTGGACCCTCGCCTCCGCCGAGGTGCTGGCCGCCTGGCCCTCGCCCCGGGTGACCGGAGTGCCCCTGTCGCCGCCGCTGGAGATCCCGGGCGGTCTGGTGGCCTCGGAGAGATTCGACGAGAAGTGCGTACAGACTGCCGTTGACGCGTTCAGTACGCCTTGAGGCGGGAGGTGAACGCCGCCCAGGCGCCGGGGGAGGCGGCGAGGCCGGGGAGGGCTCTGTCCTTGGTGTCGCGGATGTGGACGGCGGAGGGGGAGGCCGCGACCTCGACGCAGTCGTCGCCGTCGGTGCCGCTGTAGCTGGACTTGCGCCAGGTGAGGGCGACTTCGACGCAGCTGTCGCCGTCGGTGCCGCTGTAGCTCGACTTGAACCAGGCCAGTTCGCTGGTGTTCATAGCTCTCCTCGCAGTTGCGTCAGCAGGCCCACCGAGTCCTTCGGGGTGAGGGCCTGTGATCGCATACTTGCATACCGGCCCTGGAGGACGCTGACCTCTTTCGCGTCAGAGATGAGGAGGCCGCCGCGCTGGCCCTCGCAGTACCCGTAGCACTTGCCGTCCGGCGTCTCCAGGAGCCGGAGGGGGCCGTCCAGCCCGGCGTGGACCTCCTGCACCAGCGGCATGATCTGGATGTCGACGTTGCGCAGCCTTGTCAGCTCCAGCAGGGAGCCGATCAGCTCGCGGGTCACCTCGGCGCCGCCCGTCCGGCGCCGGAGCAGCGCCTCCTCGACGATGAAGCTGAACGCCGTCCCCTGCCGCTCGCGCAGCATCCCCTGCCGGTCCAGGCGCGCGGCGACCTGCGCTTCGAGCCGGGCGTCCGGGAGCGGCGGTACCCGGCCCTCGTACGCGGCCCGCATATACGCCTCCGTCTGGAGCAGCCCCGGAATGATCCGGCACTCGTAGGTGTAGAGGGTCGCCGCGCTCCGCTCCAGCTTGGCCCACTGGCGGAACCACGCCGCGAGCCCCGGGTTCCGGGACAGGTGCTTGGCGGCCCTCTTGATCGTGCCGAAGGCGTCCAGCACGTGCTCGGCGCGGTCGGGGAAGTCGGGTGGCGGAAACCTGCGGCCCTGCTCCACTGAGCGGACCGTGTGCAGCGAGTACCGCACGAGGTCGGAGAACTGGGGTTGTGTCAGGCCGGCGCGCTCCCGGAAGCTCGCGACGATCTCCCCGAACGCCCGGAGGCTGTCGGAGGATTCGGGCTCTTCGTAGTCCGTCATCCACCCAGGGTCACTGAGATGGCACAGTACTGTCGACGCTGCGGAGTGGTACGGTCACCTACCGTACTAGTCCCGATGCTGGTCACCCGGCGCTCGGGGCGTCACCGTAGACGTATGTACGCGATCCAACCGCCGCAATCTCCCGTGACCGTACGTGTGTTCAGCCAGCGCTTCTCCGCCACCCGGCGCGGGGCGCGACTCGCCCGGCTGCTCGCCCTCCACCAGCTTGAGGCGTGGGGGGTGCCGTTCGGCGCGCCCGCTTCGGAGGCCGTCGGCGCGGTCGTCGCGGAGCTGGCGGCGAACGCCGTGCTGCACGGCCGGGTGCCGGGGCGGGACTTCGAGCTGCGGCTGGTTCTCGACGGCCGCGAGACAGTGCGGATCGAGGTGACGGACACGCGGTGCGAGCTGCTGCCGCCCCCCGCGCCGGTGCCGCGGCCCGCGCCCGACGACGAGGGCGGGCGGGGGCTGGCGATCGTGGAGGCCCTCAGCACGCGCTGGGGCGTGGTGGAGGGGCCCGCCCCGCTGAAGACGGTGTGGGCCGAGATCGGCGCGGGCGGACTCTAGCGGCGGAACGCCGAGCGCGTCCGCCTGCTGTTGGCGATCGCGACGACGCCGAGGGTCAGCAGGCCCAGCGCGGCGTAGCAGCCGGTGAGCAGGTTGACGCGGCGGAAGTCCCGGCGGGCCTCCGGGGGAGCGCGGTCATGGTGCACCTACCGGTTGCGCGCTACTAGTCCCGATGCTGGTCACCCGGCGCTCGGGGCGTCACCGTAGACGTATGTACGCGATCCAACCGCCGCAATCTCCCGT
>NZ_JAAKZZ010000697.1 GCF_011045075.1 Streptomyces boncukensis
GGCTGGAGCCCGGGGAACATGGTGTCGCGCACCACCGACCGGTAGCCGTCGGCGCCGATCACCACGTCGAACCGCTCCCGGCCGCCGTCTGCGAGGGCCAGCGTCACCCCGTCGGCGTCCTCCTCGACGGCCGTGACGCTCGCCCCGGTCCGGTAGTCCACCTCGTCGGGCACGCGGCGGCGCAGTTCGCTCCACAGCGGCCCCCAGGAGTACGCGCGGAAGGGGAAGTCCTGCACCTGGAGGTCCCGGCCCAGCGCCGCGCCCCCCGCGTCGTCCCGCACGGTCCAGATCCGGCGCTCCAGCGGGCCCCAGGGCATGCCGTCGTCCACGTATCCGGCGTCCGCCAGCTCGGCGTAGCGGTCGGCGTGCATGGCCAGGCCGACGCCCCGCTCCCGCAGCTGACCGGCGGCCCGCTCGAAGAGCGTGACCCGCTCGGCGCCGCCGCGCACGGCCGCCAGAGCCGTTGCGCACCCCGCGATGCTGCCGCCCACGACGGCGACGCTGCCTGCATGCATGACGGTCTCTCCTCCACTCCTCGGCGATCCCCGCACCCGGGGCCCGGCACACGGTTCCGTGCCGCCCGCACATGGTCAAGTGCGCCTGGGGACAGGGGACTCGGGACGCGGCGGGTGTGCGATGCTGAAGATCCATCACATCACCAGGGAGGTTCGCCCATGGATCCGTCCTCGATACCCGACACCCGGCCGCTGTACGACCGCGCGCTGGCCCAGCTGAGGGCCATCGCCGCGAGCGCCGCGCCCGAGCGGCTCGACGCGCCGACGCCCTGCACCGAGTGGACCGTGCGGGAGCTGCTGGGGCACACGCTCACGGTCGCGGACCGGCTGGCGGCCATGGCCGAGGGCGCCGAGCCGCCGCCGTTCGACGCGATCGCCACCGCTCCGGGGGACGACTTCGCCGCCGCGTTCGCCGACCGCGCCGAGCGGGTGCGCGCCACCTGGGCCGACGACGCCGTGCTCGACCGGACGTTCACGCTGCCGTTCGGCGACTGGAACGGACGGGCCTCGATCGCGGTAGCCGCGTCCGACGCCTGTATGCACGCGTGGGACGCCGCGCGGGCGCTCGGGCAGAGCACCGAAGGGCTGGACGCCGAACTCGCCGAGCTGGCGCGTGAGGTGGTCGGCGCGCTCGCGCCGCCCGAGTCCAGGACCGAGGAGCATGTGCCCTTCGACCCGGTCCGCGAGGCGCCCGAGGGCGCCGACACCTACACCCGGCTCGCCGCGTGGATGGGCCGCGACCCGGAGTGGGCCGCGGCCTGAGTCCGTCCCCGGAGGGACCCCGGCGGGGCCCCTCGGCGGGAGCCCCTCAGCGGGGGAACGTCATGCCCAGGCGGGCGTTCGCCGCCGGGGCTCCCAGCGCCGCCGGGCCCCAGGAGGCGATCCCGTCCGTCGCCAGGCCGCCGGACGCGGAGCCCCGCAGCACCCACACCGCACCCGCCTCGGGCTGGGACGCCGTGCCGTCCTCCCCGGGGGCGCCGACGGCGAGGTCGTCGTAGCCGTCGGCGTCCGTGTTGCCGAGCGCGACGGCCTTGCCGAACGCGTCCTCGGCCTCCACGGCCCCCGGGACGCCGGAGGTGCCCTGGTGGAACGCCTTGGCGCCGGTGCCGCTCAGCCCGCCGGAGCCGCCGAGCAGCTGGACGGCGGCACCGGTGTCCTTGCCGGAGGCGCCGCTGCCGATGTCCTCGCCGGGCACGCCCGCCACGACATCGGCGTAGCCGTCGCCGTTGACGTCCCCGGTGGCCAGCGAGGCGCCGAACTGGTCGCCGTCCTCGTTGGCTCCGGGCACCCCCGGGCTGTTCTGGTCCAGGGTGGTCGTACGGGTCTTGCTGGGCCCGTCGTCCGTGCCGTACAGCACCTTCACGGTGCCGTGGTCGTAGGGCAGGTTCTCCAGGACGCCGCCCGGGACGGTGCGGATGACGAGGTCGCCGCGGCCGTCCTTGTCCACGTCCCCGATGGCGGCCGTCGCCGCGTCCTCGACGGGCACCGGCTTCCCCGCTCCGCTCCTGCCGCCCGGCCAGAACTGCGAGGAGCGGGACATCTCCTCGAAGCCGTAGGTGGCGAAGACGTCGTCGATGCCGTCCCCCGTCACGTCCCCGACGGTGATCTCGCCCAGGTCGCTGTCGCCCACGTCGGCGGTCAGGTCCTCGGTGGACGCGGGCTCGCCGCCCGTGAACGGGCCGTGCAGCACCTGGAGCGCGGAGCCGCCCCAGCCGCCGCCCTTGGCGGTGACCAGGTCGGCGTACCCGTCCCCGTTGACGTCGCCCGCCGCCATCCGGCTGCCGTTGACGTCGTCGCCGGCCACCGTGACGCCCTTCGTGAGGCCCTCGCCCTTGGCGCCCCAGATGATGGTGACCCCGGCCCGGCCGCCCAGGTTGGACACGGCGAGGTCGGTGACGCCGTCGCTGTTGAAGTCGCGGGCCGTCAGGACGCCGCCCCAGCCTCCGCCCTTCTCCGGGTCCCCGGGGATGCCGTCGGTCTGCTGCGTGATGACCTGCCGGCGCTGGGTGTCGGCGCCGTTCGGCGAGCCGTAGACCACCGTGACGTACCCGGCGTCCTCGACGTCGCCGACCGTGCCGTACGGGCCGGGGCTCACCGTGTCCGCGTAGCCGTCGCCGTTGAAGTCGGCCTTGTACGCGGCGGCCACCCTGGCCTTGACGTCGTCCGTGCCGGCTGCCGCGGTGGGCGCGGCGGCCAGCGGAACTCCCAGGGCCAGGGCCACCACTCCCGCGGCCGAGGCCGTCAGCGTTCTCTTGCGCACAGTTCCTCCCATAGGCGTGCCCTGCGGATGGATCATGTCCACCACGTGAGACCCGTCACACCCGGCGACGGTTGTACGGAACCCCGCGTCCAAGTGAACGGCGGTCCACGAGAATGCGCCGCAATTCCGGCACACTCCCCCATATGCCCCACTACACGTCCTACGACGGCGCCCGGCTCGCCTATCGCACCCTGGGCGAGGCGAGCGCCTCAGCGCCGCTGGTCTGCCTCGCGGGCGGCCCGGCGCGCGAGGCCGCCTACCTCGGAGACCTCGGCGGGCTCAGCGCCTACCGCCCGCTCGTCATCCCCGACTCGCGCGGCACGGGCGG
>NZ_JAAKZZ010000698.1 GCF_011045075.1 Streptomyces boncukensis
CGCCCGGCGTGGTCGCCGAGGAGCGGACCGGGCCGCGTCAGGTCGACCTCACGCTCGACTCGCCCGCCCTGGGCGGCGAGGCGAAGGTCCGGCTGCTGACCCCGGAGGGCTGGGAGGACCGGCGCCCCGGGGACCGCTGGCCCGTGCTCTACCTCCTCGTCGGCGGCGACGGCAACTACCGCGCCTGGACCGAGGACTACGACGCCGGGCTCGACCGGCTGCCCGAACTGCGCGACGTGCTGGTCGTCATGCCCGGGATGCCGTTCTTCGGCTTCTACACCGACTGGCACAACCACGGCAAGGGCGGCCCGCCCGCCGTGGAGTTCTTCCACCTCAAGGAGGTCAGGCCCCTCCTGGAACGCCACTACGGCGCGGGCAGCCGCCGCGTCGCCGCAGGCGAGTCCCAGGGCGGCTTCGGCGCGCTCTCCTACGCGGCACGCCACCCGGGCCTCTTCCGGGCCGTGGCCGGCTACAGCGGATACGTCCATCCCGCCCGGCATCCGCACGCGATCGAGGCCGGGATGACCTACCTCGGCCTGGACTGGCGGGCCCTGTGGGGCGACCCGGTGGCCCAGCGCGCCAACTGGCGCGCCCACGACCCCTACCACCTGGCCCACCGCCTGCGGAACATCCCCGTCCACCTCTCCAGCGGCGACGGCCGAGCGGGCCCCCTCGACCCGCCGGACGTCGAGCCCGACCCCCACATCCCCGGCCTGGAGGACCCCGACGACCCGTTCCCCGAGGACGCGATCTCGCCGACCGAGACGCTGATGCACCACGAGTCCCGCGCCGTCGCCGCCCGCCTGCGTGCCCTCGGCGCCCCCGTGACCACGCACTTCTCCTCCGGCACACACTCCCCGCCGTACTGGAGACGGGAGTTCCACCGCTCCTTGCCCCTGCTCCTGGACGCCCTGTGACCGGGCACGCCTCAGTCGGGCGGTTCGGCGGAGAGCAGTTCTTCGGCTCCGTTGTCGAGGCGCTGCTGCATCTGCGTGGAGCGGGGCAGCATGGTCTTCTCGTAGGCGAGGACGGCGTCCTCGACGGTGTTGTGATGCACGATGGCGAGGGCGAGTTCGCAGGCGTCCAGCAGGGCGAGGTTGACGCCGACGCCGAGCGGGGGCATGAGGTGGGCGGCGTCGCCCAGCAGGGTGACGGTGGGGTTCTGCTCCCAGGTGTGCGGGACGGGCAGGGCGTGGATGGGGCGGTCGACGTAGCGGCCGTCGTTGTCGGTGAGCAGCCGGCGCAGATTCGGTGACCAGTCGCGGTAGCGGTCCGACAGCAGGGCGCGGATGCCGTCGGTGTCCTGGATGGTCAGGCCGGCGGCGCTGATCCAGTCGGCGGGGACGCGCTGGATGAGGTAGACGCGGATGTGGTCGCCGCTGTTGCGCTGGGCGAACAGGCCGCGGTCGCCGTCGGCCGCCGCGGCGGTGCCCTGACCGACGAGGTCGGCGATCCCGGGGTGCTCGGTGTCGACGTCGTCGAACCGGGCTTCGAGGAAACTGACGCCGCTGTACCGGGGTATGGCGTCGGAGAGGGCGGACCGGACCGTGGACCAGGCGCCGTCGGCGCCGATGACGAGGTCGGCCTCGACGACGGTGCCGTCGGCGAAGTGCAGCTGACGGGGGCCGGATGCGGGCCCCTCGACGGAGCGCAGGGTGTGGCCCCAGCGCACGGTGCCGGGCTGGAGGGAGTCCAGGAGGAGGTCGCGCAGCTGGCCGCGGTCGATCTCCGGCTTGGAGCGCTCGCCTTCGGCGGGGGTGTGGTGGAAGAGGAGGCTGCCGGCCGGGTTCAGCTGGCGCATCTCCTGCCCCTCGGGGCGGGAGACGCGGAAGAAGTCGTCCAGCAGCCCGGCTTCGCGCAGGGCGGTCTGGCCGTTGTCCTCGTGCAGGTCGAGGGTGCCGCCCTGGTTGCGCGCGCCGAGGGCGGTCTCACGCTCGTAGACGGCGGCGGTGAGGCCGTGCCGCTGCAGGATGCGGGCGCAGATCAGGCCGCCGGGGCCGGCGCCGATGATCGCGATACGCGGTGCGGGGGCGGAGAGGGATCCAGGCGTGGACATGCCTGCTCGCTCCTTTCGGACAGGGGAAGGGGAGGAAAGGGAGAAGTGGGCTCGCGATGGCCGCCCCAGGAGAGCACAACCGATAAATAAGTGCAACAATCCAACTTTTGTATCCGGGCAACCCAGCGCGGTAGGGTCCGAGCATGAGCGACACCGAAGCCGGCACCCCGGCCGCACCGATGGGGCGCCGCGAACGGAAGAAGGCGGCCACCCGTCAGGCCATCGCCGATGCCGCGCTGCGCCTGTTCCTCGAACGCGGCTACGACGACGTCGGTATCCGTGAGATCGCGGACGCCGCCGACGTGTCCACCACCACGCTGTTCAAGCACTTCCCGGTCAAGGAAGCCCTCGTCTTCGACGAGGACGCGGCCCAGGAGGCCCGGCTGCTCGCCGCCGTACGCGAACGCCCCGAGGGCCGGTCCATCCCCGCCGCCCTGCGCGAGCACGCGCTGCGCCACCGGCTGGCCGCCGCCCACGGCGACGCCCGCTTCACCGCCTTCTTCGACCTGGTCGACAGCACCCCGGCCCTGCGCGACTACGCCCAGGCCATGTGGCTGCGCC
Organism: Streptomyces boncukensis; assembly: GCF_011045075.1. Classification (GTDB taxonomy): domain Bacteria; phylum Actinomycetota; class Actinomycetes; order Streptomycetales; family Streptomycetaceae; genus Streptomyces; species Streptomyces boncukensis. The sequence goes on from NZ_JAAKZZ010000698.1 coordinate 2,618, forward strand.
ACACCGCGGCTCTCGCTGCGGCGATCGCGGAGGACAGCGGCCTGCCCCCGGACGATCCCGCCTGCACCGCGCTGGCCCACTTCGCCCTCGAAGCCCCCCGCGCCGCCCGCGGACACGACGACCCCGCCGGGGCCGTCACCCGCGCCTTCGAGCTCCTCGAAAGCGGCTGGCGCGCCATCGGCGCGTGACCGCCGCCCGTGACCGCCGCCGATAACCGGTTGGCGGGCCACGGCGGCCGCTGCTACGTTTCCGTCGGCCGTGCCGGAGATCGAGGAGGTGGTACCCGTGAACGCAGTATCGACATGGGTGCTCCCCTCCGGGGTCACGGTCGGGCGATAGGTCGTCCGGGAGCGCCGCTGTGAGCTCTCCCGAAAGGCACGACCATGCACATCACTTCCGAGCAGCGCCTGGACGGCGGCGTCCGCCAGCGCGAATTCACCCTCGGCGAGATCCCCGGCACCCTGTGGACCCCTGAAT
>NZ_JAAKZZ010000699.1 GCF_011045075.1 Streptomyces boncukensis
GCCCGGCCCGTACGGCCCGTACGGGGCGACGGGCCAGCAGCAGCCCCCCATGTACCCGGCTCCCGGCGCCCCTGGCGGCGGGGGCGGCAAGAACAACAAGATGATCGCGATCGTCGCGGCGGCCGTCGCCGCGGTGCTGGTCGCGGGGGCCGGCGTCTTCTTCCTGACCAGGGACGACGACGGGGACGACAAGAAGGACGAGTCGAAGGGCAACAACTCCCAGGGCTCCCAGGGCTCCCAGCGCGGCGGCGCCGACCCCAAGCCCACGAGCACCAAGGGCGACGAGCTGTTCAGCATCGACGACCCCGAGGTCAAGGACTACACCAAGGTGCCGGGCGCGTGGGCGACCGACAAGGTGTTCGCCAAGACCGGCCTGAAGGAACTGCTGGTGGTGGACCTGAAGACCAACCAGCAGAAGAAGCCCGTCAAGCTCCGCGGCGAGGTCTGCGGCGCCTCGAACGGGATGACGAAGCGGCACGAGGTGGGGCTGGTGGTGCGGGAGACCGTCTCCAGCAAGGCATCCTGCAACCACATGGTCGTGGTCAACATCGAGACCGGCAAGATCGTCATGGACGAGAAGATGCCGAACGCCGAGCGCGAGTCGTCCAACGAGAACGTGGCGATCAGCGGAGACACCGTGGCGTCCGCCTGGACTGGCGGTTCGGCCGCCTACGACATCCCGTCGGGCAAGGAGCTGTGGTCGGCCAAGCCGAGCAACTGCCGCGACGAGGGGTACGCGGGCGGCAAGCACCTCTACGCGGTCACCCGGTGCGGCACCGACTACGACAAGCCGCAGTACACCGTCCAGCGGCTCGACCCGAAGAACAAGGGCAAGGCCACCTGGAAGTTCAAGGTCCCCAAGGGCGTCAAGAGCATCAACATTGCCTCCACGGACCCCCTGGTCCTGGCGGTCGGCACCAGCAGCAGGTCATCCTCGGTCTCCGACTTGATGACGGTCGGTGAGGACAAGGCGCTGAAGGCCAGGATCCCGCTCGACAAGAAGTACGTCTCGCCCTGCTACTACCAGGGTGTCGACTCGTGCTACAACATCGCCGTGGGCCCCGACACCGTCTATCTGGCCACCAAGGAGCACAGCGGCCAGGCCGACTACGGGCGGACCAACGAGATCATGGCGCTCGACTTCAACTCCGGGAACGCCAAGTGGAAGGCGGAGGCGGGAGAGAAGCGCAGCTTCATCCCGCTCCGTATGCAGGGGACGAACCTCATCGCGTACAAGCTGCCGGACTACCAGGGCGGTGGCGAGGTCGTCAGCATCGAGCCGGGCAAGGGCAAGCAGACCCGGCTGCTGCAGCTGCCCGCCTCCCGCCAGGGCTCCGGCGAGCAGGCGTTCAACATCAGTTCGAGCAGCCTGCGGATGCCGCTGCTCTGGGAGCACAACCGGCTCTTCCTGCACAAGGCGAACCTCCTCAAGAAGCGCGACTCCGGCTACACCAGCCCCTTCAGCAAGCTGGCGGCCGGTTTCGGAGCGGAGTGAGCTGTGCGCGTATAGTCTTCATCCGCATGATCGTCGGACACATGTTTGCTCTTCGGACTGGGGATACGGATATGCGGGCAGGGAACAGAGCTCTCGCGTCGGCAAGTGCTGCTGCGGCAGTGGCCCTCGGGGCCGTGTTCGCTTCAGCGGGTACGGCGCAGGCGGTCGTGGGCGGTAGTGCCGAGGTTCGGGGGGCGTACGGACACGTCGCGATGACATTTGCGTCCGACACGCAAGTCGTTCCCATCGCCCTGGAGGCCAAGGACACCGCGAGGGATGGCCAGCACGCACGGGCTCGTATCCAGGTTAAGTCGTCCCGGTTCGGAACCAGCTACTCGAAATGGACCAAGGCGGTCGGATCCGGGGCCACGAACTACCGGGACTTTTCTGTGACGAGGAGCGGCGTCGTGTACTCCGTTCAGCTCCAGGTGTGCCGGTTCAACGGCTCCGCCCTCAAGGCGTGCGAGTGGTCGAAGAGGTTCTATAACCCGCATACGAACTGACGCTCCCGTCATGTTCACTCGCTTCGTCCGGACTTCGCGGGCGGACCTCTGGCGTGACCCCTCCGACGGTGAGGATCACGCCGTCCTGGGGGGATTTCCCCTCGTAATGGGCGCGGAACGGCGGGTGAGCGTGTAGCTTCCGGGGAACAGGAGAGGGGTCGGGCCTGGGGGGTGCCGATTCTTCGGGACTGTGGGGGGAGCTCTATGAGCGTGCGGCTCATGGTGGTCGACGACCACCGCCTGCTCGCCGAGGCCCTGGCCTCGGCCCTGAAACTCCGCGGCCACCGGGTGCTCGCCGCGGCGGCGCCCAGCGCGGGCGCGGCCGAGCTGGTGATAAACCGGGCCCCGGAGGTGTGTCTGCTGGGGACGGCGACGCCAGCGGAGCCCGGTGTCTTCGACCCGGTGCTCCGGATCAAGCGGGAGAAACCGCAGATCGCCGTGGTGGTCCTGGGCCCGGTGCCCAGCCCGCGCGGTATCGCCTCCGCCTTCGCCGCGGGCGCGTCCGGATATGTCCGGCACGACGAGCGCATCGAGGGGGTGGAGCGCGCCATGGTCAAGGCGCGGGCCGGGGAGTCGGCCGTGGCCCCGCAGCTGCTGCAGCAGTCCTTCACCGAGCTGCTCAACCCCGCGGCCGAGCCGGACGACGAGGGGGCGCGGCTGCTGCAGATGCTGACGCCGCGCGAGGTCGAGGTCCTGGTGCGGGTCGCGGAGGGGGAGGACACCCGGCTGATCGCGGCGGGGATGGGGATCGCGCCGAGCACGGCCCGTACGCATGTGCAGCGGGTGCTGATGAAGCTCGGGGTCGGCTCGCGGCTGGAGGCGGCGGCGCTCGCGGCCCGTACCGGCTTGCTGGAGCGCGCCGCCTCCGGCTCCGGGGCGGCCCGCGAGTGAGTCAGGCGCGTGGGCGAGGGGGTGCGCTCAGGTATCGCGCGCCCCCTCGCCGCGGGGCTACCGGGATCATTCGCAGTGCTCCGTCCTTCAGGGCGGGGGTGAAGCGAATCTTCAGCCCGCTCTTACCTCGGCTGTGGGCACGGATCTGCCCTGGTGACCCGCGCCCACGGCGATGGTCAGGC
>NZ_JAAKZZ010000069.1 GCF_011045075.1 Streptomyces boncukensis
GTCCCCGTCCCCGTCCCGCTCGCGAGCCCTGCAATCCTGGTGGCACCGGCACCACCGCACGCTGCGCGCGCTCGTGCTGGTCACCCTGCTCGCGCTCAGCGGGCTGATGATCCTGGCCCTCGTACGGGAGCAGACCGGCACCCAGGGCCTGCTCGTCGGCCTCGGGCTGGCGTTCTTCCCCGTCCCGCTGCTCCTCGCGGCGTTCCGCTGGCTGGACGGCGCCGAGCCGGCGCCCTGGCGTACCCACCTGTTCGCGTTCGCGTGGGGCGCGTGCGCGGCGACGCTGGTCGCGCTCGTCGCCAACAGCTTCGCCACCGACTGGCTCGCCAGCTCCGTCGCCGTGGACTCCCAGCACGAGGCGGACACGCTGGGCGCCACCCTCGTCGCGCCGGTCGTCGAGGAGTCGACGAAGGCGGCGGCCGTCGTCCTGCTCTTCGTCTTCCGCCGCCGGCATATGAGCGGAGTCGTCGCGGCCCTGGCCGCCGCGGGCATCACCGCCACGGGCTTCGCGTTCACGGAGAACGTGCTCTACCTCGGTACGGCGTACGGCGAGGACGAGGTCCTGAACCCGGACAGCCTGCAGGACTCCGCGACGGCGGCGACGTTCTTCATACGCATCGTCCTGGCGCCCTTCGCGCACCCCCTCTTCACCGCCCTCACGGGGATAGCCTTCGGCATAGTCGCCACGCTCCCGAACCGCCGCCGGGCGCTGCGCTGGATCCTCCCGCTCCTCGGCCTGTTCACGGGCATCCTGCTGCACGGCATCTGGAACGGCTCCGCGTCCTTCCAGAACCTCACCTTCATCGCCGTCTACGGCCTCTTCATGATCCCGGTCTTCGCGGCGCTGACCTGGCTGGCGATCTGGTCGCGGCAGCACGAGCTCCGCATCGTCCGGGACACGCTGCCCGCGTACGCCGCGGCGGGCTGGTTCAGCGAACCGGAACCCTGGTCCCTCTCCTCGATGCGGGCCCGCGCCCTGGCCCGCACCACCGCCCGCCGCAGCCACGGCCCGGCGGCGGCCCGCACGGTGGCCGCCTACCAGCACGACGCGACAGCCCTGGCCCTCCTCCGCGCCCGAGCCGAATACGGCGCGACGCCACCCGACTTCACCGCCCGCGAACGCGAACTCCTCACCGCCCTCTGGCACCACCGCCCCATGGCCGGCCCCCCGACGACCCGAGCTGCCTTGACGCTCTCCGAAAGGCGATGAGGATTCGGAGCTCTCACTCCGGCAGGCGCGTGCTTCGGTGCGATTCCATTACCGTGGCGGGACGTAGGATACTGGGGGCATGTCCGCCCCCCGCCCCTCCAGCCCCGATGTCTCGGCTCGGATGAGCCGACAGACCAACCAGGACACCGGCGCCGAACGGGCGGTGCGACAGCTTCTCCACGCAGCCGGGTACCGCTATCGGGTCCACTACCCTGTCCCGGGCATGCGCCGACGCAAGATCGACATCGCGTTCACGCGAACGCGGTTGGCCGTTCTCATCGACGGCTGCTTCTGGCACGGCTGCCCCGAGCACGCCACCAGCCCCAAGGCGAATGCGGACTGGTGGCGTCGAAAACTCGACCGCAACATCGCTCGGGACCAGGAGACGAACGCCCAGCTCGTCTCCGAGGGCTGGACGGTTCTACGTTTCTGGGAACACGAGTCGCCGGACACCGTCATGCGTGAGGTCGCTGCGGTCGTCGAACGGGAACGAGCCGACAGTCGCAAACAGCAAAGGGGCAGGGCCCAATGAGCGAACTGCGATTCATCGACATATGCGCGGGGGCCGGCGGTCTGTCACTGGGGCTCGAACAGGCCGGGTTCGAACCCGTACTACTCCTGGACATGAAGCGCGTCGCCTGCGAGACGCTCCGCATGAATCGTCCCGACTGGCAGGCGCTGGAGACAGATCTGTGGGAGTTCTCCCCGTCGCAGCATCCGGAGATCCACGACGTCGACCTCTTGGCCGCCGGGCTGCCTCGGGTGAAGTCCAGCGCGACCGTTGCCCGGGTCGACACCGAGGGCGAGCTGCGTCTGCTCAAGGCGACTCTCTATCTGGCCCATGCGGTCCGACCCCGAGCCCTTGTCATCGAGAACGTGTCGGAGCTGGTGCTCTCATCCAACTTCGAGCCGATCCGCCAATTCGTCCGGGAGGAACTGGAGCATCTCGGCTATCGGTTCCGGTGGTTCGTCCTCAACGCGGTCGACTTCGGCGTACCGCAGATCCGCAAGCACGGGGTCCTGGCCGCGTTCCAGGCACCGTACTTCGACGGATTCCGTCCCCCCGAGCCGACCGTACGCGAGTATCTCTCCGTGGGCCGGGCGCTCAGGGAATCCATGTCTCTGCGCGGTTGGCGGGACGCGGACCGGTGGGCGTCGCAGGCGGTCCGCCCGGCCCCGACGCTGGTCGGTGGATCCGAGCGACGAGGAGGTGCGGATCTCGGCCCGACGGGGACGCGGAACGCCTGGGCACGGATGGGTGTCGACGGGGGCACCGTGGCCGACACGGTCCCGGGGCCGGACTTCGTCTGGGCGCCGGGGAAGGGGCGAGACGGTATGGTCAGGCTGACCACGGATCAGACCGCCCTCCTCCAGGGCTTCCCGGCCGACTGGAGGTTCGCCGGGAAGAAGACGGCCCGCTACCGTCAGGTCGGACATGCCACCCCGCCGCCGGTGGGACGGGAGCTCGGACGGGCGGTCAAATCCGCTCTGTCAACATCAGAGCCTCCTGTTGATGGCTACACTGCAACCCCATGAGCAGCCCAGGAACACAGGTTCACCATCTCGACGACGTCCGAATTCTGGATCTCTTCGCGGGCCCCGGCGGGCTCGACGTGGCGGCGCACTTCCTGGGGTTCAGGAGCGTCGGGATCGAATGGGACAGAAACGCCTGCGAGACCCGATATGCGGCGGGTCTGCCGACCTTCCACGCCGATGTGAGCGTTATGCGTCGCACACGTTTCGAGGAGATCCCGGCCTCGGTCGACATTTTGGCCGGAGGACCACCTTGCCAGTCATTCTCTGTCGCCGGAAACGGTGCGGGACGGCGCGCGCTGGACAGGGTCGAGAAATTCCTCCACCGCCTTGTCGACGGAGAGGACGAGACCCAGATCGACAAAGAGCTGCACGACCTCGACGACTACCGCACCGCCTTGGTCCTGGAGCCTCTCCGTTGGCTCCTCAAGGCGATCGACGCGGAGGAACGCGATCCGTACCGGGTCATCGTCTTGGAGCAGGTACCCGAAGTCCTGCCGCTCTGGGAGGTCTACGCACGGCTGCTCAGCAGCGGTGAAGGACGACTCAAGGGCATCAAGTATGAGGCCGACTGCTGGAAACTGAAGACCGAGCGGTTCGGTGTGCCCCAGACACGTACCCGAGCCATCCTGGTGGCACGCCTGGCGGGGGACGGGAGCGTCGAGGCACCGCAAGCCACCCACCTCCCCTTCGACCTGCAGCGGGGCCGGCGGACAGCCGTCCAGCCGGACACGCTCCCGACCGATTCCGAGCCGCAGGCAACCGCTCTCCCATGGGTCTCCATGGGAGAGGCGCTCGATGCGGCGAGCAGGCCCGAAAACTCTCCCGTGGACGTGTCCCGGTTGCGGACGGACGGCCGCATGAACTTCTTCGTCGTCTCGAACTACGGCTCAGGAGGAGATCCGAAAAATCGAGGCTGCCGCCCGTCCTCGGAACCTTCCTTCACAGTAACCGGGAAAATCTCGCGCAATCGAGTCTACAAAAGCATCGCCGATTTCGAAGCCAAGAAATTCGACCGATTCACCATTTCGGAATCTGGAGTACTCCAGACTTTTCCGCACAATTACCCCTGGTCGGGAAAGGACCAGGCGCAGCAGGTGGGCAACGCCGTGCCGCCGCTGCTCGGCATGCACGTCCTCAGCAAGGCGTTGCGCGGAACCACCCCGACACAGGCCGAGCTGTGCGCAGCGACCACGTGGCCGACGGTTCCGTCGGCCACCACGGACCTGCTGCGCGCCCACGGATGCGAGGACCGGAGCCGGTGCCCCACCGGCTCGCACGATGTCACTCGTTCTCGCGGGATGTCCTCCCTCTGACGCGACCCTCCCTGAACAACTCCCCGAAGTGGGCCGCCAGTTTCCGAACCGATTCCTCCGGTACCCGCTCCTCGGCCGGGCCCTCGGGGAGGCGGTGACGCGGAGGGGGGATGGCCGATTCAGCTGCGGCGATCCATTCGCGCACCGCGCCTCCGTCGCGCTCCACATCCGGGGCGATGACGTCGTACATCAGCGTCGCAGCAGCAGCGTTGGCAGCGGCGAGCAGCGCGTTGACCTCGCGACCGGTGCCCACGGTCCCGCTTTCGATGAGGCTGATGAACGCCTGGGCCGTGGGGCGGTGATCGATAATGTCAAGACGGAGAGCGGAATTGAACATCTCCTGATTGCCACAGGCCACCTCCGCGGGACGGTAGTCGACACCGTCACGGAAGAGCTCGGCCGCCCACCAGAGTCGGGCGAACGTCTGCTTGTCGAGCGTGCCGACGAACCTGTCCCGAGCCACGCTTCCGGGGGAACCGTCCGGGTTCGGACCCGGCGCGTGGCGCCAGACAACGTAGTCCGGCGCCACTCCCAGTGCCAGATACGCCCAGAGCCCCTTGTCCGCCGCTTCCGCCCGCGTCAGGCGCAGAGTGTCATGGAGCCTCGGGGCCAACCAGGCGTCCGCGACGGTAGGACGTCCGCCACCGAACATGGCGAGTGCGTCGTCGACGAGGTCCCGTACACGGTGCAGCAGCCATCGCGCCTCGTCGCCGGACAGCGGCTCGGCCACCTTGTTCAAGGCGATCGAGGGGACGTCCTCACGTCCTTCCAGCAGCCCGGCGGAGAGGAAGTCGGCGGCCTGAGCCCCCGAAAGCAGGGCGAGCCGTTCCGGCAGGTACTCGGGGCGAGAGGTCACGCGTGGGTCTCCTGGTCGAGTCGTTCGATGCCGCGCACAGTGGCGGCAAGCGCCTGGGGTACCTTCGCGCGGCGGGCGGCCGCGTAGTGGATGCGGGGCTGCAGATCCGCCCAACTCCCCTCCCCGACACGGCGCCTGTGCACCTCTCGGAGGGCATCTTCCAGAGATCGCGTGGGCACGACGTCCGGGAGCATCTCCCGGAGCACGGCTCCTCGCCAGTCGGGCGGGAATTGAGGAGTTCCGTCCTCCTCGATCTCGATGTCACCGATCGCGGTGTGAAAGACGGCGGCCCACACCTCTGCGCACATATGGGCTCGCAGTACCTCGGCGACGGCCTTCTCCGTCGGCGTGCCCTCGGACTCCATCAGGGCCACAAGTCCCTCGAAGTCGGAGTTCAGACGAACGGTGGGCAGACGCCCGGAGGTGTCCACGACCCACGGCGCGTCCCGGAGCTCCCGGAGCCACTCGGCGCCGCGGCCGAAGCTGACGGAGGTGACGTCCAGCTCCTGGTCTCTGCTGGGGGCCTCGGCCGTCACATCGACCACCCAATCCCGCTCCATGGACGCGATCACTCGTCCCGGCACGCCGCCGACCGTGGCCACCACATGCACCGCGAGGCTCGCACGGTCCAGGTGCTGATCCCGGTTCAGCTCGATCTCCCCGGTCCACTCGCCGCTCCCCCCGGCCCCGGGTTCCAATCGGGCGACGGTGCGCACATTGGTGGCACCATCGGTGAGCACGGCGACGACCGAGACATCGGACCAGTGCCCCTTATTCCTGATCTCCCGGGCCGGTACGGTCGCCGACAGCGAGAGACAGGCGGTGTGCCAGTCGTCCCGCTCCGCCGTGCCCAGTGCCACGACCTGCTCGATGGCCGAGCACGCCTTCACGTAGTCCAGCACTTCACGGCACTCGCCGGCGCCGCGCAGCCGCACGGCCGTGACCCGCGCCGTCACCGCACCGGTCAGACGGGGGTACGGGTAGGCCCTCATGCTCGGCCTCCCCGGCTCTCCTGAAGCTCGACGACGAGCCCGGTCAACGCTCCTCGCACCGGCTGCGTGGCCACATCCGTGACGCCTCGGAAGACGGCGCGCCGTCCGCCGTGCGGAAAGCGCAGAACGCCATCCTCCACTTCACAGTCCTTGACGGCGACCAGCTCGGCCCACTTGATCAATGGACGAGGGCCGGAGCGCACTTCCAGCTTCGCGACAGGGATCATGCTGCACGGCGCTCCTCCGTGCGGGACCTTGACCTCGGCGGTGATCTCCCAGGCTCCGGATGTTGCGATCACGGCCTCCAGGCCGTCCAGCTGCGGAGGCGTCGTCGGCCCCTTGGCCTTCGAGGAGGGACGGTGCGGAATCTTGAGGTTCTTCTTCACCTTGCCCATGCCTGCGGGCCTCTTCTCCTTCCGCACCGCCACGATGTCGAGCACCGCCTTGTTCGTCGCCGTGGTCAGGGCGGCGATGCGACGGTGCGACGAGGGCGAGTAACGCATCCTGAGCTCATCGGTTTGCCCCCACTTGTTGTGTTCCGGCGGCTCGGAGGCCCGCAGGAACTCCTCGGCCTCCGCCGCGAAGGGCGTGACGTCACCCGCGGCCCGGCCGGCCAGCAGGACAGCCTGGAACGGGTTGGTCCCCGCGGGAAGGCCGGGCACCCACTTGGTCGTGACCGTCATACGGTTGCCGCGCATCGCGGTCACCCGGTTGATCTTTCCGTCGGCGTCCGTGGCCTCCGTGACGAGGAGCACGGCCCGATGCTCCCCGCCCGTGCCGGATTCTCCGTCCCGTTCCGGGACCTTCAACGGCACGGTGGCCATCGCCACCTGGCCCGCCTCGGTGAGCCGGTCGACCGTGGTGCCACTCAGGAACGCCTGGAGCGCGCGGGCGCGCGCGGGTTGGTGCGCGTGCGGGTCGACGGGCTCTTCCTCAATGTGCTCCACACCGTTCCGCAGCGTTCGTACGGATGCTTCCAGCAGTGGCCGGTGATCGCCCCCCGTCGTCATCGCGGCCCAGAAATTACGTCCAAGCGCGCGCACCAACCTCGTGTGCATCCGCTCCAGGCTCTCCTCGTCCTCCTCCGCTCCGCTCTCCGGGTCCTCGCCGACGAGGCTGGCCACATCGTGCGCCCCGACGATCAGGAAGGAGGTGCCCGGCTCGGCGCCGTCACGGGCGAGGTGCAGACGCTCGACGGTTGCCTCGTCGGCCCACCAGGAGCGCACCACTTCGGGGTTGCCCTTCATATGGTCGGGCTGTCCCAGCCAAGCGGGACCGGCGAACCTTTCGCCCTCCACTTCCCTCCAGGGGAGTTCGAGCCTGCCGATCAGGCGCCGCTCCGTGCAGCCCTCGTGCGGCTCCGAGAGGGTCGAGTTGATGAGGACGAGTCCGAGGCGGCTGGTCGCCCAGAGCGTCGCCTTCCCGAGCCCGTACGAACCTCCGGCGGTCGCGTCCGTCTTGTGACTGTCGAGCTGGCGCCGCACCACCGCGGCGAACCGGCCGTCCTCGTAGTCGTCGCCGGTCAGTCCGTTGGCGTTGTAGTCGTCGACGCGGAGCAGCAACAGACGACCCCTCTCGCAGACTTCCCGCAGCCCGGCACGGATGACTCGCCCGACCTTCTGATCCTGGTCGGCCGCAGCCTCGAAGTGAGGGTGGAGGTCGGTCCACCCGATCGCATCCCGGAATCGTTCCAGCGCCTCTCCTGTCAGTTCGTTCAAGGTGTAACGAACTCTGACCGGACGGTCGTTGCCTCTGAAACGCTCGTCGAGACTGTTCTGGGTCGCCTCACGGGCCAATACTTCCAGGTCGGCCTCGAAGGCGAAGGCAGCTGCGTTGCCGAACTCGCGGCCGCCGTCGTCGTGCCCCGGCCTGTGATACCAAACTGCCGACGTCGTCATGTTCCCGCGGTCCTGTTGCGCCGGGGCGCCGGTGGCAGGGCGCAGTGAAGCCCCCTCGCTCAGCAAGACCTCCCGCACACGTTCCTTCATCTCGGGACGCGGCTCGGAGCGGCCGGTGAGCCAGGCTTCGACAAGCGCTCGCGGTGTCTCCAGGTGCCCCGCAAGCTCGTTGTCGTCCATTCCTCTGTCGTGCATCCGCTCGGCCAGCCACTGGCCGAATCGGGACTCCTCCTTCGAGGTCACCGCTCCCTCTCTCTCGATGGACCTGCTCGTCCGATCCGGAAATGCGTTCCCCCCTCGCGGCGCGGGGCTCGTACTCGTCCTCTTCGGTTCCCCACGACGTTTCCGCGCACCGGCACCCGCGACTGTGCGCTCGCCCGATCGGACGGCTCTCCGTCGTCGTCTTGCCGACTGTGGCTCGTCGGGCGCCAGCCCCAGGACGATCTGCATGTCCTTGAAGGCTCGGCTCTCGATCTGCCGGACACGCTCACGGCTGACGCCGAGTTCCCCGCCCAATTGTTCCAGGGTTGAACACTCGCCATCGACGCACCCCCATCGTCGCAGCACCACGTATCGTGACCTGCCCGTGAGTCCGCACGCTTCGAACAACTGGAAGATTTCCTGACGGGCGAACATCGGCCGGAGAGCCCGCTCGGGACTGTCCGCCTGTGGCAGCTCGTCGACGAACCATTCCCCCAGTGCGATGCCCTCGCCGACGGGCTCGTCCAGGGAGTGCATACGCCGTCCGAGGAGTCCCAGACAGAACTCCACCTTCTTCGGTGAAAGAGCGGTTGCCGAGACCAGGGCGTCGATGCCGGGGATCAGCCCTTCCGCTACAAGCGTCCGCTCCGCTCTTCGTACCTTCTCCATCATCTCTCGCGCATGTACCGGGATCCGGATGGCGAAGCCTTCTTCGCTCCACCCGCGTGTGATGGATTGCCGAACCCACCAGGTGGCATAGGTCGAGAACTTGCATCCCAGGGAGATGTCGAACTTCTGCACCGCCCGGATCAACCCGAGCATGCCGTGCTGAACGAGATCGTCGTACTCGCACCCGACGTCCCGGCTCGGTACACTCTGCAGGATCTTGTGAACGAGCTTCTGATTGTGCGCGAGCAACGCGGAGAACGCACGATACGCCTCGCCCCCTTCCGGCAGCCGCGCCGCGTAGTCGGCAGGCAGCGGCTCCGAGGGGGTTCTCTCCCCACGGAGCAGCAGAAAGAGACCCACTTCCTGTTCCGCGTCCAACACACGGCGCTCCGGGGCCGGGTGCAGACGATCCCTTTCGAGCACCCGCAGTCCGGCCCGTCGGGCCTCTGCGAAGTCCACGACACGCACCGTTCCCCTGAAGGACTCGGGATCCGGTTCCTCCATCGCTTCGTCCGCTACGGTCGGGCGATCATCCTCGTCGGCCGGACCGGCCCAGTCATCGGCGCCTTCGGAAGCGTCGGGCAGTCCGTCGGCAGGGACCCGCCGGGCGATGCGCTCCTCCTGCTCTGCCGCCCCGTCGACGTCGTTCCCCTCGTCCTCCGCCTCCGCGACCCTGACGGCCTCGTACAGGGCCCCGGCTTCCTCGGCTCCCAGACGCGCGGCCTTCATCACCTGCGTCGTGGATGTGCGGAGATCCACCCCCTCGGCGGCGAACCGGCGCACGAGACGCACGAGAAACGACCGGCCCGACTCCGTCATCGCCCCTTCGGACATCTTGTCCCGCTCCGTGATCATCCCTCCCCCATGCCCACACCACCCCTGTATGCCGCCCTACTCCATCACCCGTAGGACGAGCGCGCCAGCGCTCCCACGACATCCCGCACCGGGCCACACACCTGGGTATTTTGATGTACACGTGCCGGAGGACGAGGAGAGTTGATGCGGATCATTCCGAGTGAGATTTCGAGCACCACCGACAGCCGTGCTGAGCGTGGCGTGTTCGCAGCCCTCAAGTCGATCACTGACAACGAGAGTGTTGCGCTGCACTCGGTCCACCTCCCCGAGCACGACAGGAAGCGGGTCGGAGAGCTCGACTTCGTGGTCATCCGGCCCGACATGCTGCTCTACATAGAGGTGAAGGGCGGCCGAGTCCTGCAGCAGGACGGGAAGTGGTACTTCGGGCCCACCGGCCGCGAGGGCACCGCGAAGGAGAGCCCGTTCGCGCAGGCCAACGGTGGCATGCACGTGCTCGACAAACTGGTCGGAAGCCATGTCGGCAACTTGCGGAACCACGGCGTCCCGAGTGGTTACCTCGTGATCACTCCCGATGTCGACCTGGACCCGACGACGGAGTTCAAGCCCGAGCAGTATCTGGGCAGATCCGCGTACGACGGGGGACGCGGCCTCGCTACGGGACTCGATCGAGCCGCTCGATTCTGGCTGAAACAGAACCGGTGGGCACACACTCCCGTATCCTCGTCCATGCGCGCGAAGATCCTCCAGGCGATCCGCCCTGATTTCGACCGCGTACCGAACTTGCAGTCACGTCTGACCCACCTGGACGCGACCTTCGAGCGTCTCACGTCGGAGCAGATGGACAAGTTGGACGAGTTGGAGTCCAACAAGCGCCTGGTCTGGACAGGAGGAGCCGGCACGGGAAAGACGTTCCTCGGCGCCGAGGCTGCGCGCCGCAAGTCCGTGCGCGGGTCGGTCCTGTTCACGTGCGAGAGCACCACATTGGCCACGCACCTGACCGGTCTCCTCGCCGACCACGGGATCACGGTACTGCCGTTCGAACGGATCGACGAGGTGCTCGGGCGCCGCTTCGATCACCTGATCGTGGACGAAGCACAGGATCTGATGTCCTATACATCCCTCGACACCCTGGACAGACTGGTCGAAGGAGGACTTGCCGACGGGCAATGGATCTTCATGCTCGACCAGAACAACCAAGTGCTGACGCCCGAGACGTATGACCCGGAGGCTCTGAAGTATCTCCTGGATCTGGGCATGGTGGTCGGGCCCATGAAGTGGAACTGCCGCAACACCACGCAGATCGTCAAGCAGGTTCAGCGCTACACGGGGGCCAACCTCGGTGTCGCGTCCGAGGCCGAAGGCGCCCCTGTGCGGTACGAGGAGGTGCACGACGCCCACAGCGAGGCCACCGCTCTCGATGCCTATATGAACGACCTGGCCCAGGAGGGCGTCTCGCCGCGGGATGTCACGCTGCTCTCCGCCTCCGGCGACTGGGAGTCCAGCTCGGCCCGGCTGTCACAGCGGGCCGCGAAGACGGAGCGGTTCACCGAGATCGTGGGTACGACACACACGAAGCACCGTCCCACCTGGTCGTCCATCGCCGATTTCAAGGGCCATGAGAGCCGCGTCGTATGTCTGATCGACCTGGAGCCCGAGCAACTCGACGACCGGTTGGACGCCCTGTACGTGGCCTGGACCCGGGCCCGCGCTCAGCTCTGGGTCGCCTGCCGCCCCGGCACCCGTCGGACGCTGCAGCAACTCGGACGGGCCGTGCTCGCTCAGGGAGGGTCCCAGGTATGAGCGTGGCGAAAGCACCGCTCGCGAAACACCGCGACCGGTTCGTGGCGTACATGCGCAGCCAGTTGGTCGGCCCGGCCGGTGCCGAGAACGAGGTTCTCATGGACCCCCCGGACCGCCGCTATCTGATGGGCACCCTGTACCCGCGCGGCTCCTCCTTCGGGAAACGCGTACATGAAGAAGGTGAGGAGACGTTCGGCGAGACGCAGGCCGGCAGCGGCGAGGAGGACAGCTTCGCCGACGACCCCGTGGCCGAGGCGAACGCCTGGCTTCCGTCCTCCCTGGGTTTCTCCTTCTTCACCGATGCCTCGCGCATCCAGGTCGTGTGCGAGGCATCGCGCTACACGACCGTGCGCGACGGCGGTCGACGGAGCTGGCATCGGCAGCCGCGGCTCGTCTCGTCCCACACCGTAGATGCTGCGGAGCAAGTCGACCCGATTCCCGCCCTGGAGGGGCACGGTCTCCTCCATGTGCGGTGGCGGCCCTTCGGCCGCGGCCGTCTCGTCACGTGTGTGCTGGCCAACGCCCGCGAGGAGGGCCGGCACAAGGAACGCGACCTCATGCTCTTCCAGGCCGGGTTGCGGGCGACGACGGAGGACGGAGAGCTCCTGGAGTATCCGAGCACCCGTCTGAACAGCCGCGACGAGGAGGAGCAGGAGCTCCGGGTCCAGTACCGGCACATCATCACGAGGGGGATCGGGCACGGGTGTGCCGTCCAGTGGGAGGAAGGCCCCGGCTGTGCGGTGACCAGCATCGAGGCAGAGGTCATGCCTCAGCAGGTGGTCGATCACGTCAAGCCCGATGGGCCCAAGGACCTCCCCGTGCTGAAGCTTGCGCACCTTGCCGAGGACGGAACGGACGGGGAGGAACTCCGCGCCGAGCTGCAGTCGTTCGTGCAAGGCTACCGCGCCTGGTTCGAAGACCAATGTGCGCAGGTGGAGAAGCTGCCCTCGTGGGCCGCGAAACCCTCGGCCCGCATTCTCCACCGCGTCGAGCGTGCGCTCGACCGCATGACGTCAGGTATCGATGCGCTCACCGCGTCGACTTCGACCGGCGAAAAGGCGCGCGTGGCCTTCCGCCTCGCCAACCGGGCGATGGCGTTGCAGATGTTGCACAGCGGACGAGAACTGGCCGGCGAACGTCGCCGACGCGACAGTGAACTCGTCGCACCCACGGACCCCGATGACAGCTACGCCTGGCATCCGTTCCAACTGGGGTACTTCCTGCTCGTGATCGAGGGGCTGCTGAACCCGAAGCACGAGGACCGGAAGACGGTCGATCTCATCTGGTTTCCCACGGGCGGCGGTAAAACCGAGGCATACCTCCTCACCGCGTGTTTCGAGATCCTGTGGCGCCGGTTGCGCTACGGACCGCGGGGCGGCGGCACGGCGGTGCTGAGCCGCTACACACTGAGCCTGCTCACCACCCAACAGTTTCAGCGCACCGCGACCGCCATCTGCGCCCTCGAATACATCAGGAACGGGGACGACGGGCCACTCGCCCATGACCTGGGTTCCGAGCCCATCTCCATCGGACTCTGGGTGGGCCAGGAGACCACGCCGAACTGGATCTCCGAAGCCCAGGAGAAGCTCGGACAGCTCATGCAGATGCGAGAGCCCGACGATCGCTTTCTCCTGGAGCGCTGTCCCTGGTGCGGCACCGAGATCGTCCCGGAGCGTGGCGGCAACAGACGGGACTTCGGGATTCGCGCGGACGGCGTCAGCACATCGTTCTTCTGTCCGCGCGAGACCTGTGACTTCCACAAAGGGCTCCCGGTCTCCGTAGTGGACCAGCAGATCTACAAGGAGCCTCCGACCTTCGTTCTCGGAACCGTGGACAAGTTCGCCCGCCTAGCTTGGGAAACGGAGGCGGGAAACCTCTTCGGCGGAAATGGCAAGCGGGCGCCGTCGCTCGTGATCCAGGACGAGCTGCACCTGCTGTCCGGCCCTCTGGGGACGACCGTGGGCCTGTACGAATCGGCCGTGCTGGAGTTGTGCGCCTGGAAGGATGACCCGCCCAAGGTGATCGCGTCGACGGCCACCATTCGACGCTCGGAGGAGCAGGTCGGCAGCCTCTACGGGCGACGGACACAGCTCTTCCCACCGGCCGGGCTCAAGGCCGGGCACTCCTACTTCGCCTCGCCGGACGAGGAGAAACCCGGCCGGCTGTACGTGGGCGTCATGGCCCAGGGGCACACCGCATCGACGTCGACGGTCCACGTCGGGGCCGCCGCCTTGCAGGCGCCCCAGGAAACGGCCGACGACGACACATCACGTGACGCCTACTGGACCGCTGTCGCTTATCACAACAGCCTGCGCGAACTAGGACGAACGGTCACCATCGCGCGAGACGACATTCCCGCCCGCCTCCAACACCTGACCCGCGACGACGCCCGAAGGCGCACGCTGGATGACAACGCCGTGGTCGAACTCACCAGCAATGTCCACCGCGCCGACCAACCAAGGCTCCTGGAGCGCCTGGGAAAGACCTTCAAGGAACGCGACAGCGTCTCCTTCGTGGCCACGACCAACATGCTCTCCGTGGGCGTCGATGTCGCACGGCTCGGTCTGATGCTCATGAACGGGCAGCCCAAGACGACCTCCGAGTACATCCAGGCCACCAGTCGGGTCGGCAGAAAGGACGTGCCGGGATTGGTGGTCACGATGTTCCGCTCGACGAAGCCCCGGGATCGGTCCCACTACGAATCCTTCGGCGTGTATCACCGCTCTCTCTACCGCTACGTGGAGCCCACCAGCGCGACACCATGGTCCCTGCCCTCACGGAGGCGCGCCCTGCACGCGGCCCTGACCATCCTCGTCCGACACGGCGTCGGCCTGTCGGCGGAGAACAAGGCCGGCGAGATCCTGCACCGCACGAACGACCTCGAACGCGCCCGGGACCGCATCGTCGACCACGTAGGCCGAGCCGACGAGGACGAGGCGGAGGCCGCGAGAAAGCAGCTCGACGAACTCATCGTGGAATGGCAACAGGAAGCCGAGATCGCCCGTGGTGACGGCCAACCGCTCTACTACAAGTCCCAGGGACGTGCACACACAGCGCTCCTGACCGACTTCGGAGAACAGGGCGGCATATGGGAGACACCGCAGTCCATGCGCAATGTCGACCGCGAGTGCTACGTGGCCGTGAGGGGAGCGGGCAGGCGATGAGGGACAACCGCCGCAAAGTGCGCAGGGGACAGACGATCGTGCCGTTCGGCGTCGGCGGGATCCTCGATCTACGAGGCGAGTCCTTCGCCGCGGCTGACGTCCGCGGCTGGGGCGCCTACGCCACGCCCGTGGACTCGCCACGACTCGCCGCGAAGCTGCGCGTGGAGGGGTTCCGCTCCGCTCCCGTGATCCCTTCGGGCAAGGCCCGCGTGTCCGCCCGCATCGGACCCGTGTACGTACGCTTCCCCAAATGGCTCTTCTGCCCGCAGTGCCGAAGGATGACGTACTGGCGCTCCGACATGGAGGACGGGGACAATCCGGCGCTGTGCACACGCTGCTCCAAGAAGTCCCAGCTGGCGCCGATGCGTTTCATCCAGGTGTGCAGGGCCGGCCATATGGCCGACATCGACTGGCGTTGGTGGGCCCATTCCCGGGCAGAAGCGCACGGCCAACGGAACTGTCAGGCCCAGGAACTGCGCTTCGAGGCGGATCGGGACTCCTCGGGTCTGGACGCTCTGAGCATCAGGTGCCTCGTGTGTCGCTCCCGGCGCAGCCTGACCGGGATCAGCCAGCCGAACAGCCTCAAGCACATCACACCCCAATGCCCCGGGACCCATCCCTGGAGTCTCGTGGAGGACGAGGCGGACTCCTGTGAAGAAGTACCCCAGGCCGTTCAGCGTGGTGCGTCCAACGTCTACTTCCCCGTCACACACTCGGCCCTCGACATCCCGACGCCGACGGGTCGGCTCCAGAATGCCGAAGCAGCCCGGAAGGTCGTCAATCATAAACTGTGGCCGGAGTACATCAGCAGCGAGGGAGATCCGCTGAGCGATGAATTCAAGCGGATCATCGCGGTCCAGAGCGAGGTGTCGGAAGAGTACGTGGAGGCTGTACGACGCCACCATGTCGGAGAGATGGCGGCGGTCAATACCGACGATCACCTCAGTGTTGCGGAGTGGGCGGCCTTCTCCGCTCCCGAGTCCGTCGACGACTCGAAGACCTTCACCGTCCGCCACATTTCCCTCGCCATCGAACAGGACGCTCCCGACTCGCTCCGGGAGCTGGCACAGAGAATCTCATCGGTCGTCGTCGCGGATCGGGTGCGCGAGGTACGTGCGCTCGAAGGCTTCACGCGGTACGAGCCCGGCTCGGACGAGAACGACGGCTTCGAGGGTGAGCGCATCGTGGCCGTGGACACGGCGCACCGGCCCCACTGGCTGCCGGCAATCGAGACCTACGGCGAGGGGATTTTCATCTCCGTCGACGAGACGCTCTTGAGCCACTGGGAGCGGATCCCCTCGGTGCGCAACAGGGCACTGCGGATCGAGAACAACCTCGAAGCATCTTTCAAGGCGGATCGTCTCAGGGACAAGTGCGGACCGCGCCTCCTGCCACGCTTCGTGATGCTGCATACTCTGGCCCACCAGTTCATCCGCCAGCTCTCCTACGACAGCGGCTACAACGCCGCATCGCTGCGGGAGCGTGTGTATGCGCGGAGTCATCCGCCGGGCAGCGAGCATCCGCCTCAGGCCGGCGTGTTTATCTATACGGCCGCCGGAGACGCCGAGGGGACGCTGGGCGGCTTGGTACGTCAAGGGCAAGCACCGCATCTTTCGGAGACCCTGATCCGACTTCTGGAATCGGCGCAATGGTGCTCCCAGGACCCGCTGTGCGCGGACTCGCACGGTAGGTCCTTGGCCAACCTCAACCGCGCTGCCTGTCACGCCTGCACCCTCCTCCCCGAGACGTGTTGCGAGGCCGACAACTCCCTGTTGGACAGAACGCTGTTGGTCGGCGACGGAGACATCCCGGGATTCTTCCACGATGTCGTAGAGGCCGCTGTCCTGGAGTCCGCCGCAAGCGTCGAGCAGTCATGAAGGTCCCGTCACTCCTCGGCCTGGACGGCGAGCAGCAAGCGGTCATCGGTCTGCCCTTTCACGGGCGTTACATCATCACTGGGCCCGCCGGTGCCGGAAAGAGCGTGTCGGCTCTCTATCGCGCGTGGTCACTCGCGACCACAGGGCGCCGCGTGGCTCTCCTGACCCGATTCAACCTGCTGCATCAGTACCTGGCACAAGTCGCCCCGAGTCTCACGGAATCCGTCCACGTCACCACTTACAACAAGTGGATGAACGGATTTTGGCGCAACCGATTCCACCGCGATCCCCCTCAAGGTGTCGAGGATGCGTGGGCATACCACTGGAGTTCGATACAACGGGACTGCATCCGGCACCGGGTCAGATCGACGACGCACCTGGTGATCGACGAAGGCCAGAACCTTCCCGTTGAATTTTATCAATTCTGCCACATCCTCGATCTCGACGTGACGGTCTTCGCAGACGAGAACCAGCCGATCAAGAGCGGGCAGAGCACCGTCTCCGAGATCGCCAAGGCTCTCGTTTCCCCGGCCGATCCACTCACGCTGCGAGAAAACCACAGGAACAGTCGGCAGATCGCAGAGCTGGCAGCCAAGTTTCACGAAGGGCCACCACGAGACGCGCCCCTGCCGCACCGCGACGGCCGGACCGCCACCGTGCTTCATATTTCCGACACGGACTCCTTCCTCCAGAACGTGGCCCGATATTTCAATGCAAACCGGGAGCAGACCATCGGCATCATCTGCCGAACGACACATGTGCAACGAGAAATTCATCAAAAACTCGCGGGCCTCCAACTCGACAAGCATATTCAGACCTACATTTCCAGTGACCGGAACCGGGGAGCGATGGACTTCTCCAGGCGCCCCATTCGCATCGTGACAACCGCCAGCATGAAGGGGCTTGAGTTCGACACGGTCTTCGTGCCCGACCTGGACGCTTATGCCGAAGACCCGACAAGCGCCGAAGCACGACTCGCGTTTCTCGTACTGTGCACGCGCGCTCGCGAAGAGATCTACTTCGCCCATCGTGGCCCTCGCGAACCGGCGATTCTCTCCGGCCTCCCTGAGTTCCTGCTGGCTCGCCGCCCAGGTTGACCGCGGAGGTTCCCGGCCTGGCCGCCGGAAACTCAGTCGCCCAGCTCGCACCACACCGTCTTGCCGTCCGCGTGCTGCTCGACGCCCCAGCGGTGGGCGAGGGCGTCCAGCAGGAGCAGGCCCCGGCCGCCTTCCGCGGTGGGGTCCGGGTCCCGGAGGACCGGGAGGGCGCAGGCAACCGGGTCCGTCACCGCGAGGCGGGGGTACGGGCCGGGCTGGGTCAGGTCGAGGGTGATCGGGGTGCCCTCCCCGACGTGCACGATCACATTGGTGACCAGCTCGCTGGCGCACAGCGCCGCCGTCTCCGCCAGCTGCGGGTGGGTGAAGTGGACCCGGATCCGGGCCCGTACGTCCGGGAGCGTCTTCGGGAGGGCCAGCGCCGGGATCGTGAGGGGGTACGGGCAGATGCCGCCGTGTGCCATGAGGCAGCCGTCCTTCTGTGCGCAGTGTGATGAATTCCTCACACTGTGCGGCCAGCACCTCTACCGTGAAAGGGAGTCAGATTCAGCGACGGCTACCGCTGAAGAGCCGACGAGAGGGGTGGGCTGTCATGCCTCCACGGAAGGATCCCGACGCCTCGGCGAGTGTGCCCGCGTTCTTCGGCGCCGAGTTGCGGTTCAAGCGCGAGGAGCAGGGCCTCACGCTCCAGGAGTTCGCGGACGGCTGCTTCTACAGTGTCGCCTTCATCAGCCAGATCGAGATGGGCGAGCGCCGGATGCCGCCCGCGATCGCCCGCTACGCCGATCAGCGGCTCGATACGGACGGGTTCTTCGTGCGGCGGCTCAAGGATGCGAGGAAAGCCGCCCGCGCCGGGCACGCCGAGTACTTCGCCGACGTCGCTGAGATGGAGAAGCGTGCGGAGACCATCGAGGAGTCCGACCCCCTGTTGATCCCGGGCCTGTTGCAGACGGAAGAGTACGCACGGCGGCTCGTGCGCGCCTCTCACCCTCGCGCCTCACGTCAGAGCGTGGACGAGAAGGTGGCGGCCCGCATGTCACGCGCCAAGCTGTTTGAACGGCCGAACCCTCCCGATTTCTGGGCCATCCTGGACGAGATGGTGATCCGTCGCGCCGTCCTGCCTCCCGAGCAGATGGCTGACTTGCTGGACCACATCACGACCGTGATCCGGAGCATCGACGGGGTTTTGCAGTTCCTCCCGTGTAACGCGAGCGTTCATCCCTTGCTGATGTCGCCTACGAGGCTCATGACGTTCCCCGACGCCCCTCCGCTGGTATATACGGAGTCCCTCTACAGCGGCCAACTGATCGACGAACCAGTGCTCGTGAAGCAGTTCCGGAAGTCGTACGATCTGCTCAGGGCCGCCGCGTTGTCCCCCGAGGCGTCCCTGGCCCTGATCTCAGCAGCGGCAGAGGACTTCAGAGATGATCGCCAACGAGAATGACCTGCGCTCTGCCACCTGGCACAAGAGCAGCTACAGCAACGGAGACGGCGGGAACTGCGTCGAAGTCGCGCGCGACTTCCCCGGTGCCGCCCGCTGGCACAAGAGCAGCTACAGCAATGGCACGGGCGGGAACTGCGTCGAGGTCGCCGTCCAGGCGCCCGGTGGCGTCGTGCCCGTGCGGGACAGTAAGCAAGGGGGCGGTGGGCCCGTGGTGGGGGTTTCGGGGGCCGCCTGGGGCGTGTTCGTCGCCGCGGTTCGTGACCGGGTGCTCTGAGAGGACTGTGGCAGGCTCTGGGGCGTGAGTGCTGGACTGGGGCCTGTTCCGTTGCTCGAACCGCTCTGCTATCCGGGGCGGGTGCTGGAGAGACCCGCCCTGCTCGTCGGAGAGCAGTTGGTCGCCGTGGCCGGCGAAGAGGGGTTCGGGGCGCTGCTCGCCTCGCGCGGGCTCGCGCCGCTGTCGGCGCGTACGGCCGTGATCGCGGTCGGGTCCAACGGGGCGCCCGCGCAGGTCGCGTACAAGTTCGCCGCGCGCGGGGTGTCGTGTGTGGTGCCCATGGCGCCGCGGCAGGTGTACGGGCTGCGGGCCGGGGTGTCCTCGCATGTGGGGGTCGCGGGGTATGTGCCCGCGGCGCCGGTGCTGGAGGCGGGGGCCTCGGACACGCTCGTCGTCGCCTGGCTGGACGACGCGCAGCTCGCCGCCATGGACCACAGCGAACGCCTGAACTACCGGCGGCGTCCGGCGCCGGACGGCAGCGGTGCGTATGTGTACGTGAGCATGCGCGGGGTGCTGGTGGGGCGGAGCGGGGAGACCCGGGTGGCCCAGGCGCAGCCCGAGCTGCTCTCGGGACTGTTGCGGGACGCACCCCGGCTGCGGGAGGTGTTCGGTCCGACGCCCGAGTCCTGGGTGCGGGTCGCCAGGGCGGATGAGGCGGCGCGGGCGCTCGGGGTGCGGGTGTTCAGAGAGATGGGCTGGGTGCGGGAGAGTGTGCACCATGGATGATACGGAAGAACGCGCTCTGCTCGGGCTGCTCCGGGCCCGGGATCTCGGCGTCCTCGTGACGCTCAAGCGGGACGGGCGGCCTCAGCTCTCCAACGTCAACTTTGCCTACGACCCGGACGCCCGAGTGGTGCGGATTTCCGTGACCGCCTCCCGGGCCAAGGCCCGGAACCTCGCGCGCGACCCCCGCGCCAGCTTCCATGTGACGTCCCCCGACGGGTGGGCCTGGACCGTCGTCGAAGGGGACGCCGAGCTGTCGGAGGCCGCGCGGGAGCCGTACGACGCCGCCGTCGACGAGCTGGTCGACGTCTACCGCGCCCTTCGGGGCGAGCACCCCGACTGGGACGAGTACCGCGCCGCCATGGTCGCCGACCAGCGGCAGGTCGTACGGCTTCCGATCGGACGGGTGTACGGGCAGACCGTCCGGTAGGCGGCTACGCGGAGGCGTTCGTGAGGGCCGCCAGCTCGGCCTCCGTCAGCTCCAGATCGGCGAGGGCCAGCAGCGCCGGGAGCTGGTCCGGCACGCGGGCGCTCACGATGGGCGCGGTGACGGTCGGCTGCGCGGCCAGCCAGGCGAGGGAGACGGTGGCGGGGCTGGCGCCGTGCGCGTCCGCGACGTCCGTCAGCGCACGCAGGACGCGCCGGCCCCGCTCCGTCTCCAGGTACGCCGACGCCTTCGCCGTGCGCGGGCCCTGCGGGATCGCGTCGTCCGGGCGGTACTTGCCCGTCAGGAAGCCGGACGCCAGCGCGTAGTAGGGGAAGACCGCCAGCCCGGCGTCCGCCGCGACCTGGGCCAGGGCGCCCTCGTACTGGTCGCGCTCGACGAGGTTGTAGTGCGACTGGAGGGCCACGTAGCGGGCGAGGCCGTCCTGCTCGCTGGCGGCGAGCGACGCCTTCAGCCGCTCCGGGCTGATGTTCGACGCGGCGATCTCGCGGACCTTGCCGGCGCGCACCAGTTCGTCCAGGGTGCCGACGATATCGGCCACCGGCACGGACTCGTCGTCGAAGTGGGTGTAGAAGAGGTCGACGTAGTCGGTGCGCAGGCGGCGCAGGGAGTCATCCAGCGCCGCCCTGATCGTCGCCGGGGCCAGGCCCTTGTGGACGGGGTTGGACTGGGCGCCCGCCTTGGTGGCGATGACGATATCGTCGCGGTTGCCGCGTGCCGCGTGCCAGTTGCCGATGACGGTCTCGGACTCGCCGCCCTGGTTGCCCTCCACCCAGGCGGAGTAGGCGTCGGCGGTGTCGATGAAGTTGCCGCCCGCCGCCGTGTAGGCGTCGAGGACGGTGAAGGACGTGGGCTCGTCCGCGCCCCAGCCGAACACGTTGCCGCCGAGGCAGGGGGAGGAGACGGACAGCTGGCCTACCTTGTACGTGGTGAGAGGCATGGCGCGATCGTAGCTCTCCGGAGCCGGGGCCGGTGCCGAAGCCGGTGCTGGAGCCGGAGAGGGACGGCGGTCCTGGCGTCGGGGGGTGGACCGCCAGGACCGCCGCGTTCGGGGAGGCGGGCAGGCGTCAGACGCCGATGCCCTTGCCGCGCAGCCACGCCAGCGGGTCGATCGCGTCGCCGCCGCCGGGCCGGACCTCGACGTGCAGATGCGGGCCCGAGGAGTTGCCGGTGGAGCCGACGCGGCCGATGACGTCGCCGGTGCTCACCTTCGCGCCCGCGGACGTCGTCATCGAGGAGAGGTGGCAGAACCACAGCTCGGTGCCGTCGTCGAGCTGCAGGATCACGCGGTAGCCGTACGAGCCCGCCCAGCCGGCCTCCTTGATGGTGCCGGAGTGGATGGCCTTGACGGGGGTGCCGTTGGGCGCGGCGAAGTCCTGTCCCGTGTGGTCGTTCTGCCACATGCCGCCCGCCTGGCCGTAGCCCGCGCTCAGCCGGTACGAGGAGAGGGGGGCGGTGAACTGGCGGGCGAGCTTGGCGCGGCGCTCGGCCTCCGCCTTCCGCTTCTTCTCCTCCTCGGCCTTGCGCTTGCGCTCGGCCGCTTCCCGCTTCTCGCGGGCCGCCTCGGCGTCCGCCTTCCGCTCCGCCTCGGCCGCCGCCTTCGCCGCCGCGGCCTGCGCCGCCTGCTCGCGGGCCTCGTCGTCCGCGCTGTCCCGCTGCTGGTCGGCCTGCGCGAGTATCCGGGCGCGCAGCGCCTCGCCGGGGTCCTGGCTGCCCTCGGCGGCCTGCTCGCGGGTGAGGCCCGCCTGGGTGAGCGGGGCGGCCTGCGCGCCCGCCTGCTCGCCGGAGCCGCCGGAGGAGTCGGAGGAGTCGGACACCAGGGCGCCCAGGCCGGGAAGGTCCTCGACGTCGGGCAGGTGGATGTCCGGCATGGATATCGCCGCGCCGTCCTTGTCCTGCGCCGTCGCCATGCCGCCGGCGCCGACCGCCGCCATCATGCCGACGCCGAGCACCGCGCCGCTGCGCGCCATCCCGCCGCTGCGCTGCTTGCCCACCCGGTGCTTGCCGCGCACCGGGCGCAGGGACTCCTCGGTGGGGTTCCACTCCTCCCACGCCTCGCCCTCGCGCGCGGGGGGCGGCGGGCCGTACGCCTCGGGG
>NZ_JAAKZZ010000006.1 GCF_011045075.1 Streptomyces boncukensis
CCCCCCGCCCCCCGATACCGACCGACAACCGAACGGCGAAAGGAAACGGATGTCCCACTCCCACCGCACCCACCGGATCCGGCGCCGCCTGCTGCGCGTGTGCTGTGCTCCAGCGGCGGCCGCCGCGCTGCTCGTCACCGGCTGCTCCGCGATGGCGGACGACGGCTCCGGCGCCGGGGACATCGGGCAGCGGCCCGAGCGCCTCGCCCCGCACTGGGTCGACCCCGACAGCGTCGCGGCCCGCCAGGTGGACAAGCTGCACGAGAAGGGCGAGCGCGGCAAGGCGGCGCTGCTGCGCCGCATCGCCGAGCAGCCCGTGGCCCGCTGGGTCCCGGACAAGGAGCCGCGGAGCGAGGTGGAGCGCGTCACCCGCGCCGCGGCGGACGCGGACCGCCGGGCGCTGCTGGTCGTCTACAACCTGCCGCACCGCGACTGCGGGCAGTACTCCCGGGGCGGCGCGCAGAGCGCCCAGGCGTACCGGGACTGGATCGCGGAGGTCGCGGCGGGCATCGGCGACCGCCCGGCCACCGTCGTCGTCGAGCCGGACGCCATCCCGCACCTGCTGGTGCCGGGCTGTACGCCGCGCGAGTTCCACGGCGAGCGCTACGAACTGCTCGCACACGCCGTCAAGGAGCTGAAGAAGCTGCCGGACACCGACGTCTATCTGGACGCGGGCAACCCGGACTGGGTCCGCGACCCGGGCGGGCTCGTCGAGCCGCTGCGGCGGGCGGGGATCGCCGAGGCGGACGGCTTCGCGCTGAACGTCTCCAACTACCAGACCACCGAGTCCAACGAGGCGTACGGCAAGCGGGTCTCCGGCATGGTCGGCGGCAAGCCGTTCGTCATCGACACCAGCAGAAACGGCAACGGGCCCGTGAAGGAGGGCCCGAAGAAGGTCGACAAGACCTGGTGCAACCCGGCGGGCCGGGCGCTCGGCGAGGCGCCGACCGTGCGCACCGGGGACCGGCAGGTGGCCGCCTACCTGTGGGTCAAGCAGCCCGGCGACTCGGACGGCGAGTGCCGGGGCGGCCCCAGGGCGGGCGTGTGGTGGACGGCCTACGCCCTGGAGCTCGCCCGCAACGCGGCGCGCAACTGACCCTCAGCCGCCGACGTAGTCGGCGAGATGCTCGCCGGTCACCGTCGAGCGCTCGGCGACCAGCTTCGCCGGTGTCCCCTCGAAGACGACCCGTCCGCCGTCGTGGCCCGCGCCGGGCCCGAGATCGATGATCCAGTCGGCGTGCGCCATGACCGCCTGGTGGTGCTCGATGACGACGACCGACTTGCCGGAGTCCACGAGCCGGTCGAGCAGCCCGAGGAGCTGTTCGACATCGGCGAGGTGGAGTCCGGTGGTCGGCTCGTCGAGCACGTAGACACCGCCCTTGTCCGCCATATGGGTGGCCAGCTTCAGCCGCTGCCGCTCGCCGCCGGAGAGCGTGGTCAGCGGCTGGCCCAGGGTGAGATAGCCGAGGCCGACGTCGGCCAGCCGCCGCAGCACCCGGTGGGCGGCCGGGGTTCTCGCCTCGCCGGAGCCGAAGAACTCCTCGGCCTGAGCCACCGGCATCGCGAGCACCTCGCTGATGTCCCGGCCGCCGAGGCGGTGGTCCAGCACCGACGCCTCGAACCGCTTCCCCTCGCACTCCTCGCAGGGGGTCGAGACGCCGGCCATCATCGCCAGGTCGGTATAGACGACCCCGGCGCCCTTGCAGGCCGGGCAGGCGCCCTCGGAGTTGGCGCTGAACAGCCCCGGCTTGACGCCGTTGGCCTTCGCGAACGCCTTACGGACCGGGTCGAGCAGCCCGGTGTACGTCGCCGGGTTGCTCCGCCGCGAGCCGCGGATCGCGGTCTGGTCGACCGCGACCACGCCGTACCCGTCCGGGAGCGAGCCGTGCAGCAGCGAGCTCTTGCCGGAGCCCGCGACGCCGGTGACGGCGACCAGCACCCCCAGCGGAATGTCGACGTCGACGTCGCGCAGGTTGTGCGCCGACGCGCCGCGGATCTCCAGCCGCCCGGTGGGCTCGCGCAGCCTGTCCTTGAGCGCCGCCCGGTCGTCCAGGTGGCGCCCGGTGAGGGTGCCGGCGGCCCGCAGCCCCCCGACGGTGCCCTCGAAGCAGACGGTGCCGCCGCCCGTGCCCGCGCCGGGGCCGAGGTCGATGACGTGGTCGGCCATCGCGATCGTCTCCGGCTCGTGCTCCACGACCAGCACCGTGTTGCCCTTGTCCCGCAGCCGCAGCAGCAGGTTGTTCATCCGCTGGATGTCGTGCGGGTGCAGGCCGGCTGTGGGCTCGTCGAAGACGTAGGTGACGTCGGTGAGCGAGGAGCCGAGGTGGCGGATCATCTTGACCCGCTGCGCCTCGCCGCCGGACAGCGTGCCGGACGGCCGGTCGAGCGAGAGATAGCCGAGCCCGATCTCCACGAACGAGTCGAGGGTGTGCCGCAGCGCGCCGAGCAGCGGCGCCACGGTCGGCTCGTCGAGACCGCGGATCCACCCGGCCAGATCGCTGAGCTGCATCGCGCAGGCGTCCGCGATGCTGATCCCGGCGATCCGGGAGGACCGGGCCTCGGCGCTCAGCCGGGTGCCCTCGCACTCGGGGCAGTCGGCGAAGGCGACCGCGCGGTCGACGAACTCCCGGATGTGCGGCTGCATCGCCTCCCGGTCCTTGGACAGGAACGACTTCTGGATCTTCGGGAGCAGCCCCTCGAAGGTGAGGTTCACGCCCTCGACCTTCACCTTGGTCGGCTCCCGGTGCAGGAAGTCGTGCCGCTCCTGCTCGGTGAACTCGCGGATCGGCTTGTGCGGGTCGAGCAGGCCCGACTCGGCGTAGACCCGCACGGTCCAGAAGTTGTCCGACTTCCAGCCGGGGATGGTGAACGCGCCCTCGGCGAGCGACTTGGAGTCGTCGTAGAGCTGGGTGAGGTCGATGTCGGAGACCTTGCCCCGGCCCTCGCAGTGTGTGCACATGCCGCCGGTGCGGGTGAAGGTCACCCGCTCGGTCTTCTGGCTGCCGCGCTCGACGGTGATCGCGCCGGCGGCGCGGACCGAGGGGACGTTGAAGGAGAACGCGTTGGGCGAGCCGATGTGCGGCTGCCCGAGCCGGCTGAAGAGGATCCGCAGCATGGCGTTGGCGTCGGTCGCGGTGCCGACCGTGGAGCGGGGGTCGGAGCCCATCCGCTCCTGGTCGACGATGATCGCGGTGGTCAGCCCGTCGAGCACATCGACCTCGGGCCGCGCCTGCGTCGGCATGAAGCCCTGCACGAAGGCGCTGTAGGTCTCGTTGACCATCCGCTGGGACTCCGCGGCGATCGTGTCGAACACCAGCGAGCTCTTGCCGGACCCGGAGACGCCGGTGAACACCGTCAGCCGGCGCTTCGGGATCTCGACACTGACGTCCTTGAGGTTGTTCTCCCGCGCACCGTGCACCCGGATCAGGTCGTGGCTGTCGGCGAGGACGCGCTGGGAACCGGTGATGTCCATGGCGTACACGCTACGGTCGACCACTGACAGCGGCGCGGCAGCCCGCCCGCCGGGGAGGGCTGCCGCGCGGTGTTCAGCCGGTCTTGACGGGGCTCAGCGTGAAGCCCTTGTTCGGCTTGCCCGCGAGGAGGTCGGCCAGCCCGCCGCTGAGCGCGTACGTCGTCCCGCCGGGGCCTCCGGTGACGTCGCTGGTGACGGGGTCCTCGACCTTGTCGGTGACGTTCACCGTGGCCGTCTTCCAGCCGTCGCCGGGCTGCACCCGCTGGATCCGGGCGGGCTTGCCGGACAGCAGGCCGCTGCTGACCGCCGCGATCGAGCCGTCCTTCAGGAGCCGCATCCCGGCGGTGGGGGAGGCCAGCTTCTTGTCGAGCTTCACCGGCTCCGCCTGCTCGGGGTGGTCGACGGGCACCCGTACCAGGGAGCCGTCGGCCATGGCGATGATCAGCTGGTTCCCCGACACCCACTCCACCGCGGCCATGCCCACGTCATCCAGGAAGTCGGGAATGTCGAGCTCGCCCTGGAGCAGATCGCTCTTCAGCAGGACCGAGGCGCGCCCCTCGGTGTCGATGCGGAACACCGTCGGGGTCAGCTCGTCCACGGCGTACGCGGTGCCGTCGGGCCCCACCGCCACGTCGGAGATCAGGTGCTTCTCGCCGTCGCCTGCGACCGCGGTCAGATCGACGCACCAGTCCTGCTTCCCGGTCTTCAGGTCGTAGCTGCCCACACCGGCGACCTTGAAGGGGTTCTCCTTGTCGGAACGGTCGGCCGTGCCGTAGTCCACATTGCTGGCCAGGATGCGGTCGCGCTTGCGGTCGACCTGGACGGCCTGCGCCGACACCAGCTGCGGGTCGTCGATATGGGTGCGTACCTTTCCGTCCAGGCCGACGGCGGAGATCGTGCCGTGCTTCAGTGAGCCGGTGATGAACGTCTTCGACCGCGGGTCGTAGTCCAGGGAGTGCGGGAAGACGTTCGGGCCCTTGACGTCGATGGCGCTGGGCGTCTCCTGCTTGCTCTGCGCGGCCTGGGGCCGCACAGAGCCGGAACCGGAGTCGGAACCGGAGCCGTTCGCGGCGAACGCCGTCCCGGTGGCTACGGCGGCGACGAGCGTCGCGCCCGCGATGGTGAGCTTCAGCTTCTTCTGCATGGGTGGTCTCCGGTTAGTGGCGTGAAAGAGAAATATGGTCATGCACACGTCATGTCTCGGGGTGTGCGGTACTGCGGCGGCCGAGCGGCCGGGCGGCCGGGCGGATCAGACGTGCGGGTGAGGGGACAGCGGCGCGGGGGCGTCGGTGGCGGGCTGCAGGGACTGGGCGAGCAGCTGCAGTGCCGACTGCGAGGCGGAGCCGGGCGCCGTCGTCGTCACCACCAGCCGGATCCCCTGCGCTCGGGGCACCGGGAGGGAGTGCTGCAGGACGTCCAGCTCCCCGACCACCGGATGGCGCATCCGGTACTCGGCCATGTCCCAGGTGCGCACCCGGTGCTCGGACCACAGCGCAGCGAACTGCGGGCTGCCCATGGTGAGCTCGCCGATGAGGGACGCCAGCTGCGGGTCGTCCGGATACTCGCCGACGGTCTTGCGCAGCTTGCCCACCACATCCCGCGCCTTCCTGGGCCAGTCCACATACAGGTCCCGCGTGTGGGCGTCCAGGAACACCAGCCGGGCGGTGTTGGGACGGGTGGCCGCCCGGTCCGGGCTGTCCGGGGCCAGGTGCCCGGCGAACAGCGCATGCCCGGTGCGGTTCCACGCCAGTACGTCCGAGCGGCGGCCGGCGACGACCACGGGCGCGTCCCCGAAGGAGTCCATCAGCTGGCGCACCGCCGCGGTGACCCGCTCGGCGGGGAGCCTGCGGCGGCGCTGCCGCGCGTCACCGGACAGCTCGTGCAGATGGCGCCGCTCGGCGTCGTCCAGCTGCAGCGCCGTGGCCAGCGCGTCGAGCACCTGCGGCGAGGCGTTGAGCGACAGCCCCTGCTCCAGCCGGATGTAGTAGGCCACGCTGACCCCGGCCAGCTGGGCCAGCTCCTCGCGCCGCAGCCCCGGCACCCGCCGCCGGTCGCCGTAGTCCGGCAGCCCCACGTCCGCCGGCTTCAACTGCGCCCGGCGCGTGGACAGGAAGTCACCGAGGAGGGACCGGCCGTGCGCTGTGTGCTTCATGCGACTCAGTATGGTCGGGCCCTCCCCGGCCAGCCTGCCCCTGCGAGTAGCAGCCTCGGGTGATCTGTCTCAGCGCGGCCGTGTGGGGTACGAGTCGTGGCTGGGGCGGGACCGGCCGGACGTCACCCGCGTACCGGCGGTACGTCCGCGGACCGCACGTTCCACGCGGTGCCTAACGCGGCGCGACGGTGGTACCCGCCCTCAGAGAAGTCCAGGTCGAAGGCGCTCAGCCTTCGCTGAGGCAGATCGCGGGGGTCAGGGCATGACCCTTCGGCGGTCGTGTACTAGAATTATCTCGACATCGAGATAACTGGCGACGACATGCGCCGCGACCGCTCTCCGCCGGGCAGCCCCGGGGTAAGTAAGGCTTACCTAATCTGCCCGCGCTCACCATAGCGGATCAGCGGCCGATGCACACAAGGCACTGAAGGAGACTGTCGTGTCGGCGAACAGCTTCGACGCCCGCAGCGCGCTGCGCGTGGGTGACGAGTCGTACGAGATCTTCAAGCTGGACCGGGTCGAGGGCTCCGCGCGCCTCCCCTACAGCCTGAAGATCCTGCTGGAGAACCTGCTGCGCACCGAGGACGGTGCCAATATCACCGCCGACCACATCCGGGCCGTGGGCGCCTGGGACCCGAACGCGCAGCCCAGCCAGGAGATCCAGTTCACGCCCGCCCGCGTGATCATGCAGGACTTCACGGGTGTGCCCTGCGTGGTGGACCTCGCCACGATGCGCGAGGCCGTGGCCGAGCTGGGCGGCGACCCGGCGAAGATCAACCCGCTGGCCCCCGCCGAGCTGGTCATCGACCACTCCGTCATCGCGGACGTCTTCGGGATGCCGGACGCGTTCAAGAGGAACGTCGAGCTGGAGTACGGCCGCAACCGCGAGCGGTACCAGTTCCTGCGCTGGGGCCAGACCGCGTTCGACGAGTTCAAGGTCGTCCCGCCCGGCACCGGCATCGTGCACCAGGTCAACATCGAGCACCTGGCCCGTACGGTCATGGTCCGGAACGGGCAGGCGTACCCGGACACCCTGGTCGGCACCGACTCGCACACCACCATGGTCAACGGCCTGGGCGTGCTCGGCTGGGGCGTCGGCGGCATCGAGGCCGAGGCCGCGATGCTGGGCCAGCCGGTCTCGATGCTGATCCCGCGCGTGGTCGGCTTCAAGCTCACCGGCGAGCTGCCCACCGGCACCACCGCCACCGACCTCGTGCTGACCATCACCGAGATGCTGCGCAAGCACGGCGTGGTCGGCAAGTTCGTGGAGTTCTACGGCGAGGGCGTGGGCGCCGTGCCGCTCGCCAACCGCGCCACGATCGGCAATATGTCGCCGGAGTTCGGCTCCACCGCGGCGATCTTCCCGATCGATGAGGAAACGATCAACTACCTGCGGCTCACCGGCCGCCCCGCCGAGCAGCTCGCGCTCGTCGAGGCGTACGCCAAGGAGCAGGGCCTCTGGCACGACGCGGCCCATGAGCCCGAGTACAGCGAGTACCTGGAGCTGGACCTCGCCACCGTGGTGCCGTCGCTCGCGGGCCCCAAGCGCCCCCAGGACCGCATCGCGCTGGCCGACGCCAAGTCGCAGTTCGCGCAGGACGTGCGCAACTACGTCACCGAGGCCGACCAGGACGAGGCCGGCAAGGAGTCCTTCCCCGCCTCCGACGCGCCCGCCACCTCCAACGGCATGCCCAGCAAGCCGACCCAGGTCGTCGCCCCCGGGGGAGGAAGCGCGTACGAGATCGACCACGGCGCCGTCGCCGTCGCCGCGATCACCTCCTGCACCAACACCTCCAACCCGTACGTCATGGTCGGCGCCGCGCTCGTCGCCAAGAAGGCGGTGGAGAAGGGCCTCACCCGCAAGCCCTGGGTCAAGACCACCCTGGCCCCCGGCTCCCAGGTCGTCATGGACTACTACGACCGCGCGGGCCTGACCCCCTACCTCGACAAGCTGGGCTTCAACCTCGTCGGCTACGGCTGCACCACCTGCATCGGCAACTCCGGCCCGCTGCCGGAGGAGGTCTCCCAGGCGGTCAACGAGAACGACCTGGCCGTCACCGCGGTCCTCTCCGGCAACCGCAACTTCGAGGGCCGGATCAACCCCGACGTCAAGATGAACTACCTGGCGTCCCCGCCGCTGGTCGTCGCCTACGCCATCGCGGGCTCCATGAAGGTCGACATCACCCGCGAGGCCCTGGGCACCGACCAGCAGGGCAACCCGGTCTACCTGAAGGACCTGTGGCCGAGCGAGCAGGAGATCGAGGAGGTCGTCGCCTCCGCCATCAGCCAGGAGATGTTCACCAAGGACTACGCCGACGTCTTCGCCGGCGACGCCCAGTGGCAGGCCCTCCCGGTCCCCACCGGCAACACCTTCGAGTGGGACGGCGCGTCCACCTACGTCCGCAAGCCCCCGTACTTCGAGGGCATGGGCATGGAGCCCGCGCCGGTGACGGACATCGCGGGCGCCCGCGTCCTGGCCAAGCTGGGCGACTCGGTGACCACGGACCACATCTCCCCGGCCGGCGCGATCAAGGCCGACACCCCGGCCGGGAAGTATCTGACGGACCACGGGGTCGCCCGCCGCGACTTCAACTCCTACGGCTCCCGCCGCGGCAACCACGAGGTCATGATCCGCGGCACCTTCGCCAACATCCGGCTGCGCAACCAGATCGCGCCCGGTACGGAGGGCGGCTACACCCGGGACTTCACCCGGGCCGCCGAAGGTGAGGGAGGGGCCCCCGTCTCCTTCATCTACGACGCCGCGCAGAACTACCAGGCGCAGGGCATCCCGCTGGTCATCCTGGCCGGCAAGGAGTACGGCTCCGGCTCGTCCCGCGACTGGGCCGCCAAGGGCACCCGGCTGCTGGGTGTCCGCGCGGTCATCGCGGAGTCCTACGAGCGCATCCACCGCTCCAACCTCATCGGCATGGGCGTCCTCCCGCTCCAGTTCCCGGAGGGGGCCAGCGCCCAGTCCCTCGGCCTGACCGGCGAGGAGACCTTCTCCGTCACGGGCGTCACGGCGCTGAACGACGGCACCACGCCCTCGACGGTCAAGGTCACGACGGACACGGGCGTCGCGTTCGACGCGGTCGTCCGCATCGACACCCCCGGCGAGGCCGACTACTACCGCAACGGCGGCATCCTCCAGTACGTGCTGCGGTCCCTGATCCGCGACTGACGGCCGGCAGCGCCTGCACACGGCGACGGGCCGCACCCTCGCACGAGGGTGCGGCCCGGCCCGGCCCGGCACGATCCGCCGGACACGGTCTAGCCGAGGAGCTCCACCTGGGACAGCCGGGCCCCCTTCGTGTCGGGGACCAGCCGGTACTGCCGGTAGCGGGACGCCTTCCGCAGCTCGAAGACCCGGGTCTGCTTGTCCCAGCGGAAGGACTCGGACGCCCGGTGGTCGACCTCGCGCCACCGTTTGCCATCCCGTGAGCCCTCCAGGGTCCAGCCCTTCGGGGCCTTCTTCCCGTCCGACGACGTGAGGGTGTACGAGGTGACCTTCGCGCCCTTCTGCACCTTCAGCGGTGTGCCCGTGACCTCCGCCGCGGTGTCGGAGGTGTTGTCCAGCAGCGGGGAGCCGGCGGGTTCTGTGACGTCCCGCGCCGGGGACGGGGCCCGCTTGCCCCGGGTGAGCGACGTCGGACCGCTCTTCTTCCCCGTGCCCCACTTCGAGGGGCGCGGGCCCATGTCGAACTCCAGGGTGCCGCCCTTCGCGAGGAGCTTGTGCGGGAGGGCGGTGGACTTCCAGCGCTTGCCGTTCAGCTTCAGGCCCTGGACGTAGACGTTCTTCGCGCTGTTCTTCGGGGCCTTGACCACCAGGTCGCGGCCGTTCTCCAGATGGACCGTGGCCTTGGTGAACAGCGGGGAGCCCACCGCGTACTCCGGCTGGCCCATCACCAGCGGGTAGAAGCCCAGCGCGCTGAAGACGTACCAGGCGGACATCTCGCCGTTGTCCTCGTCGCCCGGGTAGCCCTGGCCGATCTCGCTGCCCAGATAGAGCCGGGACAGCACCTCGCGGACCTTCTGCTGCGTCTTCCAGGGCTGGCCCGCCGCGTCGTACATATACGCGATGTGGTGCGAGGGCTGATTGCTGTGTCCGTACATGCCCATGCGGACGTCGCGTGCTTCGAGCATCTCGTGGATGACGCTGGAATAGCTGCCTTTGTACTTCTCCTCGGCCGTCTCCGGGGTGGAGAAGAATGTGTCCAGCTTCTTCGCCAGGCCCTTCCGGCCGCCGTAGAGATTCGCCAGGCCCCGGGAGTCCTGGGGCGCGGTGAAGGCGAAGTTCCAGCCGTTTGTCTCCGTGTAGTCATGGCCCCAGACCCGGGGGTCGTACGCGCCGGGGCTCAGCCGCCAGGAGCCGTTCTCGTTGCGGCCCTGGAAGAAGCCGACCTTCTCGTCGAAGAGGTGGACGTAATTCTGCGCGCGGTTGCGGAAGTAGTCGGACTCCTCTTTGTAGCGGCGTTCACCCGTTTTCTCGTAGAGCGCCTTGCCCATGTTCGCGATGCCGAAGTCGTTGATGTAGCCCTCCAGCGCCCAGGACAGGCCCTCGCCCGTCTTCGTGCTGGTGTAGCCGAGGAAGGGGGAGGTGTTCATCCCCTTGCGGCCGACGCCCGAGGACGGGGGCGCGACGGTGGCGTTCTTCAGCGCCGCCTCGTACGCGGCCTTCGCGTCGAGGCCGACGCCCTTGGCGTACGCGTCGGCGAACGCCACGTCCGAGGAGGTGCCGGTCATCAGGTCCGCGTAGCCGGGCGAGGACCAGCGGGAGGTCCAGCCGCCGTCCTTGTAGTGCTGGATGAAGCCGTCCGCCATGCGTGCGGCGCGCTTCGGGGTGAGGAAGGAGTAGGCGGGCCAGGTGGTGCGGTAGGTGTCCCAGAAGCCGTTGTTGACGTAGACCTCGCCGTCCACGATCTTCGAGCCGGTCTCCGTCGGGGTGTCCGGCTTCTCGGCGGGTGAGAAGGGCGAGGCGTACCGGGTGCGGGAACCGACCTTCTCGGAACCGGAGTTGGGGTAGAGGTAGAGCCGGTAGAGGTTGGAGTAGAGGGTGGTGAGCTGGTCCTCACTCGCGCCCTCGACCTCGACCACCTTGAGGATGTCGTCCCACTGGCGCTGGGCCTTCTTCCGGATGTCGCCGAAGGAGGCCGACTCGGGGATCTCCCGGGTCAGGTTCGCCTTCGCCTGGTCCACGCTGATCAGCGAGGTGGCGATGCGCATCGTGACCGTGCGGTCCTCGCCGGGCCGGAACCGCAGATAGCCGGTGACGTCGTCCCCGCCGCCGCCCTTCAGCCGGCCGCCGGCTGTCGCGGGCGCGTCGAACTCGGCGTAGACGAACATCCGGGTGGCGCCCGTGGACAGCCCGGACTTGACGTCGGAGAAGCCGCTGACGACGCCGCGTTCGCGGTCCAGCGTGAGACCGCCCCGGTTGTCGACGTTGTCGAAGATCAGGCTCGCGTCGTCGTCCGGGTACGTGAAGCGCATCATCGCCGCGTGGTCGGACGGGGCGATCTCGGTACGCAGCCCGTTGGTGAAGGTCACCCCGTAGTAGTGCGGCTTCGCCGTCTCCCGCGCGTGCCGGAAGGGCAGCGCGCGGGCCGTACGGGACGCGTCGGGGGTGCCCTTCGCCGCGGAGGGCATCACCTGGAACGTCTGCCGGTCGCCCATCCAGGGGCTGGGCTCGTGGCTGGCGCTGAACGCCTGGAGGGTGGGCAGGTTCTCGGAGTTGTTCCGCCGTGCGTACTCGTAGAGCCAGGAGGTGGAGCCCGCGTTGGTGACGGGCGTCCAGAAGTTGAAGCCGTTCGGCACGGCGGTGGCGGGGAAGTTGTTGCCCCGGGAGAAGGAGCCGCTGGAGTGGGTGCCGCGGGTGGTGTTCACATAGTCGGACAGCTGGGCCTTGGGCTTCGCGGGCTTCTCGGGGCGCAGCGCGATGTCGTCCACCCAGCCGCGGAACGGTCCGCTGCCCCGCGCCGCGTCGTATGCGACGAGCACCCTGTCGACGGTCTTGCCCGCCGCGACCGCGCCGATCCGCGCCTCCTTGTGGTTCCACTGATTGACGGACAGCGTCTTGGAGGCCGACTGGGCGCGCGGGCTGAGGCGCACGCCGTGCTGGTCCTGCGCGCGCAGGTCGCTCAGATACGTGCCGTCGGTGAACGCGAGGTCGACGGCGGCGCCGGTGGCGCGGTACGAGCGGTCGCCGTCCGGCATCTCGGGGAACAGCCGGTAGGACAGCACGGTGTCGCGGGTGACGGTGACATCGGTGTCGAAGACCTTGTTGTACGCGTAGCCGCGCCCGGCGGCGCGGTGGGTGCCGGCGTAGCGGAGCGCGTGGGTGCCGGTGAATCCGGCGCCCTCCTTGGCGGTGGGGGAGTCGGCCGGGCCGGAGCCGACGCGGGTGGTCATGCCCGGACCGTCCCCGGACTCGGGGGAGACCCCGCCGGCGCGGGGCCTGCCGTCGGGGCCCGTCTCGACGGTGTCGCGCCAGTCCGGCGGCGGGTCGTCGTCCTCGAAGGAGGTGGCGAACCGGGTGCTGTGGGACGCGGCGCCGGGGTCGGGCGCCGCGACGGCGGCGGTGGGCAGCACCCCGGCGAGCAGCGCCCCCGCGAGCAGCGCGGGGGCGCCGGACAGCGCGGCGAGCCGGGGGAGTCGGGCGAGCCGGGGGAGTCGTCTGTGGCGGTTGCTGGACCGGTGTGGGCGTCGCTGTGGGTGTCGCACGCGGACCTCTCTCGATGACCGACAACGTTGTCAATCCACGACTTCAGAGCCCAGTAACGTACCTGGGCCCTTTGGTGTCAAGGGTGTTGAAGGCGATGACAGAGGGGGGCGCTCCGGAGTGTATTCCCGGCGCGTGCCGTGAGGTCTCAACTCGGGAAAGATGGGGAAGCGGATTGTACTCGATCTTGCACCGCCGCCGAAGAGTGGACTATACCTGTCCCACCCCGCGCGACCCGCGCGACCCGCACCCTCTGCACGGCCCGCACGACCTCAGATTGCCAATGACCGCGGTGAACGGCCCTTCGTCTGTGGCGAGTTTGAACGGGTGACCGGTACACCGCCTGAGTCCTGGAGTACCTGGAGAAGGCGAGGACCCCCGCATGGGATTCACCAGTGTCAACCGTCGCGATGTGATGAAGCGGTCCGCGGCGGTCGGACTTCTCGCCGTGCCCGGCGCCGCGGCGCTCTCCTCCTGCGCGACGGGCGGAGACGACGACGGGGACAAGGCCGAAAAGGGCGACAAGACCAAGAAGAATCCGCTCGGCGTCAAGGAGGACGCCGACCTGCAGGTCTATATCTTCAACGGCGGGTACGACGACAAGTACGCGCAGTTCGTCACCGACATGTACGGGGACCGGTTCGGCGACGCCACGACGGACCAGAAGGCGACCGAGAAGATTGCCACCCAGGTGCAGCCGCGGCTCGTCAAGGGCGATCCGCCGGACGTCGTCAACAATTCCGGCGCGGACAACATGAACGCCGGAAAGGTCATCAAGAACAAGCAGGCGGCCGACCTCACCGAGCTGCTGGACGCCCCCTCCTGGGACGATCCGAACGTCAAGGTGCGCGACACGCTGATCCCCGGCGTGGAGGAAATGGGCGCCTTCGGTGCCGACGGCTGCTACCAGCTCAACATCGCCTCCACCATCTACGGCAACTGGTACTCGGACAAGATGCTCACCGAGACCCTGGAGTCCGACTATCCCAAGACCTGGGACGAGATGCTCGCCGTCTGCAAGAAGGCGAAGGCGAAGGGCATTCACGGCTGGACCTACCCCGGCGGCCATCCGCGCTACATGCTCTTCAGCATGTTCGCGATGTTCGCGCAGGCGGGCGGGCGCGAGGTCATCGAGGCCATGGACTATCTGGAGCCGGGCGCCTGGAAGCACGACGCGGTCAAGTCCGTCTTCGAGGCGTTCGAGGAACTCGTCGCGAAGAAGTACGTGCTCACCGGCTTCGACGGCAAAGAGGCCCATATCGAGATGCAGACCGCGTGGACGAAGGGCAAGGCGCTCTTCGTTCCGGACGGCTCCTGGGTGGAGAACGAGGCGAAGGACACCACCCCGAAGGACTTCCGCATGGCGGTGGGCGCCACCCCCTCCCTCGACAAGGGCGACAAGCTGCCGTTCGGCACCCTCTACTCCCCGCCCGGGGAGCCCTTCCTGGTTCCGGCCAAGGCGGACAACGTGCGCGGCGGCATGGAGTGGCTGCGGATGATGTACAGCCGCAAGGCCGCCCGCAACCTCTTCAAACAGGTCTCCGTCATGCCCGTGGTCAAGGGCGCCATCGACGGTATGAGCCTTCCGCCGGGCGTGGCCTCGTCCCAGAAGGCGGTCAAGGCGGCGGGCAAGAACATCGTCATCGCCTTCTGGAAGGAGTGGTACCGGGAGATGTTCGACGAGGACTTCAACAACGTCATGGGCAAGTTCATGCTCGGGGACATGTCCGTCAAGGAGGCCATGGACACGATGGAGAAGGCCACGGCGCGCGTGGCGAAGGACCCCGACGTGGAGAAGGTGAAGCGGTCTTAGCCTCCGCCGAGTGAGGGCGCCCCGCGTCGCGGAGTGCCCGTGCCCCTCCGGGGCGCGGAGCGGGGTGGACAAGTCGGGTGGGTCGACCAGGGAATCGGAGCAGTGTGAAGACAGCGAAACCGGCGGAGTCACCGCCGTCGACGACAGCGCGGGCGGCAGCGGGGGGCACGCGGGCACCCAGCGGTCTGCTCCTCCTTTCCGTACTGCTGCCGCCCCGGTTCACTCCGGAGCGGGTCAAGCGGGACCGCCGCTACCGCACGCTCGACAAGTACCGCTTCATCGCCGGCTTTCTGGCGCTGCCGCTCGCGTTCTACGCGGTGTTCGTCATCTCCCCGTTCCTCCAGGCGATCTACTACTCGTTCACCGACTGGGACGGCGGCGCCACCGCCGATTTCGTCGGCCTCGACAACTACCGGAAGCTGTGGAACGACGACCGGTTCTGGGACTCCGCCAAGACCAGCGTGTCCCTGCTGGTCGCCGCACCGGTGATCACCCTGTCGCTGGGCATCTTCTTCGCCTACATGATCACCGCGGGCGGGCGGCACCGCAGGGGGCAGGCCGTCGCGGGCGTCGTCGGCTCCTCCTTCTACAAGGTCGTCTACTTCTTCCCGCAGGTGCTCTCCATCGCGATCGTCGCGGTGGTCTGGATGCGGGTGTTCTCCACCCGCAGCGGACTGCTGAACGGGTCACTCGGCGCCGTGGGGCTCGACGGCCTGGAGAAGCCGTGGCTGGGCGGGGACTACAACCTCGCGCTGTTCGCCACGCTGACCGTGCTGTGCTGGTCGTTCGTCGGCTTCTACGTGGTGCTGTTCTCGGCGGCGATGGGGGCCATCCCCCGGGACCTGTACGAGGCGGCGCTGCTGGACGGCGCCGGGCGGGCCACGACCTTCTTCAAGGTCACCCTGCCGCTGATCTGGGACACCGTCCGCACCGGCTGGATCTATATGGGCATCCAGGCGCTGGACGCCTTCGCCATCGTCCTGGTGATGGTGCCGGACCACGCCCTGAAGGTCACCCCGGTCTTCCTCTACCAGCGGTTCCGCGAGGGGCAGTTCGGCTACGCCACCGCCATCGGCGTCGTCCTCCTCGTCTTCAGCGTGGTGTTCTCCCTGATCATCATGCGGGTCGGGAACCGCGACCGGATCGAATACTGACGACGGGGGAGCACAGCTTCATGACGACAGCGCCGACTGAGCGGACCGAGCGGAGCGAGCGGACCGGGCGGGGCCGGCGGGCCCGGGAGACGGAGGGGGCCGCCCTCAACGTCTTCTCCCACGCCTTCCTCGTGGTGTGGGTGGTGCTGGCGGCCGGGCCGCTGGTGTGGGTGGCCGTCACCGCGTTCCGGTCCTCGGGGGACATTCTCAGCGACCCGCTGGGCCTGCCCTCCACCCTGCACTGGGAGAACTTCAGCAACGCCTGGACCGAGGCGAAGATCGGCCGCTACGCACTCAACTCGCTGGTCATCCTCGCGGGTTCGCTCACCGGCACCATGCTGCTGGGCTCCATGGCCGCGTATGTGATCGCCCGCTTCACCTTCCCCGGCAACCGCTTCATCTTCCTGCTGTTCGCCGGGGGGATGATGTTCCCGGTGATCCTGGCGCTGGTGCCGCTGTTCACCATCATGGACAACCTCAGCCTGCTGGACACCCGGCACGGGCTGATGATCGCGTATATCGCGTACTCGCTGCCCTTCACCACGTTCTTCCTGACCTCGTTCTTCCGCACGCTGCCCACCGGGGTGCAGGAGGCGGCCATGGTCGACGGGGCCTCGCACACCCGCACCTTCTTCCAGATCATGCTGCCGATGGCCAAGCCCGGCCTGGTGAGCATCGGGATCTTCAACTTCCTGGGCCAGTGGAACCAGTATCTGCTGCCGCTGCTGCTGAACAACGAGAGCGAGGACAACTACGTCCTCCCGCAGGGGCTCGCCTCGCTGGCCGTCTCGCAGGGCTACCGCGGCGACTGGGGCGCGCTGTTCGCGGGACTGACGATCGCCATGCTGCCGGTGCTGGTGGTGTACGCCGTCTTCCAGCGCCAGGTGCAGGCCGGACTGACCGCGGGCGCCCTGAAGTAGCGGTTACGCAGGGCTCCTTCGTAAAGATTTCGGGTTGGCCACGAACGTGGACTAGACCTGTTGTGCCGGAAACGGCTGTGAGTAGGGTCGGCGCCACAGCGCAACTCACAGATCTTCCCCCCGCGGGCAAGTCGACACCGATGTCGAAGGGTTGAGCAAGATGAACAGAAGAGCAGTTGTGACCGGTGCGGCCGCGCTCGCCATGGCCCTGGGGCTGACCGGGCTCACCGGGTGCGGCAGCAGTGACGACGAGGGCTCCGACGGCAAGACCACCCTCAAGCTGGTGGCCGCCGACTACGGGGACAAGGCGTCCAACGCCTCCAAGATCTACTGGCGGGACGTCGTCAAGGACTTCCAGAAGAAGAACCCGGACATCAAGGTCGATGTCCAGGTCATCAACTGGAACGAGATCGACAAGCAGGTCAAGACGATGATCCAGAGCGGCAACGTTCCGGACCTGCTGCAGACCGGGGGCTACGCCGACAAGGTCGCCGACGACCTCCTCTACAAGGCCGACGAGGTCACCTCGGACAAGACCCGCGCCAACCTCATCCCGTCCTTCGCGAAGGCGGGCGAGGTCGACGGCACGCAGTACGGCATCCCCTGGGTCTCCTCCACCCGCGTGCTCTTCTACAACAAGAAGATCCTCAAGGAGGCGGGCGTCAAGGCGCCCCCGAAGACCTGGGACGAACTCGCCGCCGCGGCGAAGAAGATCAAGGACAAGAAGGCCGCCGACACCCCCTACGCGCTGCCCCTCGGCCCCGAGGAGACCCAGGGCGAGTCGATGATCTGGGAACTGGGCAACGGCGGCGGCTACACCGACAGCGGCGGTACGTACCAGCTGGACAGCGCCAAGAACGTCGAGACCTTCAAGTGGCTCCAGGACAACCTGGTCAAGCCCGGCCTCACCTACAGCAACCCGGCCACCACCGACCGGAAGACGGCGTTCGCCGACTTCGCCGCGGGCAAGGCCGGCATGCTCAACGGCCATCCGAGCCTCATCCAGATGGCCAAGAGCGGCAAGGTCGACTACGGCGTCACCACCATCCCCGGCAAGGACGGGCCGCTGAAGTCCACGCTGGGCGTGGCCGACTGGATGATGGCCTTCAAGGACCCCGGCCACCAGGCGGAGGTGAAGAAGTTCCTCGACTTCACCTACGCCAACAAGATGCTGAAGTTCGACGAGATGTACAACTTCATGCCGGTCACCCAGGACGTCCGCAAGGAGATGGAGTCCAGCGGTGAGCACAAGGACCTGGAGCCCTTCTTCGCCGAGCTGGACAACGCGAAGTTCTACCCGCTGGGCGACCCGGCCTGGGACGTGATCTCGGCCGAGATGAAGAAGTCCGGCGGCAAGGCGGCGCAGGAGGACCCGAAGAAGGTGCTCGGCGACCTGCAGAAGAAGGCGGAGGACGCGGTGGCGAACAAGTGACCGCTGTTCGTTCCCGCTGAACCGCAAGGAGACCCCGTGTCCGTAAAGGCCCCGTCGTCCCCGGCCGAGAGCCGGGGGCGGGGTGGGTCCGGCGGCAGGCGAGTGCGGCACCGTCCGCGCGGCGGCCTCGCCCGGCTGGGCCCGCTTCCCTGGATCGCCCCGGTGATCCTGCTGATCCTCGCCGTCGTCGTCTACCCGATCGTCGAACTGGTCCGCACCTCGTTCCTGAACATCAGCATCGCGGGCAAGGTCCGCGGCTCGGCGGGCACCGACAAGTTCAAGAAGCTCTTCGAGGAGACCGACTTCGGGCACGTCCTGCTGTGGACCGTGCTGTGGACCGTGGTGGTCGTGTGCGTCACCATGGTGCTCTCGCTGGGCCTCGCCCAGCTGTTCAACCAGCGGTTTCCCGGCCGCCGGGTGGCCCGCTGGGCGCTGATCGCGCCCTGGGCGGCATCCGTGCTGATGACCGCCATCGGCTTCAAGTGGATGCTCAACCAGACCGCCGGGGTGCTCAACACCCTGCTGATCGACCTCGGCCTCATCGACAAGTCCAAGGACTGGCTGGGCGAGCCGGGCACCGCCTGGCCCTGGATGATGTTCGTCGCGGTCTTCGTCTCGCTGCCGTTCACCACGTACACCCTGCTCGCCGGGTTGCAGACCATTTCGCAGGACGTGTACGAGGCCGCCCGGATCGACGGCGCCGGCCCCTGGCAGACGTACTGGGGCATCACCCTGCCGCTGCTGCGCCCCGCCTTCCTCGTCGGCGTGGTGATCAACCTGATCAACGTCTTCAACTCGTTCCCGATCATCTGGGCGATGACGCAGGGCGGACCGGGCAGCGACACCGCCACCAGCACGGTGTTCATGTACAAGCTCAAGGAGACGGACATCGCCGAGTCCGCGGCGATGTCGGTGGTGAACTTCGCGATGGTCGTGGTGCTGGTGCTGATCTTCCTCAAGGTCAGCCGGTGGAACGAGGAGGACGCATGACGGCCACCGCACCCGC
Source organism: Streptomyces boncukensis (assembly GCF_011045075.1). Taxonomy (GTDB): domain Bacteria; phylum Actinomycetota; class Actinomycetes; order Streptomycetales; family Streptomycetaceae; genus Streptomyces; species Streptomyces boncukensis. The sequence continues at coordinate 18,662 of NZ_JAAKZZ010000006.1, forward strand.
GGCCAGGAAGCGGAGCTTCCGCCCGCGGACGCTCGTGATCACGGCGGTCGCCTGGCTGCTGGCCGCGCTCTTCCTCGCGCCGTACCTGGAGATGGTGCTCACCGCGCTGCGCCCGGCCGACGAGCTGCGCGACCGCTCCTACTTCCCGGACAAGCTGGAGTGGTCCAACCTCGTCGACGTGTGGAAGGAGTCCTCGCTCGGGGACAACCTCCAGGTGACGCTGCTGGTCGCGGGCGGCGCCACGGTGCTGGTGCTGCTCGTCTCGCTGCCCGCCGCGTACTACACGGCGCGGGTGCGCTACCGGGGACGCAAGTGGTTCCTGCTGCTGGTGCTGGTCACCCAGATGTTCCAGCCGACGGCCCTGGTGGTCGGCCTCTACCGGCAGTTCTACCAGCTGGACATGTTGAACTCGGTGTGGACGCTGATCCTGTGCAACGCGGCGTTCAACCTCGCGTTCGCGGTGTGGATCCTCTCGGCCTACATCAGCTCGATCCCGGTGGAGCTGGAGGAGGCCGCCATGGTCGACGGCACCAGCCGGTTCGGGGCGATGATCCGGGTGACGCTGCCGCTGGCGCTGCCGGGGGTGGTGACGGCCGTGATCTTCACGTTCATCACCTCCTGGAACGAGTTCATCATGGGGCTGACGCTGTCCACCGAGCCGGACAAGCAGCCGCTGACGGTGGGGATCAACAACTTCATCGGCAACTACACGGTGCAGTGGAACTACCTGTTCGCGGCCTCGGTGGTCGCGATCCTGCCGGTGATCGTGCTCTTCGCGTTCATCGAGCGGCATGTGGTCTCCGGGCTGACCGCGGGCTCCGTGAAGTAGCCCGGGGCCCTTGCGGGGCACCCCCGGCTCAGTCGCGGACCGAGCCGGGGGCGCCGCCCAGCAGCAGGGGCCATACGCTCGGCATCTCCCCGACCGGCACCTCCACCAGCGAAGGGCCCTGCTCCGTGAGCGCCTCCTTGAGCGCGCCGGTCAGCTCGTCCGGCGTCCGGGCGCGCACCCCGGGCACCCCGAACGACTCCGCGAGGCGGACGAAGTCCGGGCTGGCCAGCTCGCTGCCGAGGAAGCGCCCGCCGAACTCGTCGGCCTGGATCTGCCGCACGTTCCCGTAGGCGCTGTCGTTGAAGACGACCGCGGCCACCCCGAGCCCGTACTTGCGCGCGGTGGCCAGCTCCTGCAGATTCCAGCAGAAGCCGCCGTCCCCGTTGAGGGAGACGACGGCGCGGTCCGGGTGGCCGGCCTTCACGCCCAGCGCCGTGGGATAGCCGTAGCCGAGGGTGCCCTGGTAGCCGGGCGTGAGGAAGGTGCCGGGGGTGTGCACGGGGTAGCCGACCCCCGCGAGGTAGCCGACCTGGGTCAGCTCGTTCACCAGGTACCCGTCGTCGGGGACCGCCGCGCGCAGCGCCTGTACGTACGACCACTGCGGCTCGACGCCGCGCAGCAGCCCCGCGCACTCCGCGCGCACCTCGGACAGCTCCCCGGGCGGCCAGCCCCCGAGCTCTCGGCTTCGCTCAAGCAGGGGGTCCCCCCGCTGCGGCGGCGGCGCCCCGGACAGCGCGCCGCGCAGTCCCGCCAGCGCGGTGCGCGCGTCGGCGCACAGCGCGAGGTCGGCCCGGCGGGGCGGCCCCAGGTCCGAGGGGTCCGCGTTGACCAGCGCGACGGTCGCGCCCGGCGCGGTGGGCAGGGCCGTGCCGCGCGGCGACACGAAGCGGCTGCCCACCGCCAGCACCGCGTCCGCCGCGGGCAGCAGCCGCGGCGCGGCCAGGGTGGTGAAGGCGAGCGGATGGCGGGCCGGGACAGCGCCGCCCGCGTTCCGGCTCACCACCACCGGAGCGGACAGCTCCTCGGCGAGGGCCGTCAGTTCGGCGGCGGCTCGCGCGGCCAGCACGCCGCCTCCCGCGTACAGCAGCGGACGGCGGGCCGTACGCAGCACCTCGGCGATCTCCGCCAGGGTGCGGGGATCCGCCGGGTCCGCCGCCTCCGCTTCCGTCCACGGGTCCGGCGCGGCCTCGGGAGGCGGGCCCTCCAGCCGCGCGGTCAGCACGTCCGCCGGGATCGTCAGGGCCGCCGGGCGCGGCCGCCCGGAGCGGGCGCGGGTAAGCGCCTCCCGTACGAGCCCGGGGATCCGCTCCGGGCGCTCGGCCCGCGCCGACCAGCCGGTGACCGAGCCGAGCGCCGCGTCCTGGTCCGGCAGTTCGTGCAGCATGCCCAGACCGCGCCCGGACAGCGGTGCGGGGATGTCGGCCGCGACGCACAGCATCGGCGTCGAGCAGGCGTAGCCGGTGGCCACCGCGGGCAGCGCGTTGAGGACGCCGGGCCCGGGGACCACCAGGCAGACGCCGGGCCGCCCGGTGGTCCGGGTGTAGCCCTCCGCCATATGCGCGGCGCCCTGCTCGTGGCGGGCCACGATGTACTCGATCGGGCCCCCGGCGGCCCGGGAGCGGGCCAGCGCGTCGAGTACGTGGTCGAGCTGGACGCCCGGCACGCCGAAGACATGGCGTACGCCCTCCCGTTCCAGCTGCTGGACCAGGGCTTCCGCGCCGGTCTGGGTCATTGCGGGACCTCCGCGGTCGTGTCGTCGGCGCCGCTTGCGGACGCCGGGGGCGTGCGCCTGGGCGTGCGGCGGGGGGTGCGCTGCCGGGTGCGGGCGTGCTGGTGGGGCCCGCTCCCGCCGGCCGCCGCTCTCTCCCTGCGGTCCAGCCAGCTCAGAACCGGCACGGTCATGACCGTCGTCACCAGGGCGACGAGGACCAGCACGGTGAACAGCGCCTCGCTGACGATCCCGGCCTCCAGGCCGACGTTGAGCGCGATGAGCTGCATCAGTCCGCGCGCGTTCATCAGCGCGCCCACCCGCGCCGCGACGCCGCCGGGCTCGCCGCGCCAGCGCGCCGCCAGCCAGCAGCCGCCGAACTTCCCCGCGACGGCCAGCACCACGGCGCCCGCGCCGAACGCGAGCACGGCGGGGTCGCCGAAGACGCCGAACCGGGTGTTGAGGCCGGAGTAGGTGAAGAACATCGGTACGAGGAGCACCTGGGTGACGGGCACGGTGCTGCGCACCACCCGCTCGGACGCGTCGCACGCCGGCATGGCCAGCCCGACGGCGAACGCGCCGAAGACCGCGTACAGCCCGACCTCGTCGGTGAACCAGGCGGCGCCCAGCAGCACCACGAAGGCGCCCAGCAGCCGGGTGTCCTCCCGCAGCCCCGGCCGGGTCATCAGCGCGCCGAGCAGCCGCCGGCCCAGCAGCAGCATCACGGCGGTGAACAGCAGCAGCCCGCCCGCCGCCTTCACGATCAGCTCCGCCTCGCCCGCGGCCACGCTGAGGACCCCGGCCAGCAGCAGCCAGGCGGTCACGTCGTCGACGGCTCCCGAGGCCAGCGCCAGCGTGCCGAACCGGGAGCCGGCCAGGCCCCGTTCGGTGATCAGCCGGGCGAGCATCGGGAACGCCGTGACCGTCAGGGTGACGCCGACGAAGGCCGCCGTCACCCCGGGCGAGACCCCGTCGACGAAGACGCCGACATGGCCGTGGACGGCGAGGGTCAGCCCCGCGCCCAGCAGCAGCGGCAGCACGATCCCGGCCGCGGAGACCGTCGCGGCGGTACCGGCGAGCCCGCGCCCGGCGTGCGCCCGGAACTCGTACCCCGCGGCGAACATCAGCGCCACCAGGCCGATCTGGCCGACGACGTACAGCACGGGCCGCAGCTCGGACGGGAAGAGGGCGTCGGAGAGTCCGGGCGCGAGCAGTCCGAACAGCGAGGGCCCGAGCAGCACTCCGGCCAGCATCTCCCCGACGACGGCGGGCTGGCCGATCCGGGCCGCGGCCAGGGAGACCAGGCGGCACGTCAGCAGGATCACGGCGGCCGCGGCGAAGAAGACGGGCGCGAGCTCGGCCGGGGTCACTCCCCCTTCCCCTCACCGGCGCACGTCCCCTCACCGGCGAAGTGGTTGCGGCACAGGCCCTGCCGCTTGGCGTCCCAGACCATATAGCTGCCGAGCACCAGCTGGGTGAGGCTGCGCGGGATGGCGGCCCAGCGGTCGCGGGTGCGCATGGCGGCGAGCCGGACGCGGGGGCGGGGCGCCGGACTGCCGTGCGGGGTGAGGAGGCAGGGGCCCCTGCTGGGCAGGGAACGGGTGTGGTCGACGGTGGAGTCCAGCCGGTAGCGCCGCAGCACCTCCTCGGCGGCGACCCGCATGGTGAGCACCGCGAACCCCCGGGCCGGGCAGGGGCGGTTGGCGGGGACCCCGAACGGAATGGCGGTGCCGGGCCGGGTGTCGGGGCGCAGCCAGCGGTCCGGGTCGAACCGCTCGGGCGCGACCGTCCCCGAGCGCTGGTACTCGGGGTAGTGGAACAGGAGGACCGAGCCGGCCGGGATGGGCGGCCCGCCCCTGCGCGGCACCGCGCCGGTGGTGATCCGGTGGGCCACCCCGAACAGCGGGAAGTGCTGGAGGGTTTCGTCGATCACCCGGTCCAGGTAGTCGGCGGGCTGCCGGCCGGCGCGCAGCCGCCGCTGTACGGGCTGGTGGGTGGCGAGAGCGAGCAGCAGATGGGCCATCGCCTCGGACATCTGGACCACGGCGGTGTTGAAGAACGTGCCCTGGAGGTAGTACGCCTGCTCGTGGGGGGTGAGCGCGGCGGGCAGCGGGACGGGCGGCGGCGCTGCGGCGAGCCGCTCGCGCAGATACCGGGTGAGCCGGTGGCGCCGGTCCATATGCCGCAGACTGGTGCACTTCAGAGCGCTGACCACGTCGTCCGCGTTGCCGACGATCAGGTCCCGCACCGGCCGGGGGCACGGCTCGCGGAAGACGACCTCGTAGTACGCCTCCGCCCACACCGGCATCATCAGGTCGCGCAGCCGCACCCGGTGGGTGCGCCCGGCGCTGCCCGCTTCCAGCTCGTCCAGCACGTTGCGGGTGGCGCGGCCCACCAGCTCCGCCCACTCGGCGCGGGAAGGCCCGGCCAGGATCCGCCGGGTGGCGCGGGCCACGTCGTCGTAGCGGGGCCCCGGCTCCAGGTGCTCCTGGTGCACCTCGGGGCCGGGCGAGAGCCAGTACCAGAACAGGTCGGACAGCGCGGCGCCCCGGCTGCGGCCGTTCGCCGCCGGGTGTCCGTAGACCTCCCGGAACTGAGCCGGGGGCACCTCGGGTCCTGGCGCGGAGAGCGCTTCCTCGCCGTTGACCCGCTCGAAGATGCCCTCGCGCAGCGCGATCACCCCGCGCGGCAGCCAGCGCGGCAGGCTGGCCACCCCCGCCGCGGCCCCGGCGGCGGCCATCCACCGGGCGCCCCTCATACCGGGCCCCCGTCCCAGCTCCCGGGGACCCGGCCCGGCGGTGCCGGAGGGCGGACCAGCTCGGGGCCCACGTCCCGCACCCCGGTGGCGCCGCACAGCGCGAGCGCGTCGTCCACCTCGTCGCGCAGCAGCTCCAGCAGCCGGCCTACGCCCGCCTCGCCGCCGTCGGCCAGCGCCCACATGACCGGGCGGCCGATGCCCACGGCGGAGGCGCCGAGCGCCAGCGCCTTGACGACATCGGTGCCCCGCCGCACCCCGCCGTCCAGGATCACCGGGATCCGGCCCCCGACGGCGGCTGCGATCTCCGGCAGCAGCTCCAGGGTCGCCGGGACCGTGTCCAGTTGCCGGCCGCCGTGGTTGGACAGCAGCAGCCCGTCCACGCCGTGCCGTACCGCCAGCCGGGCGTCCTCGGGGTGCAGCACGCCCTTCAGCAGGACCGGCAGGTCGGTGATCCGGCGCAGCCAGTCCACCTGCGTCCAGGAGATCTCCGGGGACATCACGATCTGCCGCACGTGCCCGCTCTCGCCGTCCCGCAGATCCACCAGGTTCTCGCAGCGCAGTCCGGGCGGCAGGTCGTGGAAGCCGTTGCGCCGGTTCCGCTCGTGGGTGCCGTGCACCGGCGAGTCCACGGTGACCACGAGCGCCTGGCACCCGGCGTCGGCGGCCCGCCGCACCAGGGCCTCGGTGATCTCCAGATCGGGCTGGATGTAGAGCTGGAACCACAGCGCCGGCTGCTCGCCGTCCGGCGCCGCCTTGCGGGCCGCCTCGGCGACCTCGCCGATGGCGACCGTGGAGGCCATGCTCGCGATCATGAGGGCTCCGGCGGACGCGGCGGCCCGCGCGGCGGCCACCTCGCCCTCCGGGACGAGAAGCCGGTGGAACGCGGTGGGCGAGAGCAGCACCGGCATCCGGGCCCTGGCGCCGGGCAGTTCGACGCCGAGCTCCCGCTCGGCGCTGCCGCGCAGCACCCGGGGCAGCAGCCGCAGCCGCCGGAACGCCGCCTCGTTGGCCCGTACGGTGATCTCGTCGTGCGCCCCGCCCGCGATGAAGTCGGCGTGCACCGGGTCGAGGGTGGCGCGGGCCGCGGCCTCGAAGTCCCGGACGGCCACCCGCCGCGCGCCCGGAACGCCGCTCGCGGAACGGTCCGCGGTGTCGCCCGCCGTGTCGCCCGAGGTATCGCCCGCTATGTCGCTCGCGGTGTCGTCGTGCACGGCGTCACCGTCCGGCGTCGGCGGTCCGGCGGCCGAGCTGCCCGGCGAAGAACCGCACCAGCGGCGCCCGGTGCGCCTCGGGGTGGTCCCACTCGTTCTCCAGGTTCTCCGCCATATGGTGGGTGCCGAGCAGCCGGCCCGCGCGGTGGTGGCGGATGACCGGGTGGAGGTAGGCGGCGTCGACGGCCTCGTCGGCCGCGTTCTGCGCGGTGCGCCGCACCGTGATGTCGAACGGGTCGACCTTGTCGTGGTCCGGCCCGTACTCCAGGGTGACGGTGAAGTAGCCGCCCCGCTCCGCGACCGGGCTCTCGTGCGCGTAGTCGACGGGCATCTCCTCCAGATAGCGGCACGGCTCCCCGGACTCCGGCACGGTCAGCACATCGCCGAGCACGCCGAACTGCTGCCACAGCGCCGAGGTGCGGTTGACCCGCGCCACCACGGCGTCCGCGAGCGCCTCCGGCTCCGGCTCCAGGGTGCGGTGCGGCCACGGTTCGCCGTGGTGGCGCTCGCCGAGGATGCGGCTCAGCGCGCGGACGGCGTACCGGAAGCCGTGGATGAAGCCGCCGGTGGACTTCTTGAAGTCGCGCTGCTGCATCAGCGTTCCGGCGAAGTACAGCCCCGGCACGTTCACCGACTCGTAGGCGGAGGTGAGCGCGGCGAACCGGTCGTTGATCACCAGCTCGGGGCGGCACTCCGGGGCGAACGGCGAGGGGTCGAAGCGGAATCCGGTGCAGGTGATGACGCGGTCGTAGCGCAGCTCCTTCACGGTCTCGTCGGCCCGGGAGAAGCTGAAGCGGACCCGGTAGCGGCCGTCGCCGTCCTTCTCGACGCCCAGCACCTGGCCGTCCAGCAGCGCGTTCTGCGACTTGAGCTGGTAGGTGTCCAGGAAGTTGTTGTTCACGGCGCGCAGATGGCCCACGTAGTGGGAGTTCCAGGCCAGCCGCACCGACCCGGGGCCGGCCACGTGGATGACGGCGGCGGTCTCGACGAGGTTGTCGGCGGTCTCCAGCCCGGAGTTGCCCTTGCCGAGGATCAGCACGCGCTGGTCGGTGAAGTCCTCGGGCGCCACGGAGGTCTCCGCGTAGTCCTCGGCCAGCTCGATGCCGGGGATGGCGGGGATGTGCGGGAGGGTCAGCCCGGTGGCCATCACCAGGCGCTCCGCGCGGTGTTCGGCGCCGTGCTGGTCGGTGACGCGGAAGCCGCCCCCCTCGGTGTCGCGGGCGATGCGGGCCGCGCGGGTGCCGTAGGCGATGTCGAGGCCGTGGTGCTCGGCGAAGTCGGCGAGATAGCGCAAGAGGTCGTCGGCGTGCGGGAAGTAGCGGGCGCTGTAGCGGGTGAAGAGCAGCCGGGGGTCGGGGGACAGCAGCGAGTTCCAGTCCATCCGGAGGTTGAGCTCCGGATCGTCGGTGCCGTTGTGCACCTTGTTGATGGAGATCAGCTTGCGGTGCCGGGGGAAGGTACGGAAGAACGTACCGGGCGCGTCGCCGCTCTCCAGGATCCGGTACCGGTGCCCTGCCGCCTGCAGGAGCTGTCCCGTCTGGAGGCCCGCGGGACCGCCGCCGATCACCAGGTAGTCCAGGGGAGCGTGGGGGGAGCCGTGCATGGTGCTCTCCTTCCGAAGGGGACGTACACATGTCATGTACGTACCGGGTCCGCACCGTGCTCAAGAGGTAGTGCTTGAAATCTGAATCAGCACGGTAGGAACAGCAACCTCGTTCGACAACGTCGATATCCCGCCATCACGCGGAGCGCCGAGCGCCCCTGGTTCACGGAGGGGAAACCCATGGCTCGCCAGGAGCTCACGCTCCGTACAATGCACACATCTGAGCGCCCCGGCTGCCCACTCGTGCTCAAGGACTTGACGGGGAGAACCAGTGGGGATCTGCTTAGAGTTCACATGTTGGAGGCAAGACCGCACGGGCTGGAGTGGAACAGTGGTGGAGACTCCGGGGTCGCAGTCCTCGCTGCACCGGGCCAACCTCGAACGGGTCGTCAGGGCCGTACGGATGGCCGGCTCGCTGACCCAGGCGGAGATCGCCCGGTCCACCGGGCTGTCGGCCGCCACCGTCTCCAACATCGTCCGGGAACTGAAGGAGAGCGGAACCGTCGAGGTGACGCCCACCTCGTCCGGCGGGCGCCGGGCCCGCGCCGTCTCGCTCAGCGCCGACGCCGGGATCGTCGTGGGCATCGACTTCGGCCACTCCCACCTGCGCGTCGCCGTCGGCAACCTCGCGCACAAGGTGCTCACCGAGGACGCCGAGCCGATCGACGTGGACGCCTCCTCGGCCCAGGGCTTCGACCGGGCCGAGCAGCTGGTCCAGCGGCTGATCGCGCGCAGCGCGGTGAGCCCCTCCAAGGTCATCGGCGTCGGCCTCGGCGTCCCCGGGCCCATCGACATCGGCACCGGGGTACTGGGCTCCACCGCCATCCTCCCCGGCTGGGCGGGCACCAACCCGCGGGACGAGATGGCGCGCCGGCTCGGCGTCCCGGTGCACGTGGACAACGACGCCAACCTCGGCGCGCTCGGCGAGCAGGTCTGGGGCGCCGGGCAGGGCGCGGCCGACCTGGCCTACATCAAGGTCGCCAGCGGAGTCGGCGCCGGGCTGGTGATCAACGGCCGGATCTACCGCGGCCCCGGCGGCACGGCCGGAGAGATCGGCCACATCACGCTGGACGAGTCGGGCCCGGTCTGCCGCTGCGGCAACCGGGGCTGCCTGGAGACCTTCACCGCCGCGCGGTACGTCCTTCCGCTGCTGCACTCCAGCCACGGCCCCGGCCTGACCATGGCGCGGATGGTCGAGCTGGCGGAGGAGGGCGACCCGGGCTGCCGCCGGGTGATCGCCGACATCGGCCGGCACATCGGCAGCGGCGTCGCCAGCCTGTGCAACCTGCTCAACCCCTCCCGGGTGGTGCTGGGCGGCCCGCTGGCCGAGGCGGGCGACCTGGCGCTGGACCCGGTGCGGGACTCCGTCACCCGGTATGCGATCCCGAGCGCGGCGCGGCAGCTGCGGGTGGAGCCGGGGGAGCTGGGGAGCCGCGCCGAGGTGCTGGGGGCGCTGGCGCTGGTGCTGAACGAGATGGGCGACGCCATGCTCCTGGACGCCGCCGGCCCCACCTGAGGCGCGCCCCGCAGGGGCGGGGAGGGGCGGGTTCACGGCTTCACGGTCGTAACGAATGGCATCGTTGCCATCTCGTTAAGGGTTTACTTATTGACCGCCCACCTGGCGACGAGTTGACTTCCGGCTACCTCGGCCGCAACGACGCGGCCCCGTCAGGGAGGTAGCTCATGCACGCATCGCTGCGCCGCGTCGCCCTCGGTACCGCAGCTCTGTCCCTCGTGGCCGTGTCGGCCGCCTGCGGCAGTGCCGATGAGGCCGACGACAAGGACAGCAAGGGCAAGAAGGACGGCAGCCTCACCATCGGCCTGCTGCTCCCGGAGAACCAGACGGCGCGCTACGAGCGCTTCGACAAGCCGCTGATGGAGAAGAAGATCAAGGAGCTGGCGGGCGACGACACCAAGATCCTCTACTCCAACGCCAAGCAGGAGGCCAGCCTCCAGCAGCAGCAGGCCGACACCATGATCACCAAGAAGGTCGACGCGCTGATCGTGGACGCCGTGGACGCCAAGTCGATCTCCAGCTCGGTGAAGAAGGCCGACGACCGCGGCATCCCCGTCGTCGCCTACGACCGCCTCGCCGAGGGCCCCATCAAGGCGTACACCTCGGTCGACAACCCCCGGGTCGGCAAGATCCAGGCCACCTCGCTGCTCAAGGCCCTGGATGAGAAGGGCGTCAAGGGCAAGCCGCAGGTCGTGATGATGAACGGCTCCGTCACCGACCCCAACGCCAAGATGTACAAGGACGGCGCCCACTCCGTCCTGGACGGCAAGGTCAAGGTCGGCAAGGAGTACGACACCAAGGAGTGGAAGCCGGAGAACGCCAACGCCAATATGAAAGGCGCTCTCTCCGCGCTCGGCAAGAACAACGTCGACGGGGTGTACTCCGCCAACGACGGCATGGCGGGCGGCATCATCACCGCGCTCAAGGGCGCCGGCTTCAGCGGATCCGACATCCCGCCCGTCACCGGCCAGGACGCCGAGCTCAACGCCGTGCAGCGGGTGCTGGCCGGCGAGCAGTACATGAGCGTCTACAAGCCGTACGTCCCGGAGACCAGCGCGGCGGCCGAGTTCGCCGTGGCCCTCGCCCGCGGCGAGAAGCTGGACAAGATCGCGACGTCGAAGACCGACAGCGAGTCCGAGAAGGGCGTACCCTCCAAGATCGTCACGCCGCTGCCGCTGACCCAGGACGACGTCAAGAAGTACGTCGGCAAGGCGGGCTTCTTCTCGCAGAAGGAGATCTGCACGGCCAAGTTCCAGGACGCGTGCGACAAGGCGGGCATCAAGTAGCGCCGCGCGCGGCTGCGTTGAAGCAGCAGGCCGTTCAGCCCACAGGGCCGCCTCCCCCGGGGCCCTGCCCCTGCGAAGGAGATGATTCACGTGTCCACCGCGCCCGTGCTGGCGTTGCGCGGAGTCTCCAAGCGGTTCGGCGCCGTGCAGGCACTCACGGACGTCGAACTGGAGATCCACCCTGGTGAGGTCGTCGCCCTGGTCGGCGACAACGGCGCCGGGAAGTCCACCCTCGTCAAGAGCATCGCCGGGGTCTCCCCGGCCGACGAGGGCACCATCGAGTGGGACGGCAGGGCCGTCCAGATCAACCGGCCGCACGATGCCCAGCAGTTGGGCATCGCGACCGTCTACCAGGACCTCGCGCTCTGCGACAACCTGGACGTCGTCGGGAACCTCTTCCTCGGCAGCGAGCTGCTGCGCGGCCCGCTGCTCGACGAGGTGGAGATGGAGCGGCGCGCGCTGGAGCTGCTCTCCACCCTGTCCATCCGGATCCCCAGCGTCCGTATCCCGGTCGCCTCGCTCTCCGGCGGACAGCGCCAGACCGTGGCCATCGCGCGCTCGCTGCTGGGCGAGCCCAAGGTCGTCATCCTGGACGAGCCCACCGCCGCGCTCGGCGTGGAGCAGACGGCGCAGGTGCTCGACCTGGTGGAGCGGCTCCGCGAGCGGGGCCTCGGGGTCATCCTCATCAGCCACAACATGGCCGAGGTCAAGGCCGTCAGCGACCGGGTGGCCGTGCTGCGCCTGGGCCGCAACAACGGGGTCTTCACCGTCGCCGACACCAGTCAGGAAGAGATCATCTCCGCGATCACCGGAGCGACCGACAACGCTGTCACCCGCCGTACGACCCGCACCACGGAGGTGGCGAAGTGACCACCGACACCCCCACATCCAGCGAGGAGACGGCCGGAAACGGCGCCGGGAAGGCCGAGGGCGCCGTCGACATGGTCGACCCCCGGCTGCTGGTGCGGCAGCAGGGGTTCAAGGGCTATGTGGACGAGCTGGTCCGCCGGGTCCGCACCGGCGAGCTGGGCTCGATCCCGGTCGTCGTCGGCCTGATCGTCATCGCGATCGTCTTCCAGGTTCAGGACTCGGCCTTCCTCAGCGCGAACAACCTCAGCGACCTGTTCATCCTCAGCACCGGTACGGGGCTGATCGCGGTCGGCATCGTCTTCATCCTGATCCTCGGCGAGATCGACCTGTCGGTCGGATCCGTCAGCGGGATGTCGGCGGCCGTGCTGGCGGTACTCAATATCAACCAGGGGATGACCGAGTGGCTGGCGCTGCTGCTGGCCATCCTCACCGGCATGGCGGCGGGCGCCCTGCACGGCTTCTTCTTCGCCAAGATCGGCGTACCCGCCTTCGTCGTCACCCTGGCCGGGCTGCTCGGCTGGAACGGGCTGATGCTGCAGATCCTGGGATCCAGCGGCACCATCAACCTGGACGACGACGGCATCGTGGCCAAGCTGACCAACTACTACTTCACGGACAAGGCCGCGGCCATGGGCCTGGCCACCGTCGCCGTGCTGGCCTTCCTCGGCCTCTCGCTGCTCGACGCGCGCCGCCGACAGGCGGCCGGGGTGCCCAGCCGCCCGCTGACCGAGATCATCCTGCGGACCGTGGTGCTCGCGGTGCCCGTGTACGCGGCGGCGATGGTCTTCAACTCCTACAAGGGCCTGCCGCTGGGCGTCGTGATCTTCCTGGCCGTGGTGGTGCTGTCGGACTTCGTGCTGCGGCGCACCTCGTACGGCCGGAAGGTGTACGCGGTCGGCGGCAGCAGCGAGGCGGCGGCGCGCGCCGGTATCAATGTGCCGCTCATCCGGATCAGCGTCTTCTCCATCGCCGGGACCATGGCGGCGGTGGGCGGCATGTTCTACGCCTCCCAGATCAACGCGGCCAACCAGTCCTCCGGCGCCGGCAGCCTGCTGATGAACTGCATCGCGGCGGCCGTCATCGGCGGTACGAGCCTCTTCGGGGGGCGCGGGAAGACCTGGTCCGCGCTGCTGGGTGCGCTGGTCATCCAGTCGATCAACTCCGGCATGGCCCTGCTGGGCACCGGCTCCGCGGTCCGGGACATGATCACGGGCGCGGTGCTGCTGGCAGCGGTGGTCATCGACTCGGTGTCCCGCCGCACCCAGAAGACGGCGGGCCGCGCATAAGGGGCGTCCTGCGGATCCCTGCCGGCGGCCCCTGCCCGGCAGGGATCCGCCGGATGCAGGCCAGGTCGGGCGGTACCGGGCGGCTATTCCTCCTCCATCCGTGTGACTGAGATAGCACCAGCAGGTGAATCAGATCGCGGACGGAACATTAGACTCGACGGAATCGGCACTGCTCGATCACGCTCGAAGCAAGGAGGTACGGGTGGCGTTGCTGACCCGCATCAGGGGACCGCGCGATCTGGACCGGCTCAGCCCGGAGCAGCTGGAGACGCTCGCCGAGGAGATCCGCGGTTTCCTCGTCGACGCCGTCGCGAAGACCGGCGGCCACCTGGGGCCGAACCTGGGCGTGGTCGAGCTGACCATCGCCCTGCACCGGGCCTTCGACTCCCCGAAGGACAAGGTGCTCTTCGACACCGGTCACCAGGCATATGTCCACAAGCTGCTCACCGGCCGCCGTGACTTCTCCAAGCTCCGCGCCAAGGGCGGCCTGTCCGGCTACCCCTCGCGCGCGGAGTCGGAGCACGACATCATCGAGAACTCGCACGCCTCCACCGTCCTCGGCTGGGCCGACGGCCTGGCCAAGGCCAACGAGGTACGGGGACGCGAGGACCACGTCGTCGCGGTCATCGGCGACGGCGCCCTCACCGGCGGCATGGCCTGGGAGGCGCTGAACAACATCGCCGCCGCCAAGGACCGCCCCCTCGTCATCGTCGTCAACGACAACGAGCGCTCGTACGAGCCCACCATCGGCGGCCTCGCCAACCATCTCGCCACCCTCCGCACCACCGACGGCTACGAGCGCTTCCTCGCCCGGGGCAAGGAAGTGCTCAACCGCACCCCCGTCGTCGGCCGGCCGCTGTACGACACGCTGCACGGCGCGAAGAAGGGGCTGAAGGACTTCATCGCGCCGCAGGGCATGTTCGAGGACCTCGGCCTGAAGTACGTCGGGCCCATCGACGGGCACGACATCGGCGCCGTCGAGTCGGCGCTGCAGCGCGCCAAGCGCTTCGGCGGCCCCGTACTGGTGCACTGTCTGACGGAGAAGGGCCGGGGCTACCAGCCCGCGCGGCAGGACGAGGCGGACCAGTTCCACGCGGTCCCCGTCATCCACCCGGACACCGGGCTGCCGGTCAAGTCGTCCGGGGCCGACTGGACGTCGGTCTTCGGCGAGGAGATGGTCAAGCTCGGGCGGGAGCGCCCGGACATCGTGGCCATCACCGCCGCGATGATGCGCCCGGTGGGACTGCATGCGTTCGCACAGGAGTTCCCTGACCGGGTGTACGACGTCGGGATCGCCGAGCAGCACGGCGCCGTGTCGGCGGCGGGGCTGGCCACGGGCGGGGTGCACCCCGTCTTCGCCGTCTACGCGACCTTCCTCAACCGCGCGTTCGACCAGTTGCTGCTGGATGTGGCCCTGCACCGGTGCGGGGTCACCTTCGTGCTGGACCGGGCCGGGGTCACCGGCAGCGACGGGCCCTCGCACAACGGCATGTGGGACATGTCGATCCTGCAGTGCGTGCCCGGCCTGCGGCTCGCCGCCCCGCGCGACGCCGACCAGGTGCGGGCGCAGCTGAGGGAGGCCGTCGAGGTGGACGACGCGCCGACCGTGGTGCGCTACTCCAAGGGCGCCGTCGGCCCGCCGGTGCCGGCCGTCGGCCGGATCGGCGGCATGGACGTGCTGCACACGCCCGGCGAGGCGGTGCCCCACCCCGACGTCCTGCTGGTCTCCGTCGGCGCGCTGGCCCCGATGTGCCTGGAGATCGCCGGCCTGCTGGACAAGCAGGGCATCTCGGCCACGGTCGTCGACCCCCGGTGGGTCAAGCCGGTCGACGAGGCGCTGCCGCCGCTGGCCGAGCAGCACCGGGTCGTCGTCACCGTCGAGGACAACAGCCGCGCGGGCGGCGTCGGTTCGGCGGTCGCCCAGGCGCTCCGGGACGCGGGGGTGGATGTGCCGCTGCGGGACTTCGGCATCCCCGAGCGCTTCCTGGACCACGGGTCCCGCAAGGAGGTCATGGCCGAGATCGGGCTGACCGCGCCGGATGTCGCCCGCCAGGTGACGGGGCTCGTCGCCAAGCTCGACGGGCGTGACGGCTACGATGCGGACTCCGCGAGAGAGCCCGCCCGGGATTAGCTCGGCACTCCGCGATCGCGGGCCGCGCCCCTGCGGGGCGCCCTGGTGCGGGGAGCGCGGGGGCGGCGGAAAAAGGTGGGGTTGTGCGGAAGTGCGAGGGACACACCGTTAAGTTGGGGCCATGCCGCCGCCCTCCGCCGAGCCGCCCGCGAGCGCTCCGCCCGCCGCCCGGGTTCCACGACTGACCCTGTCCGGAATCCGGAGCGCGGGAGCGCGGCCCGAGCCGGCGGCCGACCGCCGCTCCTACTGGCTGCTGCTGGTCCCGGTGCTGCTCGCGGTCACCGTGTGCACCCGCCTCCCGTCGTTCGCGCGGCCGCTGTGGAACCCGGACGAGGGCTTCCTGGCGACCCAGGCCCGCCAGCTCGCCGACGGCGGCACGCTCTACCACGACGTCGTCGACCGCAAGCCGCCGCTGATGCCGTGGCTCTACCAGGGGCTGTTCGCGCTGTTCGGGGACGGCTCGCTGTGGCCGGCGCGGGTGGCGGCGATCGGCGCGGTGCTGGTGGGCGGGGTGTTCGCCGCCTCGCTGGCCCGCCGCCGCTGGGGGGACCGCGCGGGCTGGACGGCGGGGGTCGTCTATGTGCTGCTGACGATCGGGCTCAACCCGGAGGACACCCAGGCGGCGACCTTCGAGGTCTTCATGCTGCCCTGGACGATGGCGGCGATGTGGCTCGCCGACCGCCGCCGCTGGTGGTGGGCGGGGATCGCCATCGCGGGCGCCGCGCTCACCAAGCAGACCGGCGGCGCCGTGCTGCTGCCCGCGCTCTTCCTGCTGTGGCGGACCCGCGCGGGCCTGCTCCCGGCGCTGCGGCTGGTGGCCGGGACGGCGCTGCCGCTGGCGGCCGCGGCGCTCGCCTTCGGGCCCGGCCGGTTCCTGTACTGGATCGCCACCGGCTCCGGCGCGTACGTCTCCGCCGACGGCGCCGGGATGCACGCGGCGGGCCGGGCGCTGGGCAGCCTCAGCATCCTCGTCGCCGCCAGCGCGCCGCTGCTCGTCGCCCTCGGCCAGGTGCTGCGCGTACGGCGGCTGCGCGAGCGCCTCACCGGCGTCAGCGATCTGTGGGTGTGGCTGGCCGCCTCCGCGGTGGCCGTCGCGGTCGGCTTCCAGTTCTACGGCCACTACTTCCTCCAGCTCACCCCGCCGCTGGCGCTGCTCGCCGCCGCGGCGCTGCGCGAGCTGACCGCCCGGCAGGCGACGGTGTCGCTCGCCGTCACCTCGGTCTTCGCCTGCGCCTTCGTCGGCTGGGGGTACGCGTACAAGCGGGGCGAGCTGGACCACGCGCAGAAGCTGGTGGCGGCCGTACGGGAGCGCACCGCGCCCGACGAGCGGATCCTGCTGTGGGGCATGCACCCGGAGGGCTACTGGTTCGCGGCGCGCCCGCCCGCGTCCCGCTATCTGACGGCCGGCTTCCTGAGCAACTTCAGCGGCGGGCGCGGCGGGATCCGCACCGGCGAGCGGTACGCCATGGACGGCTCCTGGCCGCACTTCATGCGGGAGCTGCGCGAGGATCCGCCGACGCTGATCGTGGACGACTCGCGGGGGGCGCCGTACCGGATTCCGCGCATGCCCACCCTGCGGGCCTATGTGGACCGCCACTACGAGAGGACGGTCACGGTCGGCGGGGCGGTCTTCTACGTCCGGAACACGCCGTAGTCCGTGTGACCTACGACGCGTCGTCCGGAGGGGCTGGGCACGATGGTTACCCGTAAGTAGCATGAGGGGAGGGCGCGCCGCCGCGTGCGCGCGCCGCGCAGCAGTGCCATCCCGCACCTGGAGGAGAGCCAACGTGCCTCGTACCGCTAGGGACGTCGTCTTCGTCGACGGCGTCCGCACCCCGTTCGGCAAGGCGGGCCCGAAGGGCATTTATCACGAGACCCGCGCCGACGACATGGTCGTCAAGTGCATCCGGGAGCTGCTGCGCCGCAACCCCGGGCTGCCCCCGGAGCGCGTCGACGAGGTGGCGCTCGCGGCGACGACGCAGATCGGCGACCAGGGGCTGACCCTCGGCCGCACCGCGGGGATCCTCGCGGGCCTGCCGCAGTCCGTGCCCGGCTACTCCATCGACCGGATGTGCGCGGGCGCCATGACGGCCGTGACGACGACCGCCGGCTCGATCGCCTTCGGCGCGTACGACCTGGTGGTCGCGGGCGGCGTCGAGCACATGGGCCGCCACCCGATGGGCGAGGCCGTCGACCCCAACCCGCGCTTCGTCTCGGAGAAGCTGGTCGACCAGTCCGCGCTGTTCATGGGCATGACGGCGGAGAACCTGCACGACCGCTTCCCGCACCTGTCCAAGGAGCGCGCCGACGCCTTCGCCGTGGCCAGCCAGGAGAAGGCCGCCAAGGCGTACGCCAACGGCCGGATCCAGGCCGACCTCGTCCCGGTCGCGCTGCGCCGTACGTCCGAGGAGTCGGGCGGCGAGCAGGGCTGGGGCCTGGCCACCGCCGACGAGCCGATGCGGCCGGGCACCACGCTGGAGGGCCTGGCGGGCCTGAAGACCCCGTTCCGGGCGCACGGCCGGGTCACGGCGGGCAACTCCGCGGGGCTGAACGACGGCGCCACCGCCTCGCTCGTCGCCGCCGAGGACGTGGCGGAGGAGCTGGGGCTGCCGGTCAAGATGCGCCTGGTCTCCTTCGCCTTCGCGGGCGTGGAGCCCGAGGTGATGGGCTACGGCCCGATCCCGGCCACCGAGAAGGCGCTCGCCAAGGCGGGGCTGTCGATCGGCGACATCGGCCTGTTCGAGATCAACGAGGCGTTCGCCGTCCAGGTCCTGGCGCTGCTGGACCACTACGGAATCGCCGACGACGACCCCCGCGTCAACCAGTACGGCGGGGCCATCGCGTTCGGCCACCCGCTGGCCTCCTCCGGGGTGCGGCTGATGACCCAGCTGGCCCGGCAGTTCGAGGAGCAGCCGCACGTCCGCTACGGCATCACCACCATGTGCGTCGGCTTCGGCATGGGCGGGACCGTCATCTGGGAGAACCCCCACTGGGAGGGCAAGTAAGAATGAGCACCGCTGAGCTGCTGAAGGGCGCCGCCGAGCTCTTCCCCGACGAGGTCGTCACCCAGGCGTACGTCCGCCACCTCGACCTCCCCGGCGGGGCCGGCGCCTTCGCCCTCATCACCCTCGACAACGGCCTGGACCACACCAAGCCCACCACCTGCGGCCCGCAGTCGCTGGCGAACCTGGACGCGGCCCTCGACCAGGTCGAGCAGGAGGCCGCGGAGGGGAAGATCAAGGGCGTCGGCATCACCGGCAAGCCGTTCATCTTCGCCGTCGGCGCGGATCTGAAGGGCGTGGAGCTGGTGAAGCGCCACGAGGACGCGCTGGCCATCGCGCACGGCGGCCACGAGGTCTTCAAACGGCTGTCCCAGCTGGCCGTTCCCACCTTCGCGTACTACAACGGCGCGGCGCTGGGCGGCGGCGTCGAGATCGGCCTGCACTGCACCTACCGCACCGTCTCCAGGGCGCTGCCCGCCTTCGCCCTCCCCGAGGTCTTCCTCGGGCTGGTGCCCGGCTGGGGCGGCTGTACGCTGCTGCCCAACCTGATCGGCGCCGACCGCGCGGTGAGCGTGATCATCGAGAACTCGCTCAACCAGAACCGCCAGCTCAAGGGCGCGCAGGTGTACGAGCTGGGCATCGCGGACGCGCTCTTCGACGGCGCCGACTTCCTGGAGGACTCGCTGCGCTGGACCGCCTCGGTGCTCAGCGGCGAGACCGAGGTCGTACGCGGCGAGGTGGACCGGGGCGAGGGCTGGGACGCGGCCGTCGCGCGCGGCAGGGAGATCGCCGACAGCAAGGTGCACGGCGCGGCGCCCGCCGCGTACCGCGCCCTCGACATCATCGCGAACGCGAAGAGCCTCGGCTCCGCCGAGGAGGGCTTCGACGCGGAAGCTGGATTTGATCTAGAAGATGTGGCGCTGGCCGACCTGATCATGAGCGGTGAGCTGCGCAGCGGCATCTACGCCTTCAACCTGGTCCAGAAGCGGGCCAAGCGCCCGGCGGGCGCCCCGGACAAGTCCCTCGCCCGCCCGGTCACCAAGGTGGGCGTGGTCGGCGCCGGGCTGATGGCCTCGCAGCTCGGGCTGCTGTTCGCGCGCCGCCTGGAGGTGCCGGTCGTCCTGACCGACATCGACCAGGAGCGGGTCGACAAGGGCGTGGCCTACTGCCACGAGGAGATCGACAAGCTGCTGCTGAAGGGCCGCGTCAACCAGGACGGGGCGAACCGCCTCAAGGGCCTGGTCACCGGCTCGCTGGACAAGGCGGCGGCGTTCGCGGACGCGGACTTCGTCATCGAGGCCGTGTTCGAGGAGATGAGCGTCAAGCAGAAGGTGTTCGCGGAGGTCGAGGCGGTGGTGCCGGAGCATGCCATCCTCGCCACCAACACCTCCTCGCTGTCGGTCAGCGAGATGGCCTCCCAGCTCCAGCACCCCGAGCGGGTCGTCGGCTTCCACTTCTTCAACCCGGTGGCCGTGCTGCCGCTGCTGGAGATCGTGCGCGGCGAGCGCACCGACGACGCCGCGCTGGCCACCGCGTTCGGCGTCGCCAAGCAGCTGAAGAAGACGGCGGTGCTGGTGAAGGACGCCCCGGCGTTCGTCGTCAACCGCGTCCTGACCCGCTTCCTCGGCGAGGTGCTGCGCGCCATCGACGAGGGCACCCCGGCCGAGGTCGCGGACCGCGCGCTGGCCCCGCTCGGGCTGCCGATGTCGCCGATCGTGCTGCTGGAGCTGGTCGGCCCGGCCGTGGCCCACCATGTCGCCGGCACCCTGCACACCGCGTTCCCGGACCGCTTCGCGGTCTCCGGGAACCTGGGCCGGGTCGTCGAGGCGGGCAAGCGCAACCTGCTGACCCCCGGCACCGAGCAGCTGGACCCGGAGGTCGCCGAGCTCTTCGAGGTCGGGGACACGGTGCTGACCGAGGAGCAGGTCCGCGACCGCGCGCTGGACGCCATCGCCGAGGAGGTCCGGCTGATGCTGGACGAGGGCGTGGTGGCCGAGGCGCAGGACATCGACCTGTGCCTGATCACCGGCGCGGGCTGGCCCTTCCACCTGGGCGGCGTGACCCCCTACCTGGACCGCGAGGGCGTCAGCGAGCGCGTCACGGGCCGCCGCTTCCTGGAGCCGGGCGTGGCCAGCGTGCCCGCCTAGCCCGGTACGCCGGAAGGAGGGGCGCCCCGTCGGCGGGGCGCCCCTGCGGGGCGCCCCGCAGGGGCGCGGGGAACTGCGCGACCAGCCATGGGGGTACCTCCCTGCTCGAGCGAAGCCGAGAGCTTGGGGGAGGACTCGCAGCCGCGAGAGTACAGGCGGGGCACCCCCATAGGGCGCCGGAAGGACAGAGGGCTACCCGGACACTGCCAGCGCGGCCGTCAGCAGGGCGGCCGTCTGCCCGATCTGCCACTCCCGCGCGCCGAGCGCCCGGAGCGCGCCGGTGACGGCGTCCCGGGTGAGCGGGTCCGGCGGCTCCCAGCACAGCCGTCGGACCGTGTCCGGCGTCAGCAGGTTCTCCTGCGGAAGGTTCAGCTCCTCGGCCCGCGCGGTCACCCCGGAGCGCGCGGCGGTGAGCCGCGCGGCCGCCGCCGGGTCCTTGTCGGCCCAGGACCTGGGCGGGGGCGGCCCGCCCGGCGCCTGGCTCTGCTGCGGCAGCTCCGACTCCGGCAGCGTCCTCGCCCGGTCCACCGCGGCCTGCCACTGCTCCAGCTGCTTGCGGCTCATCCGCTGGCCGTACCCGGGGAGCGCCGCGAGCGCGCGGGTGCTCGCCGGCATCGCCAGCGCCGCCTCGACGATCGCAGCGTCCGTCAGCACCTTGCCGGGGGAGACGTCGCGCCGCTGGGCCACCGCGTCCCGCGCCGTCCACAGCTCGCGCACGGCCGCCATCTGTCTGCGGCGGCGGACCTTGTGCATACCGGAGGTGCGCCGCCAGGGGTCCTTGCGCGGCGGCGGCGCGGGCGCCGCCACGATGGCCGCGAACTCCTCCCGGGCCCACTCCAGCTTCCCCTGCCGGCTCAGCTCCTCCTCCAGCGCGTTGCGCAGGTCGACGAGCAGCTCGACATCGAGCGCCGCGTACCGCAGCCAGGGCTCGGGGAGCGGGCGGGTGGACCAGTCCACCGCGGAGTGGCCCTTCTCCAGCGCGTAGCCGAGCACGTTCTCGACCATCGCGCCCAGGCCGACCCGGGCGAAGCCCGCCAGCCGGCCCGCCAGTTCGGTGTCGAACAGGCTGGTGGGCTGCATACCTATCTCGCGGAGGCACGGCAGGTCCTGCGTCGCCGCGTGCAGCACCCACTCCGTGCCGGACAGCGCCGCGTCCAGCCCGGAGAGGTCCGGGCAGGCGACCGGGTCGACCAGCGCCGTGCCCGCGCCCTCGCGGCGCAGCTGGATCAGATAGGCCCGCTGCCCGTAGCGGTACCCCGAGGCGCGCTCGGCGTCGACGGCGACCGGTCCCGTGGCCTGAGCGAACGAGGCTGTGACCCGGCCCAGCTCGTGGGACGTCACGGTCACCGGGGGAATGCCCTCACGCGGAGCCAGGAGTGGGACCGGCGCCGGACCGGATTCCGGGGCAGGGGCCTGAGCTGCGGTTGCTGATGCGGTCTCTTGGGCGTCGGTCACCCGTCAAGGGTATCCGCGTGCACGGAGTGCGCAGCGCCCGCCGACGGAACGTTACCGCGACGGGCGCTGTGCGGCCCGCGGGCCGCGTACTCAGTGGATGATGCCGGTGCGCAGGGCCACGGCGACCATCCCCGCGCGGTCGCCGGTGCCCAGCTTGCGGGCGATCCGGGCCAGGTGGCTCTTCACCGTCAGCGCGGACAGGCCCATGGACACGCCGATGGCCTTGTTCGACTGGCCCTCGGCCACCAGGCGCAGCACCTCGACCTCGCGGCCGGACAGCTCGCGGTAGCCGCCGGGGTGCCCGGGACCGCCGGGGCCGCCGCCCGGCCTGCGGTGCATCCGGGCCGCCGCCGCGCCGATCTGCGCGGCGCCGTGCCGCGTCGGGAGCGCCCCGCCGAGGTTGGTCCGGGTGCCGGTGACGACATAGCCCTTGACGCCGCCCGCGAGGGCGTTGCGCACCGCGCCGATGTCATCGGCCGCCGACAGCGCCAGTCCGTTCGGCCAGCCCGCTGCCCGGGTCTCGGACAGCAGGCTGAGCCCGGAACCGTCGGGGAGATGGACATCGGCGACGCAGATGTCGCGCGGATTGCCGATTCGGGGACGTGCCTCCGCGATCGACGACGCCTCGATCACGTCCCGTACACCGAGCGCCCACAGATGGCGGGTCACGGTCGAACGGACGCGGGGGTCGGCCACGACCACCATGGCCGTCGGCTTGTTCGGGCGGTAGGCGACCAGGCTTGTGGGGTGCTCAAGGAGAACAGACACCGGGCCTCCTGAGGAGTGGAGTGGCTGGGGACGGGCCCGACGCGGACGAGTCGGGTATTCCGTATGGAAGGGTCACAGACCTCTTCGGCAGCTCTCCCCCGAGCCTTTAGAGAATGATCACGAAGGGGTGACCCCCTGCCCCGAGTCCCCCGGACGGGGGCGGGTATGCCCCGGGACGGCGAGCGCTACTGCGGGCCGCGGCGCTGGGGGAGCTGGACCACCGAGCCGCTGTCACCCGTCTCCGGGGGCAGCCCGGCGCACTGGCACAGCATCTCGCACCACGCGGACAGATGAGCGGCCACCTCGGGCGCCCCCTCGCCCCCCGCCGGGGTCCAGCTCGCCCGGATCTCCAGCACCTCCTGCGGGGCCCGCTCCGCCAGCCCGCCGAAGAACGTGGAGCCGGACCGCGTCACCGTGCCGCTCGGCGCGCCGTACTCCGCCTCCCGCGCCTCCAGCGCGCCGGTCAGCCAGGACCACGTCACCTCCGGCAGCAGCGGATCCTGCGCCATCTCCGGCTCCAGCTCCGCCCGCCCCAGCGTGACCACGCGGAACATGCCCTGCCAGGACTCCTGCCCCTCGGGGTCGTGCAGCAGTACGAAACGGCCGTCGGCCAGTTCCTCGCCCGCGCCGTCCGGGTCGCTGACCGCCGCCTCCAGCGCGAACGCGTACGGCGCCAGCCGCCGGGGCGCGGGCAGCGGCGAGATCCTCACCTGCGGCCGGGGCCGGGCCGCGCTGAGCGCCGTGACGGCTTGCCGGAACGGAAGGGGGAACGAGTCCCCGTCGTCGCCACCGGAGTTGCCCGCCCTGGATGCTCTCGCCGCTGTCATGGGCGGAAGATTAGGCGGACCGTGCGTCCGAGGGCGGTAAGGACACCCCGGACGGCCGTGGGAGACTTCCCCTGTGAGTGGAAACGACCGCCCCACGGGCCAGCAGAACGACCAGGAAGCCCTCCCGGACGCCGTGCGGGACTCGGCGTTCCTGCGCGCGTGCCGCCGTGAGCCCGTCCCGCACACGCCGGTCTGGTTCATGCGCCAGGCCGGGCGCTCGCTGCCGGAGTACCGCAAGGTGCGCGAGGGCATCGCCATGCTGGACTCCTGCATGCGGCCCGACCTGGTCGCCGAGATCACGCTGCAGCCCGTGCGCCGCCACGGAGTTGACGCCGCGATCTACTTCAGCGACATCGTCGTGCCGCTCAAGGCCATCGGGGTCGACCTCGACATCAAGCCCGGCGTGGGGCCCGTCGTCGAGCGGCCCATCCGCTCCCGTGCCGACCTGGCGCGGCTGCGCAAGCTGGACCCGGAGGACGTCCCGTACATCACCGAGGCCGTCCGCATCCTCACCCGCGAGCTGAGCGGCAGCGGCACCCCGCTGATCGGGTTCGCCGGGGCGCCGTTCACCCTCGCCAGCTATCTCGTCGAGGGCGGCCCCTCCAAGAACCACGAGCACACCAAGGCGCTGATGTACGGCGACCCGGAGCTGTGGGCCGAACTGCTCGACAGGCTCGCGGACATCACCGCGATGTTCCTCCGGGTGCAGATCGAGGCGGGCGCCGCCGCCGTGCAGCTCTTCGACTCGTGGGTCGGCGCGCTGTCCCCCGCTGACTACCGCCGCTCCGTGCTGCCCGCCTCCGCCAAGGTGTTCGCCGAGATCGCCCCCTACGGCGTGCCGCGCATCCACTTCGGTGTCGGCACCGGAGAACTGCTGGGCCTGCTCGGCGAGGCCGGCGCCGATGTGGTCGGCGCCGACTGGCGCGTCCCGCTGGACGAGGCGGCCCGCCGCGTCGGCCCCGGCAGGGCGCTCCAGGGCAATCTGGACCCGGCCGTGCTGTTCGCGCCGCGCGCGGCGGTGCGGGCGAAGGCCGACGAGGTGCTGGAGTCGGCCCGCGGGCTGGAGGGGCACGTCTTCAACCTGGGCCACGGGGTGCTGCCGCAGACGGAGCCGGAGGCGCTGACGGATCTCGTCGCCCACGTCCACGAACGCTCCTCCGCCCGGCCCTGAACCGGCCCAGCCGCGCTGGGTCGGGTCTGCCCCGTGCGGTTTCGTCGCGGGCTGCGGCTGGTCGCGCAGTTCCCCGCGCCCCTTCGGGGCGCCCCGGGGGAGGGCTAGCTGTATTGCCCTGTGAGGTTGGGGACGCGGCTGGCGGGTGGTTTGCCTGCGAGCGCGGTGTGTCCGCGGTGGTGATTGTAGGAGTGCAGCCAGCGGGGGAACGCGTCGCGTCGTTCCTGCTCTGAGCG
>NZ_JAAKZZ010000700.1 GCF_011045075.1 Streptomyces boncukensis
AGCCGTAGGAGAGCGAGCAGGCAGCAGAAGGCGGCAGGGCTCAGCGAAGCGATGCCCTGCCGTCTCGCCTGTGTCACCGGACGGCGCCCCCGGCGACCGAGAAGAGGAAGTGCCGCCACGCCGCGCGGCTGACCTTCGCGTACGGGCGCGCGGTGTCCTTGGAGTCCCGCAGCGCGACGACGTGTCCGTCAACGGCGACTTCGACGCAGTTGTCGTTCCCTCCGCTGTGAGAGCTCTTGAGCCACGGTATGGAGCGCGGGGCTCTGTGCGGGTGGTCGGGTTCGGTCACTGACTGAGCTCCCTGATGGCTTCCTGGAATCGTCTGCGGGTCTCCGGCGGTCCGACAGCCAGTGCTCGGAGCTGGTCGAATGTCTCTGCGTAGCGGTCGATGTCCTTCGAAGACTCGAAGCAGACCGAGTTGGTCAGACTTTCGACCCAGACTACCTGCGGGGTTGGCTGCGGGAAGTCCATGAGGACGAAGGCTCCGTACAGTCCGGCGTGCACCCCGGCGTCGAACGGCAGGAGCTGGACCGTGATCTGCGGATGGTCGCAGACTTGGACCAGGCGTTCCAACTGCCCCAGCATGACTGACTCGCCGCCCACACGCCGACGCAGCGCGGCCTCGTCGATCACCACCCAGAGCTTTGGCGCGCCGTCACCTTCGAGGAGCTGCTGGCGCTGCATACGGACCTTGACGAGTGTGTCTACCTGACGGGAGGTCAGGTCGGTCCTGAGCTCGCCGATGACGGAACGGGCGTACTCCTCGGTCTGAAGTAGGCCCGGCATCCAGAGTGCTTCATAGCTCCGGATCGCGGAGGCTCCCGACTCCAGCGCGAGGAACCCGCCGTACTGGGTGGTGTTCACGACTGCCGCGTACTTGCGCCACCAAGGACGCTTCTGAGCCTGGTCGGCGCGGACGAGATCGAGTACGTCCTCTCGCACTGCGGGGTCCTGCGTACCGTACCGATCCAAGAGCGCCTTGACGAGCACGGGTGAGGTGCCCCTGTCACCGTTCTCGATCCGGCTCAGTGCGCCCGGGCTGACTTCGACGTCTTCGGCGACGTCGGTGAGCGTGAGGTCGGACTCCTCACGCAACTCGCGTAGGCGCGCAGCGAGTTGCCGACGGTAGACGGACTTCTGCGCCATGCCTCTGCTCCTGGACATGCACGCCAGTCTGGCCTCGACCCGTGGCTGGAGCAACTCAGAGGGGGAAATGTGTCCAAGTGACTTGTCTCATGGCAAGCAGTGATGGCACTGTTCTTCTCAGTCACACAGGGCATCAACTCACTACGAGAGGTGATGACATGGCCGGAGCCGCGTCCGCCCCGTACCCCACTCTCCCGCCCGACCTGACGCCCACCCGCATCGGCTGGGATGCTTCGACGCTGGACCCTCTCCAGCCAGTCGCGCAGGCGCGTCGGCGGTCGCGTGCGTGGGTGCAGACGCACTGGCGCATCCCGTGCGACATCGCGGAGTCGGTGGAGCTCGCCGTGTCCGAGCTGTGCACCAACGCGGTACGGCACGGCGGCGGGCTCGCGGGGCTGGAGCTGCTACGGGTTTCGCCGTCCCGCTACGGCCCGTCCAGTCTGCGCGTGCTGGTGACGGACCACCGCCCGGACCGACCGCCACGCACCACGCCCCCAGCCGGCCCGCTCTCGGAGCACGGGCACGGGCTCACCCTCGTCTGCGCCCTCACCCTCAGCTGGGGCTGGCACACGTTGGGGACGGACCAAAAGCAGGTGTGGTGCAAGTTCGCCGTGCCGGGGCCGTATGTCGCGGGCTGCTGACGGTTCCGCTCCGGGGCAGGGTGATCAGCCCTAACTAGTGCAGCCGTATTTCTTCGTCACATTGGGGACAAAGTCGTTTGCGAACCTCTGGAGCTTCTTGTACCCAGTGGGTGACTCGTCGACGCGATCGCCATTCAAGCGAAGAACGAACTGCATGTGTTCAGATGCGGAATCACATTTTGCTCGAATTATTGCCTTCTCGGGGGCGATCATAGCGGTTCCTGAAAACGAAACACTTCGCGTGGCACCGTGATCGTACATTGAGGCTATGGACTTCCAGTCTACTGGCTCTGGCTTCTTCTTGTAGTACAGCACAGTGGCGTGCAAGACTTGTTTATCGTCCACGCCTAGATTGCAAAATGCGCCTACTTCTGACCGCATCTTTGAGTACTTCTGTCGGAGATCTTCACCTTTCGGTAGAAGTGGTGATATGGCGGAACTTTTCACTGGGGTTCTGCAGAATGTGTCTGGGCCGCTTAGTGTTTCTTTGCTGCTGCATCCTGTGATCACGACTACGGCCGAGATGCACAATGGGAGTGCGGCAGCCCTGGCTGGAATCTTCATGGCTGGCGTCCTCGTACTTTACCGAATCGATCGTTTCCGTCGTTTGCGGACCCATCGATTTTCTTGTAGAGCACTCCATCGGCAAGCTTGTATTCATCGTTATGTGCGGCGTATTCCTTGTTGACCTCGTGCCACTGTCTAGCCAGTGCGTTGAGTTGCCTCTTTCTGTCCGCGAATACTGCTTTGTTCTCGTCTACCACCTTCGATTCTGCGCGCTTCTCCTCGTCCTGGATCCAGGCACTGGTCACCATATCGGCCCCACGTTGTGCCGCATCACCCACCACAGGAACGAAGTTCAGCATGCCACCTGTCGTGTGGTAGCTCACAGCTTTGTCCCACGTGTAGTCACGAAGATCGTCCTTGAGTGCGTGGCGCCGGGCTTCCTCCATGAAGCCCACTGTGTATCCGGCCGATTTCAGTGTGTCCACTGGATTCCGTGACTTGTCATGAAAATCTGCAACCATCGCATGGTTCATGCCTGCTTGGAGCGTGTCGTAGGATTCCTTGGTCCTCGATATCTGTTTGGTCACTGCCATGACCTGGTCAGACTCCAACTGTGGTCCATGCTCAGGCTTTCGCGTCTCACTCGCGTCACTCATCGCCACATGAACCTCGTGCCCATGGTTAACCATGATCTTGGCCATGTCCCCGCGCAGGGCGGCGGGCATGTCGTCGCCCTTCGCGGAAAGCTCCCCCAGGGCTTTTACGAACACGCGGT
>NZ_JAAKZZ010000701.1 GCF_011045075.1 Streptomyces boncukensis
CCGTAGGGCCGGGCCCGGGGTCGGCGCCCGGCCCTACGGCCCCCCGACGGCCGTCGGCACTCGCGCCGTCGGTACGCCCACCGTCGGCGTGCCCGCCGCCGGTACGCCCGCCGCCGGCCGAGGAGCCAGCGGCGGCCTCAGTGACCCCGGTGACCCCGGTGACCCCGGTGGTCTCAGCAGTCTCAGCGGTCCCGGGGCCCGCGCCGGTCGCGGCGGGGTCCCCGGCTCCGGCACTGGCCGGGGGCCCCGCGCCGGGTCCGCTCGCTATGCCTTCCGTGGGCGCCCTGCGGCCCTCCAGGGCGCCCAGCGACTCGAAGAGGCCGGCCGCCTCCATGCGCCAGATGCGGTCCACGACCTCCTCCGGATACGCGGGCCACTCGACCGGCGTCCACTCCGTCGCCGAGCCGTGCGGGCTCCCGCCGGGGCCCGGGGTCGGGCGGGTGCCGTGGAAGAGGCGGGCCGCGAGGAGGGAGACCGCCGCGTCGACGGCGCCGGGCTCTTCCAGCAGGTCGCACGCGGGGCGCTCGCCCAGGCGGGAGGTGAAGCCCTCGGCGAGCCGGTCCCGGCGGGAGAGCTCGGTGAGCGCCGAGACCACCCCGGCGTTCAGCCGCGAGGGCCACAGCCCCAGCCGCCAGGCGGGCAGCGCCACCCGGGTGAGCAGCCGGTCCCAGCCCGCGTAGGCGAGCCCGACCTGCTCCTGGGCGACGACCCGCAGGCCGAAGTCCACGTTCTGGGCCCGCTCGGAGGCGGCCGCCGCCACCCCGCGCTCCATCTCGGCGGCGTGCGGCCCGGCGGTGCGGAGCATCAGCCGGGCGAGGGCGCCGACCGGACGGACGGCGGCGGCGCGCGCGGAGCGCTCGGCGACCGCGACCGCCGCGTCCAGCCCGCGGACGAAGCGGCGGGCCGCGGCTATGTCCGGGTGCGCGGACGGGCCGGTGCCCGCGACGACGGGCGCGAGCAGCGCGCGCAGCTCCGCGACCCGCATCCACCACAGGAAGGGCGAGCCGATGACGAGGACCGGCGCCGTCTGCCGCGCGCCCTCCTGCGGCGCCCGCGCGAGGTGCGCGCGGTCCTCCAGCCAGCTGTCGCAGTCCGGCGTGAGGGCGAGCGCGGAGGGGGCCGGGACGTCGAGGCGGTCGGCGAGGTCGCGCACCAGGGCGTACAGATCGGGGGCTTCGCGCTCCGCGATGGGGACGGTGGGCGAGACGGCGGGCCGGGCCCGCGCGATCACCGTCGCGGCGCCGCCCGCCACGGCGAGCACCGCCAGCGCGACGCCGGTGACGACCCAGCGGACGGTGTCCCAGCGGGGGCCCAGATGGCCCGTGGCATGCCCCGCGTACAGCACCACGGCCAGGGCCGCGGGCAGCAGCGCGGCGCCGAGCGCGACGCCGCGGATCCGCAGCACCGCGAGGGCGTGGGCCCGCGCGGACCGCGCGTCTGCCTGCTGACCAACCCCAGCCACGAGCTCCCTCACCCCCGAACGGCGTGTCGCGGACTTCCGGTTCCTCCGGCTTCTCACCACTGTGACACCGCGCGCTGACACCGCAACGTGCGCTGCGCCAGTCGGACGGACCGCACAGCGCATTGGCCCATACCGCCTGGGCGGAACCCTAGTTGGGGGGACAGGGGCCGTCAGCCGTCCAGGGGACCGG
The DNA here is from genome assembly GCF_011045075.1 of Streptomyces boncukensis. Classification (GTDB taxonomy): domain Bacteria; phylum Actinomycetota; class Actinomycetes; order Streptomycetales; family Streptomycetaceae; genus Streptomyces; species Streptomyces boncukensis. Next base: position 1,653 of record NZ_JAAKZZ010000701.1, read on the forward strand.
TCACTCGATGGAATGGCTTTGGGGAGAGGTCTTGTGTCACACCATCGGGTGAGTTAACGCGCGCTCAGAACGCCCGCACTCAGAACGCCCGCGCTCAGATCCCGGCGGCGATATCCGTACGGTGGTGCGAGCCCGCGAGCCGGATCCGGTCCACGGCGGTGTACGCGCGCTTCCTGGCCGTCGCCACATCGCCGCCGGTCGCCGTCACGGACAGCACCCGGCCGCCCGCGCTGACCAGCGTCCCGTCCACGTCCCGCCGGGTGCCCGCGTGCAGTACGTACGCGGCAGGCGCGTCCTGCCGCTCGACCTCGTCCAGCCCCTCGATCCGGTCGCCGGTACGCGGCTTCGCCGGATAGTCGTGCGCGGCGATCACCACGGTGACGGCGGCGCCCTCGCTCCAGCGCAGCGCCGGGAACTGGGCGAGCTGCCCGGTCGCGGCGGCCTGCAGCAGCCCGCCCAGCGGCGTCTTCAGCCGGGCCAGCACCGCCTGGGTCTCCGGGTCCCCGAAGCGGGCGTTGAACTCGATGACCCGCACCCCGCGCGAGGTGAGCGCCAGCCCGGCGTAGAGCAGGCCGGAGAACGGGGTGCCCCGGCGGCGCAGCTCGTGCACGGTGGGCTCCAGGACGGTGGCGGCCACCTCGTCCACCAGCTTGGGGTCGGCCCAGGGCAGCGGCGAGTAGGCGCCCATACCGCCGGTGTTCGGGCCCTCGTCGCCGTCGTGGGCGCGCTTGAAGTCCTGCGCGGGCTGGAGCGGGACGACCGACTCGCCGTCGGTGAGCGCGAAGAGGGAGACCTCGGGCCCGTCCAGGAACTCCTCGATGACGACGGCGCCGCCGCACTCCCGCGCGTGCGCCCGCGCCCGCTCGATGTCGTCCGTGACGACGACGCCCTTGCCGGCGGCCAGGCCGTCGTCCTTGACCACGTAGGGCGGGCCGAAGGCGTCGAGCGCGGCGTCCGCCTCCCCGGGCGTCGTGCAGACGTAGCTGCGCGCTGTGGGCACGCCAGCAGCGGCCATGACGTCCTTGGCGAACGCCTTGGACCCCTCCAGCAGCGCGGCCTCGGCCGACGGCCCGAACACCGGGATGCCGCGCTCCCGCACCGCGTCCGCGACCCCCGCGACCAGCGGGGCCTCCGGGCCGACGACGACGAGGTCGGCCCGGACGCCGTCGGAGGCCGCCAGCGCCGCGACGGCGGCGCCGTCGAGCGCGTCGACGGAGTGGAGCGTCGCGACGTCCGCGATTCCCGCGTTGCCGGGCGCGCAGTGCAGCGCCGCGACCTCGGGGTCGCGGGAGAGCGAGCGACAGATTGCGTGTTCGCGGGCACCGCCGCCAATGACCAGGATCCTCACGTGGTCAGCGTATCGGCCCCGGTGCGCGGCGGCGGGGGCCGGGAAGGGGCCACGTCCGGGCGGAAAA
>NZ_JAAKZZ010000702.1 GCF_011045075.1 Streptomyces boncukensis
GGCGGGGGTGCTACGAATGGCCGGATTCCGGGAATCATCGAGGTGGCCCCCGGACGTTGTACCAAGTACAGGGCCGATGTCCGGCCCGGCTTGTAGGGTCTGATCTTGTACGCACGCGTACACCACCGAACCGAGCGGGGTGAGGGAAATGGCGACCAAGGACACCGGCGGACAGCAGAAGGCCACGCGTCAGACCGAGGAGACCGAGGAGCAGGCGCAGGACGCGCAGGTCTCGGAAGACCTCAAGGAGCGCCAGGAGGCGCTCTCGGATGACGTGGACGCGGTCCTGGACGAAATCGATGATGTCCTCGAGGAGAACGCGGAGGATTTCGTACGAAGCTTCGTTCAGAAGGGTGGCCAGTAGGCCATTTTTACCTTCGAATCGAAGGTTGCAGGGGGGTGAGATGTCAGAAGCAAGCGAAGCGAAGCGATGCTCACGATGCCAGGAGCGGAAGCCTCGCGCGGCGTTTGCCCGTAACAAGTCCATGCGGGACGGCTTGCAGGCTTATTGCCGTGAGTGCTGGTCGGCCTACCACCAGCAGCGGCAGCTGGCCCGTGGCAGAAATGTCAGGCCGAGAGTCAAGACTCCCGAAGGGCACAAGTACTGCCGATGTTGCGAGCAGACCAAGCCGCACAGCGAGTGGCACCGTAACGCGTCCGCCTCGGATGGCCTCGCAACGCTCTGCAAGGCGTGCAAGGCGCTCAAGGGCCGAGCCGGACACCTCAAGCGCCAGTACGGCATGACCGAGACCGACCGCCAGGCACTCGTCGACAGCCAGTTCGGCATCTGCCCCATCTGCCTCCGCCCCGACCCCGTCCATGTGGATCACGATCACCAAACGGGTAGGGTCCGGGGCGTACTGTGCTTCACCTGCAACGCGGCCATCGGCCACTTGCGGGATGATCCCGGCGTCATGCGCCGGGCCATCGGATACGTGGAAGGGAACTCGTGGAAGCCAAAGCAAGCGGCACCGGGCGTCTACCTGCTGCCTTCCTGACGCCGGGGTCCTCCTCGTTCGTGGACTTCCTGGCCGCGCACGACCCGGGGCAGCTCCCGGGCAACCGGGAGCTGCCCCGGGTCGAGCGCGCCGTCGAGGCGCCGCACGGCACGACGATCGTGTCCGCGGCCTACCCCGGCGGTGTGCTGCTGGCCGGGGACCGGCGGGCCACGATGGGCAACGTCATCGCCCAGCGGGACATCGAGAAGGTCTTCCCGGCCGACGAGCACTCCGCGGTCGGCATCGCGGGCACCGCGGGGCTGGCCGTGGAGATGGTGAAGCTCTTCCAGCTGGAGCTGGAGCACTTCGAGAAGGTCGAGGGCTCCCAGCTCTCCCTGGAGGGCAAGGCCAACCGTCTCTCGACGATGATCCGCGGCAACCTCGGCATGGCGATGCAGGGGCTGGCGGTCATCCCGCTGTTCGCCGGGTTCGATCTGGACCGGGAGAAGGGCCGGATCTTCTCGTACGACGTCACGGGCGGGCGCACCGAGGAGTCGGGCTTCGCAGCCGTCGGTTCCGGCTCGGTCTTCGCGCGCGGTTCGCTCAAGAAGCTGTACCGCGAGGACCTGACGGAGGAGCAGGCGGCCACGGTGGTGCTGCAGGCGCTCTACGACGCCGCGGACGACGACTCGGCGACGGGCGGCCCGGATCTGACCCGCCGTATCTATCCGATCGTTGTGGCGATCACCGAGGACGGCTTCCGCAGGCTGGCCGAGGACGAGGTCTCCGGGCTCGCCCAGGCGGTGTACGACGGCCGTCTGCAACTGCCCGACGGGCCGCAGGCCCCGCTCTCCTAGCGCTTTGTCCACAGTCTCCTCGGTATATGCAACGGTCAGGAAGGGACGGATAACCGGTGACGACGCCGTTCTATGTTTCACCCCAGCAGGCAATGGCCGACCGGGCGGAGTACGCCCGCAAGGGCATCGCGCGCGGGCGCAGCGTGGTTGTGTTGCAGTACGCGGACGGCATCGTGTTCGTCGCCGAGAACCCCTCGCGTGCGCTGCACAAGGTCAGTGAGATCTACGACCGGATCGCCTTCGCCGCGGTCGGGAAGTACAACGAGTTCGAGAACCTCCGGATCGGCGGCGTCCGCTACGCGGATCTGCGGGGCTACACCTACGACCGCGAGGATGTGACGGCGCGCGGCCTCGCGAACGTCTATGCGCAGACGCTGGGCACGATCTTCTCCGCGAACACCGAGAAGCCCTACGAGGTGGAGCTGATCGTCGCCGAGGTCGGGCCCGCACCGGAGGACGACCAGATCTATCGGCTGCCGCATGACGGTTCGATCGTGGATGAGCACGGTTCGGTCGCTGTGGGCGGCAGCTCCGATCAGATCGGCAGTTATATGGATCAGCGGCACCGTGAGGGCATGTCGCTGGGGGAGGCGCTGAAGCTGGGCGCCGACGCGCTGGGCCGGGACAGCAACGGCGGTGAGCGGACGGTGACGGCGGAGCAGCTGGAGGTCGCCCTGCTGGACCGGACGCGCCCGCAGCAGCGGAAGTTCAAGCGGATGACACAGCGCCAGGTTGCCCGGCTGCTGGAGGAGCAGCGCGGCTCCGCGGAGAGCGGCAGCGAGGGCGCGGAGCCGTCCTCCGGGGACGAGGGGGAGTCCGAGGGGGACGGCGCGGAGTCGTAGCCGCGCGCCGCCGTCCGCTCACTCCGGTGCGGGGCCGCTGGAGTCGCGTGGAACGAGGGTGACCGGGAGGACCGTCTCCCGGTCACCCTCGTTCTGCGTCTGGTCGCCGCGGCCGTCGCGCCTTCCGCGCCCTGGGCCCGCGCGCCTCGCGCCCGTGCGCCTTGCGTCCGCGTGCCCTGGGTCCGTGCGCCCTGCGTCGAGGACGGCGAGCAGGGCGCGCATGCCGGCGGCGCCCATCTCGGCCGCGGGCAGGTGCAGGGTGGTCAGCTCGGGTTCCACGATCCGGGCGAGCGCCAGGTCGTCGAAGCCGGTGACGGAGAGTTCCTCGGGAACGCGCAGTCCGAGCCGGCGGGCGGCTTTGAGCGCTCCGGCGGCCAGCAGGTCGCCGTCGCAGACGAGGGCGGTGGGGGCGGACGGCCCGGG
>NZ_JAAKZZ010000703.1 GCF_011045075.1 Streptomyces boncukensis
GACAGAAGTAGCGCCGCCGCTCGAAGGGGTGGGTGGGCAGCGGCACCCGGCGCCGCCGGCCGTCGCCGAGCGCGGCGAGGTCCACCGGGACGCCGCGCGTCCACAGCTGCGCCAGGGCCTCCAACAGCGGGCCCGCGTCGGCCGCTTGGCGGTCGGCGCCCAGCGTGGCGATCACCGGCGCGCCGCGCGGCCGGGTGCCGCGCCCGGCCAGGGAGCGCAGCGTGTTGCCGGGGCCGACCTCCAGGAGGGTGCGCGCGGGCGCCTCGCGCAGGGTGTCCAGCGCGGCGCCGAACAGCACCGGCTCGCGCAGCTGCCGCCCCCAGTAGGCCGGGTCGGTGGCCTGCTGCGGGGTGATCCAGGTGCCGGTCACGTTGGACAGGAACGGCACCTCGGGAGCGCTCAGCCGCACCTGGGCCATGGCGGCGGTGAACGGCTCGACCGCCGGGTCGGTCAGCGCCGAGTGGAAGGCGTGCGAGGTCCGCAGCCGGGTGACGGTGTGCCCGTCGGCCGCCAGCCGCCCGGCCAGCTCCTCGACCGCCGCTGCGGGGCCCGAGACCACGGTCTGCGCGGGCCCGTTGACCGCGGCCACCGACACCCCGGCGGCGGCGCCGAGCAGGTCGCGCACCCGGTCGGCCGCCAGCGGCACGGAGGCCATGGCGCCCGGCGGGCACTCCTGGAGCAGCCGGCCGCGCAGCGCCACCGCGCGCAGCGCGTCCGGCAGCGTCAGTACGCCCGCGAGGCAGGCGGCGGTGAACTCGCCGATGCTGTGCCCGAGCAGCGCAGCAGGGCGCACCCCCCAGCCGCCGAGCAGCCTGGCCAGCGCGTACTGCGTGGTGAACAGCGCCGGCTGGGCCAGCCGGGTCTCGGTGAGCCGCAGCGCCGCCGGGCCGTCCCCGGCCGGCTCGTCCCCGGGCGGCTGGTCCCCGGGCGGCTGGTCCCCGGCCGGCTCGCCGCCGGGCGCGCTCCCGGTCCCGTGGCCGGGGAACAGCGCGGCGCGCAGGTCCTCGCCGAGTTCGGGCGCGAGGAGTGCGGCGCACTCGTCGACGGCGGAGCGGTACACCGGCTCGCTCTCGTAGAGCCCGCGCCCCATGCCCAGGTGCTGGCTGCCCTGGCCGGGGAAGAGGAACGCCACGTCGGGGGCGGGCCCCGCCGGGTCGGCGTGGCCCACGGCGACCGGGGTGATGCCGGTGCCGTCCAGCGCCGCGACGGCCTCGGCGCGGTCCCGGCACACCAGCGCCATGCGGTGCGGATGGTCCCGCCGGCCCACCCGCAGGGTGTGCGCGGCGTCGGCCAGTGCCGGGGCCTGCCCGGCGCGCAGCGCCTCGGCGAGCGCGCCGCCGGAGCGCTGGAGTGCCGCCTCGCCCGGCGCCGAGAGCACCAGCAGCTGGGGGCGCGGGTCGGCGGGCGGCGCTGCCGGCTCGGGCGGCGGCTCCTCCACGACGAGGTGCGCGTTGGTGCCGCCGACGCTGAAGGAGCTGATGCCCGCGCGGCGCGGCTCGGTGCCCCGGGGCCACGGCGTGGGCCGCGAGCTGATCCGGAACGGGGTGCTGGGGAAGTCGATGTCGGGGTGCGGCACCGCGCAGTTGGCGGCGGGCGGCAGCTCCTCGTGGCGCAGCGCCAGCAGCACCTTGATCAGGCCCAGCACCCCGGCGGCCGTGTCGGTGTGGCCGATGTTCGGCTTGAGCGAGCCGAGCGTGCAGTAGCCGCGCTTCTCGGTGCCGAACGCCTCCGTCAGCGCGGCGACCTCCACCCGGTCGCCCAGCGGGGTGCCGGTGCCGTGCGCCTCGATGTACGAGATCGACTCGGGCTCGGCGTCCGCGACGGCCAGCGCCTCGGCGACGACCTGGGCCTGGCCGTCGACGCTGGGCGCGGTGAACCCCACCTTGTGCGCGCCGTCGTTGTTCACGGCGCTGCCCAGCACCACCGCGAGCACCTGGTCGCCGTCGGCGCGCGCGTCGGCCAGCCGCTTGAGCGCCACCACGCCGGCGCCGTCACCGGGCACGGTGCCGTTCGCGTCGGCGGCGAAGGCCCGGCAGTGCCCGTCGGGCGAGTTGACCCCGCCCTCGTTGTGCACATAGCCGGCGTGCTGCGGGAAGTAGACGGTCACGCCGCCCGCGAGCGCCAGGTCGCTCTCGCCGCCGAGCAGGCTCTGCACCGCCAGGTGCACCGCCACCAGCGACGACGAGCAGCCGGTGAGCACGCTCATGCTCGGCCCGCGCAGGTCCAGCCGGTAGGAGACGCGGGGGGCCAGGAAGTCCTTCTCGTTGCCCAGCAGCGCCTGGAACTCGCCCACTTCGCGCAGATAGCCGGGGTCGGCGGACAGCTGGTGCTGCCAGTAGGAGGTGGGCCCGCCGCCGCCGAACACCCCGATGGAGCCGGGGAAGCCGGCCGGGTCGTACCCGGCGGTCTGCAGCGCCTCGAAGGAGCATTCGAGGAACAGCCGCTGCTGCGGGTCCATCAGCTCGGCCTCGCGCGGGGTGCAGCCGAAGAACGCGGCGTCGAAGAACTCCACCCCGTCCAGCACCGGGCGGCGGCGCACCAGCCGGGGATCGTCCAGCAGTTCCCGGGGCACCCCGGCGGCGCGCAGCCGCTCCTCGGTGAACTCGGTGTGCGCCTCCCGGCCCGCGCGCAGCAGGTCCCAGAACTCCTGCGCGCAGGAAGCGCCGGGGTAGCGGCCGGAGAAGCCCACGACCGCGATCCGGTCGTCCGCCTGCTCCTGCGGCGGCTGCCCGTGTGCCGTGCCCGTCGCGTGCCCGGTCACCGGGCACCCGCCTGCCCGTCCCCGTCCATCCGCCGCCGCAGGGAGGCCGGGCGCATGTCCGTCCAGACCTCCTCGATCCGGCGCAGGCACCGCTCGCGGGACCCGGTGGTGCCCTCACGGTGCCAGCCGGGCGGCTCCGCCCGGTCGGCCGGCCACAGGGAGAAGTGCTCCTCGTCGTTGACGACGACGCGGTACGTGCCGCCGTCCTGCTCGTCTGATGCCGGAAGTGTCACCGAAAGTCCTTCGCGAAGTACCGGGCGGCAGCCCTGGGGGCGGGGCGGTGCGGTGCGGTGCGG
>NZ_JAAKZZ010000704.1 GCF_011045075.1 Streptomyces boncukensis
CCCCCGGGCGCCCCCCCGTCGTGGGTCACGTCGCCGTCGTCTCGATCACGGAGAACACCGGGAGGACGTCGAGGAAGGCGGGGGCGGTCAGGCCGGACGCCGCGCACAGCGCGGCGAAGTCCTCCCGGGTCCGCTCCCTGCCGCCCAGGTTCACCAGCATGTTGAGGTCGCTCAGATACGCCGTCGCGCCGCCGTCCGGGTTCGCCAGCTCCGGCAGTACGGGCTCCACGATCAGCACCCGGCCGTCCGGCGGCAGCACGTCGCGGATGTTGCGGAGGATGGTCGCGCACTGCTCGTCGTTCCAGTCGTGGATGATGCTCTTGAGCAGATAGAGGTCGCCGCCCTCGGGTACCGACGCGAAGAAGTCGCCCGCGACGGCGGACGCGCGGTCGCCCAGCCCGGCCTCCCGCAGCGTCTCCTCCGCCTGGCCGAGCCCCTCGGCGGTGTCGTACACCACGCCGCTCGACCCGGGGTGGGCGCGCAGGATCGCCGCGAGCAGGGAGCCGTTGCCGCCGCCGACGTCCACGACCGTGCGGAAGCGGCCGAAGTCGTAGCCGTGCGGGAGGCTTTCGGCCACGCCCCGGGACGCCTGGCCCATGGCGCGGTTGAAGCACGCCGAGAGCTCGGGCTGCCCCTTCAGATAGCCGAAGAAGTCGGTGCCGAAGACGGTGTCGAACGCCGGGCCGCCGGTGCGGAGGCTGTCGTCCAGCCGGTCCCAGGCCCGCGTCATCAGCGGGTCGGTGAAGGACCGGGCCAGGTCGTACTGCGAGTGCGGGTGCTCCTCGGCCAGCAGCGCCCCCGCCGAGGTCGCCGCGAAGGCTCCCGGGCGCACCTCGCTGACCAGGCCGAGCCCGGCGAGGGCCCGCAGCAGGCGGTGCGTCGGTCCGGGCAGCGTGCCGCACTCGGCCGCCAGGTCCTCCACCGTCCGCTCGCGGTCGCCGATCCGGTCCATCAGGCCGAGCCGGACCGTGGACCCCACGATCTGGGTCGCCATCTGCCCGAAGAGCAGCTCGATGAGCAGCCGCCGGTCCGCCATGCCGTCCCGCTCGTCCGGTGCCATGGTGCCACCTCCCAGTAGTAACTAAGGCAAGCCTTACCTGGGTTGGAGTGTAGGTCATGTACGCGAAGAACTCCGCCGGGCGCGGTAGTTGGCGACGTTGACGCGGTTGCCGCACACGTCCGGCATGCAGTAGCGGCGGCGCCCCGCCTTGCTGGTGTCGACGAACAGCCCCGCGCAGTCCGGGGAGGCACAGCGCCGGAAGCGGCCGTGGCCGAGCGTGCGCAGCGCGCCGAGCAGCCCGGTGCCGATCAGGACGCCCAGTTCGCCGGCGAGGGACGCGCCCGGCGCCGTCTCGACGTACCACTGCCAGCCGCCCGCCGCGTCGCGGCGCAGCACCGGGCCCCGGCCCGCGCGGGTGACGAGCGCCGCGGCCCCCTCGGCCACCCGCTCCTCGGCCTGGGCGGCGAGCAGGCGGCGGACGTCCCCGCGCAGCCCGCGCACCTCGGCGACGTCGTCCGCGGACGGCTCCCGCACCCCGGCGAGCGCGTCCGGGGCAAGGTCGTGGTCGGCGAGGAAGCGCGTCAGACCGCCCGGGACGCCGAGGAGGTCGCCGGCGGCGGGCGGCGCACCGGTGCAGACCAGATCGGTCGCCACCCCCGCCCCCGGCTTGTAATCGGGGAAGAGAATTTTCACGCCTTACCTCTGCCAGGGTGAGCATCGGAGTAACCGGAGAAAGTTGAGTTTACCCATGAGTGGAGACATCTGCCGGATACGGGATCATCCGTCCACCGGAAGCCCCCTCGGCTCCTTCACCCTCTTCATGCCGCACCCCCCCGGGGGACAACCCCCGAACCCCCGGCCGGATCACCCGTCCACCGGAAGCCCCCTCGACTCCTTCACCCTCTTCATGATGATCTGGGAGTTGACCTCGGTCACGCCCGAGAGGGCGGTCAGCTTCTCGATCCACAGCCGTTCGTACGCACGCAGGTCCTCCACCGCGATGCGCAGCAGGCAGCCGGGGCTGCCGAACAGCCGGTACGCCTCGATGACGTCCGGAATCCCCTGCAGCGCCGCCTCGAACTCCTCCACCACCTCGCGGTCCCGCCGCACCTCGACCGAGACCAGCACCTCGAAGCTCCGCCCCACGGCCTCCGGGTCGATCACGGCCCGGTAGCCCTGGATCACCCCGTCCTGTTCGAGCTGGCGCACCCGGCGCATACACGGGGACGGGGTGAGCCCCACGCGCTGGGCCAGCTCCTGGTTGCTGAGCCGCCCATCCCGCTGCAGCTCCCGCAAGATATCCCGGTCGATCTCATCCATGGCGCAATTATCCGCTCCGTCTACGCGGGACACCCAGGGAAACTAGCGATCGAATAGCGAACACTTCCCCGTATTATTGCGTCGTTTGGCCCGGCATCCCGGGCCCCTGTGAGGCGTGAGGGAGGTACGCGCAGTGGGACGCATCATCGTCATCAGCACCGGCGGCACCATAGCCAGCCGCTGGCAGGGCGCCGGGTTCGCGGCCGAGGCGCAGGGCAGCGAGGTCATGGCCGCCACCGTGGTACCGGACGGCGTGTCCGTGGAGGTCGTGGACCTGTTCAACCTGAACAGCGCCCGGCTGACCACCTCCCATCAGCTCACCCTGCTGCACACGGTGCACGAGCTGCTCGCCGACCCCGGCGTGGACGGCATCGTCGTCGCGCACGGCACCGACACCCTGGAGGAGTCGGCGTTCCTGCTCGACCTGCACCACGACGACCCGCGCCCGGTGGTCTTCACCGGCGCCCAGCGCGCGCTGGACGCCGTGGACGGCGACGGCCCCGCCAATCTGCGCGACGCGCTGCTGGTCGCCGCGACCGCCCGCGATCTGGGCGTGCTCGTCGCCTTCGACGGCACCGTGCACGCCGCGCGCGGCACCGTGAAGCGGCAGACCCTGGCCACCGACGCCTTCGGGGACCCCTCGGGGGACCGGGTCGGGAAGGTCGGCTTCGGGCAGACCTCCCTGCTGCGCCGCCCGCAGCGGGCGGGGGCGCTGCGGGCGGCGCAGCAGGGA
>NZ_JAAKZZ010000705.1 GCF_011045075.1 Streptomyces boncukensis
GGTATGGACAGCCCCCGGGGCGGCCGGGGGCGGGGTCCGCGCGGGCTGCGGGTCACAGCGCGGCGCGGTGCTCGCGGTCGCGCACCATCAGCGCTGCCCGCTTGTCGGGGAGCCGGACTTCGGCGCCGAACCGGAATCCGGCGCCCAGGAAGGCCGCCACGGAGGGGGTGTTGCGTACGTCCGGCTCGGCGAGCACGCGGCGGCACAGCGGACGCTGGTCGAGCACGAGGTCCGCCACGGAGCGCAGCAGCGCCGTACCGATGCCTCGGCCGCGGTGTGCGACGCCGCCGATCAGCAGATGGAGCCCGGTGTCGTGCGGCAGGGTGCGGCAGTGGCGGGCGAGCGGGTCGAGGTCGGCGCGGTAGACCTCCCAGTAGCTCATGGGAGTGCCGTCCAGCTCGCCGAGGCAGGGCACGCTGCGCCCGTCGCCTTCGAGCTGCCGGCGCAGATGGGCTGCCGTCACCTCGTGGGGACCGTCCAGTTCCCAGAAGGCGGCAACCGCCGGATCGTTCATCCAGGCGGAAATGAGAGGCAGGTCCCGTTCCAGCTGGACGGGCGTCAGCCGGAACCGTCCCGCCGGGGTCCGCACGGGCGGCCATTCGGGCAGCGCGTCGAGGAGGCCGTGCCGTCCGCGCGGCTCCGCCGCCGTCCCGCAGGGAGCCGCCTCGCGCGTGCCGTGCGGTGGCTCGTGCTGCGCGTCGTAGTTGTCGCGCTCGGCGAGCAGCTCGGTCAGCTCCCCGGGGACTTCCAGGCTGAGGGTGTCGTCGTCGCAGCCGTCCGCGTCCCGGCCGCTCTCGTCGCAGCCGTCGCCGGCACGGCGGTCGGCACGGCCGTCCTGGCCGGACGTGTCGAGGGTGTCGAGGGTGTCGTCGCTGCTGGGGGGCGCTTGTGGCGCGGAGCGGGGCTGCGGGTGCGACATGACGACGTCTCTTCTCGTCGGTCGGGCTGTCTGCGGCTAGTGGGCGAGCGGGTTGTCGACGGTGACGTAGACGGACTGGGTGTCGACGGGGCCGACCAGTTCGTCGAGCCCGTGCAGCCGGGTGAGGAGGTTGGCCTTGCAGCGCAGGGTGGGCGCGTCGAGCAGGAGGGCGGGCAGCGGCGAGACCCGCTCGCCGTCCGTCCCCCGCGCCTCGCGCTCCAGGAACCGCCGGAAGGCGGCCAGCAGCAGCTGCTCGTCCGCGAGGCCCTGCGCGCCGAACGCGCCGATCAGCCCGAGGACGTTGTTGATGCCGAGGTAGTACGCGAAGCGCTCGGTGGCGACCCCGTCGTCGACGAACGAGTCGCTGGCCTCGCCGAGCCGGGCGCCGGGCAGCCGCGCGGTGAGCTCGTCCCGGCGGGAGGCGCGGAAGTAGTACCCCTGGTTGTCGCGGTACCGGCCGCCCTCGGGCCAGCCGTCGGCGTCGAGCAGCACCAGTGTGTTCTGCTGGTGGGCCTCCAGCGCGACACCCGCCTGGGCGTCCAGCCAGAGCACGGGGCGTACGACCGCGTCGAGGTACCGCAGGAACCACTCCGTCGCGACGGCCGGCCGCGGCCTGCCCGTACCCGCCGCGAGGCCGGTGACGAGCTCCGCCAGGCGGGACCGGAGCGCGGCCGGGGGCAGCTCGGCGGCGGGGCGGGGCGAGACCAGCCCGGCGACGCACAGCGCCCGGTCGCCGGGGCCGAAGGGGTTGTGCCGGACCACGGTGTCGAAGCCGCCCAGCCGCTCGCCGTCCGGCGTGTGTACACCGATCCAGGCGGGGTCGCGCACGATGTCGAACGTCGGGTGCGCCGCGTGCCACGCGGAGGCCAGCCCGCTGCGCAGCAGCCGGTGCACCTCCACGCCGCGCAGCAGCTCCTTGCGGAGGTTCTCGCGGCGCGAGTTGGTGATGCGCAGCCCGAGCGACAGCTTCAGCATGGCGGCGCCGCCGGACCGGTAGACGGTGCGCACGGACGACGTCGGGTGCCACGCCTCTCCGCCGGGCCCGAGGTCGTGCAGCAGTCCGGCGTCCCGGAGCGCGGTGACGGCGGGGCTGTGGGCCAGGTCGCGGGCCTGCCAGGGGTGCAGCGGAACGGGCACCGTGCCGTCGGGCAGCCGTGCGGCCACCTCGGGTCCGGCGAGGCGGCACACGAGCGCGCGCACCTCGACCGGCTTGCCCCGGTCGGTCCACGCCGAGTCCCCCGCGAGTACGGCGGGGTCAGCCGCCATCCAGTGCAGGGGGAAGGAGCCGCGCACCTCCGGTGAGTACGCGCGGGCCTCGGCGTCGGACAGCCCTTCGCGGCTCTTCGGGGTGGGGTGCAGGGGGTGTCCGAACAGCAGCGACTGTTCGGCGTCGAGAAAAGCGTCCGTTCCGGCGGGCGGTGCGGGGCTGATGCGGCGCGCTGCGAGGAAGGCGGCGGTGCGGCTCAGCGAGTCGGCCACCCGGCCGACCAGGTCCGTTCCTTCCCCGGGCGTCGGCGCGGGCCCTGCGGTGCTCCCCTGCGGACCCGGGGCTGCGGGCCCCCGGGCGGCCTCCGGGGAGGGCTCCTGGACGTCCGCGGTAGCGGGCTCCCGGACGTCCGCGGTGACGCATTCCCCGCGCTCCGCGACGGGCTCCGGGGCGCGCTCCGGAACCGCCTCGTGGGCGGGTCCGCCGGTGGCGCTGCGGGCGCCCGCAGCCGCGGGCCCGAGGGTGGTCCTGGGGCCGCTCCGGTGGGCGGCCTCACGGCCGAGGAGCGCGGCGAGCGTGACGGCGTCGAGCGGCGCTGCGTGCTCCGGCGCGCCGTCCACACGGGGCGCTCCGAAGCGGTGCCACCCGGTGGCCGACCAGTGCAGCACGGGGATACTCAGGGCGGTTCCCGTCGCGACGAGCGGGAGGCGGAGCGGACCGCTGTCCGGACGGGGCAGGCCGCTCTCGCGGACCCAGCAGCGCAGCAGGTTCTCCACGGCGGCGGCGTCGGCGGCCAGCTGCGGATCGACGGCCTCCAGGGGATCGTCGGTGATCCCCCCGGCGCCGGGGGCGTCCTCGTCGGCAGCGGCCGCTGCGGCATCCGCAGCGGCAGTGGGCGGCGCGCCGGTGCTCCCCTCCGC
>NZ_JAAKZZ010000706.1 GCF_011045075.1 Streptomyces boncukensis
CCCTGAGCAGGGGCCTGGGCCGGGGCCGGAGACGCCCGGATCCGAGGGCCCCGGCCCCGGTCCGGAGAGCGCGGGAGGGGGCGGCGGGGACGGGCTGCGCGCGGTGCCGCGCCAGGGCGGCGCCCCGCGCGCGCCGGTGGCGCACGGCTATGAGACGGCGGGCACCCCCGGTGTCCAGGGCGCGTCCGAGCGGGCGGCCCGGCGGGGTGCCATCGCGGCCTACCGCGCGGGCGCCCAGCGCGCCGCAGCGGAGACCCGGGACGGGGCGCGCAACGGCGGTGCGGAGCACGGCGCCCGCGGACCCGCTGACGGTTCCGGTTCCGGTGCCGACTGGTGGGCCTCGCCCCCGTCCGGTTCCGGCGACCACGCGTCGGGCGCCGCGCTGGACGACGACGTGCGCTGGCTGCGCTCGGACGAGGACGAGGTGCTGCCGGACGCGCTGGAGGGCCCCGCGCCCCGCGAGGCCGGTCACGGGCCCGGCGGCGAGCCGTACGGCGATCCGGCACCCGGCCCGTACGGACCGGCGTCCCCAGGCCCGTACGGACCGGATCCGTACGGCCCGAGCGGCACCGGCGGTGCGGGCCCCACGGCGCTGCCCGGCGCCCGGCAGGGCGACAGCCGCAGCGTGCGGGCCATCTGGCAGGGCCCGGGAGAGCCCGGCGAGCGGAACGGCCACTTCCCCCCGAGCTCTCGGCCTCACCCGGAGCCGGTGCCGGAGCCGGAGGGGGAGGACGGCGAGCGGCCGTGGGGCGCCGTGCCGGACGACGCGGGGCGCTACCGCGGACCGGCCACCGCGCTGGCCGCCGAGCGGGCCAGGAACGCCCGGATGACCGTGGTCGGCCCCGTCACCGAGCGCTGGGCCCCCGAGCAGGCCGGGCCGGTCTACGAGAACTGGCGGCTGGCCCCGCCCGTCGGCCCGGCGGCCGACCTGTGGGCGCTGGGCGCGCTGCTGTTCCGCTCGGTGCAGGGGCACGCGCCGTACCCGGAGGACAGCGCGGCCGAGCTGGTGCAGATGGTGTGCGCGGAGCCGCCCGCGTTCGCGGAGGACTGCGGTCCGCTGCGCCCTGTCGTCGAGTCGCTGATGCGTCAGGACCCCACCGAGCGCCCGGACTTCGAGGAGCTGCGGGGCTGGCTGCGTTCGCTGATCCGCTCGGCGCCCGAGCCCGAGGTGGGGCGGCGGACGGTGACGGCGCCTCCGTCGCTGGAGCCGGGCGCCCCGACCGACCCCCGGCGGCTGCCGATCGTACGGCGCCGGGGCGAGCTGGTGCGGTGGAGGCACCGCTCTGCTCGGGCGAAGCCGAAGACTCGGGGGAGCCGGGCCGAGAAGCGCCCCACCGAGTCCGGGCATGGGCACGGGCATGGGCACGGCAAGCGGCACCGGCACAGCCGCGAGAAGCAGCCGCGCAGCGCACGCCGGCTCGGCCGGCTGATCGTCGGACTCGTGCTGCTCGGGCTGGCGGCGGCGGTGGCGTACGCCGTGTGGTTCATGCCCAAACAGGACGCGGGCGACGGCACCCGGAAGGGCTCGGTGGTCGTACCGGACGACGGCCCCGGAAACCCTCCGGCGGACGGTGCCGACGGCGACAAGGGCGACGACAAGGGCGACGGCAAGGGCGAGGGCGACGGCAAGCAGGGTGAGCGGAACGCCAGCGGGCGCAGCGACGGCGCGGACCCCGCCCGGGTCCCCAAGGGCTACAAGCTGAGCCGCGACCCGGCAGGCTTCCAGATCGCCGTTCCCCGCGCCTGGGACCGCCGCTCCACGAACAGCCGCGGCCAAGTGCTCTACAACGGCGGCGACGTCACGATGGTCATCGTCAAGGGGCGGGACTCCGCGGCGAAGTACGGCAGGGATCCGAAGGCGTACCAGGACAAGGAGCCCGAGCTCGCCGCCTACCGGGCCTCCGACTGGACGAGCGTGTCGGGTCTGCGGCGGATCGAGGTGGGGGACACCCCGATGGCCGAGGGCGCGTTCACCTGGAAGGACGGCAGCGGACGCGAACAGTACGCGCGCAACCGCGCGGTCCTGCTGGACGGCCGCTACCACGTGCTGCTGGTGCGCGGCACGCCCGGCGAGAAGCGGGCGATAGACCGGCACTTCGAGTCGGTTGCGGACACCTACCGGGTGACGTAGCTCACGCTGACCCGTGTCGCTGCGGCATCATGGGCTCATGGGGGACAGCACGGAGAGCACGGAGAGTACGGGGCTCGCGGGGCGGTACCGGATCGGGGAGCGGCTCGGACGGGGCGGTATGGGCACGGTCTGGCGTGCCTGGGACGAGCTGCTGGGCAGACAGGTGGCGGTCAAGGAACTGCGCCTGGACGAGGGGCCGTCCGAGCAGGAGGCGCGCAAGCTGCGCGAGCACACCCTGCGGGAGGCCCGCACCGTGGCGCAGCTCGGGCACCCCAATGTGCTGGTGGTGCACGACGTCGTCGAGCAGGACGGCCGCCCGTGGATCGTCATGGAGCTGGTCGACGGGCAGTCGCTGGCCGACCGGATCGGCGCCGAGGGCCCGCTGGAGCCGCGGGAGGCGGCCCGGGTGGGCCTGGCGCTGCTCGCCGCGCTGCGGGCGGCGCACGGGCGCGGAGTGCAGCACCGGGACGTCAAGCCGGCCAATGTGCTGCTGGAGGCGGAGACCGGCCGCGTGGTGCTGACGGACTTCGGTATCGCGCGCGTCACCGGTCTGACGACCATCAGCGAGACGGGCGGTGTGGTCGGTTCGCCGGAGTACATGGCGCCGGAGCGGCTGTCGGGACAGCGGGCGGGACCGGCCGCGGACCTGTGGTCGCTCGGCGTGCTGCTGTGCGCGGCGGTCGAGGGGGAGACGCCGTTCCACCGGGAGACGCTGACGGGCGTCGTGCACGCCGTGGCGCTGGAGGAGATCCGCCTCCCGGGGAGCGCTGCCGAGCTCCTCCCGGTCGTCCGGGGCCTGCTGGACCGCGACGCGGAGTCCCGGACGGGCCCGGACGAGGCGGAGGCGCTGCTGCGGGCGTATCTGGACACGGGCCGGATGCCGGATGCCGCCCCGCCCGCAGCGGAGCCGCCT
>NZ_JAAKZZ010000707.1 GCF_011045075.1 Streptomyces boncukensis
GTGCCACAACTGCCTCCGGAAGTGGGGGTGGGAGAGCAGGACGTACTCAAGTTGGTCCAGACCAATTGACCTGTCAAGGCCCTGTCATTCACGGACGCGGCCCGCTGGAGGAGAGATGACACAGGACCAGGTCGCACGTGCCCGCACCCAGACCCTGGGCGACCTGCTGCGGCGCAGCGCCCGCCGCCACCCGGACAAGCCCGCGCTCGTCGACGGGGAGCACCGGCTGAGCTACGGCGAGCTGGACACGGCCGTCAACCGGATCGCCCACGCGCTGTCCGCGCGGGGCCTGGCGCGCGGGGA
Organism: Streptomyces boncukensis; assembly: GCF_011045075.1. GTDB lineage: Bacteria > Actinomycetota > Actinomycetes > Streptomycetales > Streptomycetaceae > Streptomyces > Streptomyces boncukensis. Next base: position 304 of record NZ_JAAKZZ010000707.1, read on the forward strand.
CCGGCTGGCCCTGCTGTCCCGCAACTGCTGGCAGTTCGCGGCGCTGGTCATGGCCGCCGCGCGGCTCGGCGTCGTCCTGGTGCCCGTCAACTTCATGCTGTCGGCCCGCGAGGTCACCTACATCCTCGAACACTCCGGCGCCCGCGCCCTGGTGTGGCAGGAGGCGCTGGAGGAGACGGCGACCCGCGCGCTCGACGGGCTCTACGGGCCCGGCGTCCCGCTGCGCGCCACCGTCGGCGACGTCGGCGCCTGGGCCTGCCACGGCCCGGCCGGCGAGCCCGAGTCGGCCGTCGGCGAGGACGAGGTGATCCGGCTGATGTACACCAGCGGCACCGAGTCCCGGCCCAAGGGCGCGATGCTCACCACCCGGGGGCTGCTGTGGCAGTACGTGTCCTGCCTCACCGGCGGCGAGATGACCGGCGACGACGTCGAGGTCCACGCGATGCCGCTCTACCACTGCGCGCAGCTCGACTGCTTTCTGCTCCCGGACCTGTACGCGGGCGCCACGAGCGTCCTGCTGCCCGCGCCCGATCCGGCCGCGCTGCTCGCGGCGGTCGCCCGGGAGCGCGCCACGAAGCTGTTCTGCCCGCCGACGGTGTGGATCTCCCTGCTGCGCCACCCCGACTTCGCCGCCACCGACCTCTCCTCGCTGCGGAAGGGCTACTACGGCGCCTCGCCGATGCCGGTCGAGGTGCTGCGGGAGCTGCGCGAGCGGCTGCCCAGGGTGCGGCTGTGGAACTTCTACGGGCAGACGGAGATGGCGCCCATGGCCACGCTGCTGCGGCCCGAGGAGCAGCTCTCGCACGCGGGTTCGGCCGGGCGCCCCGCGCTGAACGTCGAGACCCGGATCGTCGACGACTCCGGCGCCGAGGTCGCGCCGGGCGAGGTCGGCGAGATCGTGCACCGCAGCCCGCAGGCGACGCTGGGCTACTACAACGATCCGGACCTGACGGCCGAGGCGTTCCGCGACGGCTGGTTCCACAGCGGCGACCTCGGTGTGCTGAGCGCGGACGGCCATCTGACCGTCGTGGACCGCAAGAAGGACATGATCAAGACCGGCGGCGAGAACGTCGCCAGCCGCGAGGTGGAGGAGGTGCTGTTCCAGCATCCCCGGGTGGCGGAGGCGGCTGTGTTCGGCGTCAGCGACCCGCACTGGGTCGAGGCGGTGACGGCGGCGGTCGTGCCGAAGCCGGGGAGCGCGGGGGCGGGCGAGGAGGAGTTGGCCGGGGAGCTGCGGGAGCACTGCAGGGAGCGGCTGGCGGGCTTCAAGACGCCCAAGCGCGTGGTCGTGGTGGAGGCGCTGCCGAAGAATCCGAGCGGGAAGATCCTCAAGCGGGAGCTCCGCGCCCGCTTCGAGGGCGGGCGTTAGGGGCGTCCGGCGGATTGTGCCGGGGCGGCTGCCCCTTGCTGTCCCGTCGCAGTCCGCGGGTGTGTTGTGGCTGGTCGCGCCCCGCGGCGGAGCCGCCATGGACATGAGCCCCGCGCCCCTGCCGGGGCACGGTCTTGCGCAGCCCAAGTGCCGGGTACCCGCACCGTTAGGGTTGCAGGGTCCATCGAGTGCGGTCACTCAAGGGGGAACCGAGGAGCATGGCAGTGCGATCTGACACCACCGACCCGTGGATCCGGGTCTTCCACTCCTCGCCCGAAGCGGAGCTGCGGCTGGTCTGCCTGCCGCACGCGGGCGGAGCGGCGAGCTACTACTTCCCGGTCTCGGCCGCGCTCAAGCCGTCCGTCGAGGTGCTGGCCGTCCAGTACCCGGGGCGGCAGGAGCGCCGCAGCGAGCCGCTGTTCGCGGATGTCGCCGAGGCCGCCGACCGGATCGCCGACGAGCTGAAGGGCTGGACCGACCGTCCGCTCGCGCTGTTCGGGCACAGCCTCGGGGCCACCATCGGCTTCGAGGTCGCGCTGCGGCTGGAGCGGGCCGGCGTCGGCCCCCGGGTGCTGTTCGCCTCCGGACGCCGGGCGCCGGCCCGCACCCGGAACGACGGCATCCACTCCCTCCCGGACAGCGGGCTGATAGCCGAGATGAAGCGAATGGGCGGCACGGACGCCGCCGTCATGGACGACCCCGACATCCTGGCGATGGCGCTGCCCGCGATCCGCAGCGACTACCGGGCCGCCGAGACGTACGCGTACCGGGACGGGGACATGCTGAGCTGCCCGGTGTACGCGCTGGTCGGGGACGGGGACGCCCGCGCGTCCCTGGAGGACGTGAAGGCGTGGGGCGAGCACACCACGGGCTCGTTCGACTTCCGCGTCTTCCCCGGCGGCCACTTCTACCTCAACGGTTCCACGGAGGTCATCGCCCTCGTCCGGGACCACCTCGCGGCGCTCTCCGGCTGAGCCGGGCGGTCCGCACCCCGGCCGGGGCACGGCCCCTCACAGGGTGCGGGCCAGGTTCACCGCCAACGCGGCCGCGGCCAGCGAGAAGAACGCGGCCCAGGGGCCGAAGTGCCGGTCGCCGACGCGCAGATGGGCGCCGAGCGCGCCCAGGAAGTACAGCACCAGGCCCCCGGCGGCCAGCGTGCCCAGCAGCGGCGCGGCGAGTCCGGCCAGCAGCCCCGCGCTGCCCGCCGCCAGCAGCGAGCCGAGCGGGACCATCCAGGAGTGCGGCACGCCCAGCAGGTCCGCCTGGCGCTTCGGGTAGTCGTGGCCGGTGAAGTTGGCCACGGCCGCCGCGCCCATCACGGACGCGGTGAGCAGGGTGACGAGGAGGTGGGCGAGGTCGGCGGGG
>NZ_JAAKZZ010000708.1 GCF_011045075.1 Streptomyces boncukensis
GTATAAGAGACAGCCTGGGGGCGGGGTCCGTACAGTGAGAGGGGGGCACCCGGACCCAGGGAGCGGCATATGCGGGACACTCTCGCCTTCGGCGTCCAGCAGGACGAGCGCCCCTGCCTGGAGCGGGCCTTCGCGCAGCGCCGGCTGGGCGTTCGCTGCCTCGATGTGTTCATGAACGGCGACACCGCCCCGCTTGCCGCGGGGCACGAGATCATCTCCGTCAGCGTCAACGCCGACCTGGACGCCGACGTGCTGCGCACCCTCGACCGCGGCGGCACCAGGATGATCGCCCAGCGCGCCACCGGCTTCAACAACATCGCACTGGACACCGCGGCCGAGCTCGGTATGACCGTGGCCCGGGTGTCGTACTACTCGCCGTTCTCCGTCGCCGAGTTCGCCTGGTCCCTCGCCATGGCCGCGGGCCGCCGGGTCGTCCGCGCCGCCCGCCGCACCCGCGAGTTCGACTTCCGGCTGGACGGCCTGATGGGCCGCGACATGCACGGGCGTACGGCCGGGATCGTCGGGACCGGCAAGATCGGCGAGGCGTTCACCCGGATCGCACACGGCTTCGGCATGCGCCTGCTGGGCTGGGACATCGCCGAGAACCCGGCCTGCGCCGAGCTGGGCATGCGCTATGTCGAGCTGCCCCGCCTGCTCGCCGAGGCCGACCTGATCAGCCTGCACGTCCCGCTCCTCCCCGACACCCACCACCTCATCGACGGCGGTGCGCTGCGCTCCATGAAGGACGACGCGCTGCTGATCAACACCAGCCGCGGCGGCCTGATCGACACCGAGGCGCTGGTCGAGGAGCTGCGCCGGGGCCGGTTCTCGGGGGTGGGGCTGGATGTGTACGAGGCGGAGTCCGGCCTGTTCTTCCTGGACAAGTCGCTCGACGTGATCCAGGACGACACCCTTGCCCGTCTGATGACCTTCAACAACGTCCTGGTCACCTCGCACCAGGCGTACTACACGGCCGACGCGGTCGGCCAGATCGTCGAGACCACGGCCGGCAACGTGGCGGACTACCTGGCCGGCCGCACCGGCGCCGACGTCCTCACCGCACCGGGGCTGCCGCCAGCAGCTCGGCGATGATCTCCGCGCCCCGCAGCGTCAGGACGGACTCCGGGTGGAACTGGACGCCCGCGAAGCCGGGGCCGCGCAGGGCGTGGATCTCGCCGGTGGCCGGGTCCCGGCTCAGCTCGACCTGGTGCAGGGCCAGCTCCTGGGCGGTGTCCTCGTCGCAGTGCGCGGTGTAGGAGCTGTAGAAGCCGACGGTCTCGGCGCTTCCGAACAGGTCGATCCGCTCCTGCGCCCCCTGGTACGGGCGCTCCTTCCGTACCAGGTCGAGCCCGAGCTCGGCGGCGAGCAGCTCATGTCCGAGGCACACGCCCAGCAGACCGTGGCGGCGTTCGCGCAGCAGGCCGGCGGCCAGTCCGCGGAGCAGCCGCATCTTGGGGTCGGCGGCGGAGCACGGGTCGCCGGGCCCGGGGCCCAGCACCACGGGACCCGAGTGCGCCAGCGCCGCCTCCCGCAGCCCCGGCCGGTCGTGCCGGTGCACGGTCACCCGGTGGCCGCCGGAGCGCAGCAGGTGGGCCAGCATCGAGGTGAAGGTGTCCTCGCCGTCGACGACGAGGACGTCCTGCCCCGCCCCCGCCCCGGCGCCGGTTCCGGCCCGCCCGGTTCCTCCGGTCCCTCCGGTTCCTGCGGTCCGCATCCGCAGCCAGAACGGCGCCAGCCGCGCCCGCCGCTCCGCCAGCGCCGCCTGCACCCGCGGATCCCGGGCCGGCTCCGCGCCCCCGGCCCACTCCGGGCGCTCCGCCGGCCCCGGGCGCTCGGGGGCCGCGCGCACGCCGAGCGCGGTCAGCACCCCCGCCGCCTTCGCATGGGTCTCGGCGACCTCGCTCGCCGGGTCCGAGGCCCGTACCAGCGTCGCGCCGACCGGGACGCGCAGCCGTCCGTCGGCCGGGTCGATGTCGGCGGTGCGGATCAGGATCGGCGAGTCGAGGGTCTGGGTGCCGCCCGCGTCCCGCCCGACGAGGGCCAGCGCTCCCGCGTAGTAGCCGCGTCCGCCGTGCTCGTGGCGCTCGATGACGCGGCAGGCGTTCTGCACGGGGGAGCCGGTGACGGTCGCGGCGAACATCGTCTCGCGCAGCACCTCGCGCACATCGAGGGTGCTGCGCCCGCGCAGCTCGTACTCGGTGTGCGCGAGGTGCGCCATCTCCCGCAGCCGGGGCCCGACGACGACCCCGCCCTCGTCGCCGACGGTGCACATCATCTTCAGCTCCTCGTCGACGACCATGGACAGCTCCTCGCTCTCCTTGCGGTCGGCCAGGAACTCCAGCAGCCCCGCCACGCTGGGCCCCTCCGGGGGATATCGGTAGGTGCCGCTGATCGGGTTCATCACGACGGTGTCCCCGCTCATCCGTACGTGTACCTCCGGGCCGGCCCCCAGCAGCACCCTCTCGCCCGTGTGCACCAGGAACGTCCAGTACGCGCCCCGCTCGCCGCGCAGCAGCCGCCCGAACAGCGCCAGCGCGTCGTCCCGCGAGAAGCCCGGGAGGGTGCCCTCGAAGGTGCGGCGGATCACGAAGTTGGCGCCCTCGCCGGTGCCGATCTCCTCGTCCACCACCCGGCGCACGGTCCGTGCGTACGCCTCGTCGTCCACGTCGAACGCGCCGTCCGCCACCCGCACCCGGTGGTCCGGCAGCGCGGCCAGTACCCCGTCCGGCCCCTCCAGCGGCAGCTCGTGGCGCCGTACCGGCAGCAGGACGACGAGCGGGGTGCCGTCGTCGCGGACGTCGAAGCCGCGCTCCGCGATCTGCCGGAACGGCACCAGGGCCAGCGCCCCGCCGTCCCGGTCCGGGATCTCGGCGAGCCGTTCCAGCTCGCGCACGGGCCCGGTCAGCACCTCGACGGTGCTCCCGTCCCGGCCGGGCGTGCGCCTGCGCAGCAGCGCGAAGGGCGGCCCGGCGGCGCGCCGCAGCTCGGCCAGCACCGCGGAGGCGGAGCCGCCGGGGCCGCCG
>NZ_JAAKZZ010000709.1 GCF_011045075.1 Streptomyces boncukensis
GCGCAACCCCGGGCCCAGCCCCCGGCCTGTCCCCCTGAGCCCGGTCGACGGGCTGTCGACGGGCCGGAGGAAACGGGCCGGGGGAAACGGGCCGGAGGAAGCGGGCTAGATGAACGGGTCGTAGTCGACGTCCGGTTCGCGCGCTCCCTCGCCCCTCCCGATCGAGCCGATCTCAAGGTTGGAGCGGTGCCGGGCGCAGTGGAAGCGGCAGTCCCGGCTGGGGTCCACCACGCCCCGGTCGGACTTCCGCCAGATGTCCGGCAGCCGCTCGGTCACCGCGTCGCCGATCTTCGCGCCGTCGTTGCCCCGGTGGTAGGAGCACACATAGACGCCGGACGGCGTCACCAGGGTGCGCAGCTCCGCGATCGGGCAGCGGTGGTACTCCTTGGGCTGCACGGGGCCGACGCGCGCCCTGAGCGACGTCAGGGTGGAGGAGTTGACGATCTGGAAGGTCTCGCTCTCCAGCTCCGCCGCCTGCGCGAGCTGGCTGTCGACGGATTCCAGGACGTCATGCGGCACCTGGATGATGTGGTGGCCGTCGTCGAACATGGCCTTCGTCTCGAAGTAGTCGCAGCCGAGCTCGTGGGCGAGCTGTGCGGCGCGCAGGACCTCGTGGTGGTTGCTCACCAGGGTGCCGTCGGGCTCCCGCCGGGTGATGACGAGGAACGAGTAGCCCAGCGCGCCCCGTTTGACCCCGGCCAGCAGCCGCATGTTCCCGATGACCTTGTCGAAGACGCTGCGGCCCCTGCGGTCCGGCCGGAACAGTCCGTAGGTGTCGCGGGTGCCCGCGTCCACGGAGACCCGCACCCAGGATGCGTAGCGCGCCAGCTCGTCCAGGTTCTGCTTGATGAGCGTGCCGTTGGTGACGACGCCGATGGCGATGCCCGCCTCGCCCAGGGTGCGCATCACCTGGCGGGTGCCGCGGTGCGCCAGGGGTTCGCCGCCGCCGATGAGGACGACGCCGCGCACGGACATCTCCACGAGCTCCCCGGCGAGTTCGGCGAGCCGCTCGGGTGTGAAGCGGCCCTGGTTGAGTAACTTTCCGCTGATGCACTCCGGGCAGGCCAGATCGCAGAAGGTGGTGGGATCGAGGTCCACCACCAGGGGCCCGCTGGACGGACCGGAGGAGGCCGCTTCGAGGACGCGTGGCCAGCCCGAGGGCTGATAGAGCTTGGATACCAGGTCCAGGCGGTCGAACGTCATCATGTTCTCCTGCGGAAGGGAGGGTACGTACGGTGTGCTGTGCGCTCACCCTTTGACCGAGCCCGTGACGAGGCCGGAGGCGATTCTGCGCTGGACGATCAGGAAGAAGACCACGACGGGCAGCGCGGTGAGGGTGGCCCCCGCCATCAGCCCGCCGTAGTCGGTGCCGAAGCTCGTCTGGAACGACACGAGCCAGATGCTGAGGGTCTGCTTGTCGTTGCTGGACAGCAGCACGTACGCGAGGACGTACTCGTTCCACGCCTGCACCAGCGCGTAGATCGAGGTGGCGGCCAGCCCGGGGGCGAGGAGCGGGAGCGTCACCCGGCGGAAGGCCCCCAGCCGGGTGCAGCCGTCCACCATCGCCGCCTCCTCCAGCTCCGCCGGGATGGCGACGAGGAACCCCCGCAGCAGCCAGACGGTGAACGGCAGCGTGAACACCAGATAGGTGAGGATCACCCCGGTCAGGCTGTCGGTCAGTCCGACGTCGCTGAGCAGCAGATAGATCGGGATCACCAGTCCGGCGAGCGGGACCATCTGGACGCACAGGACCGTCAGGATCAGCGCCTTGCGCCCCGCGAAGGAGAAGCGCGCGAGCGCGAACGCGGCGAGGACGCCGATGAACAGCGAGATCGTCACGGTGCCGGCGCCCACCACGCAGCTCGCGCGCACATTGGACCAGAACGTCGGGGTCTCCATCGCCCGGCGGAAGTTGTCGAGCGTCAGCTGCTCCGGCCAGAAGCTGGGCGGCGTGCGGTGGATCAGCGAGGCCGGGCGGAACGCCGTCAGCAGCATCCAGTACAGCGGGAAGGCGAGCACGGCGCTCAGCAGCAGCCCGAGGGCGTCGGGCACGGCCCGCCGGGGCCGGCGCGGGCCGCGCGCGGCCCTCACTCGGCCTCTCCCATGGCCAGCAGCTGCCGGATGTACACCACGGCCCCGCACAGCAGCAGCACCACGGTGACGACCGCGATGGCGGCTCCGACGCTGTAGCGGTTGACGGCGAAGGACTCGACGAAGGAGTAGACGCCGAGGAGGTAGTACTCCTTCTCGGGCTGGGCGCCGCGCATCAGCCAGATCTGGTTGAACACCCCGAAGTCCCAGATCGCGAGCAGCGCCGTCACCAGCACGAACGGCGGTCTGATGACGGGGAAGACGACGTGCCGGAAGAGCTGGACGCCGCGCGCTCCGTCCACCCGCGCCGCCTCCTCCAGCTCCGGCGGGACCTGGCTGAGCGCCGCGTGCAGGGTGATGGCGGCGAACGGCAGAGCGCCCCAGACGACGACGGCGACGATGACCGCGAACCCCTCCCAGGGGTTGTCGAACCAGTTGTGCTGGTCCAGGTCCAGCCCCGGCAGCCGGCTGAGCAGCCAGTTGGCGATGCCGTAGTCAGTGTCGGTCAGCCACCGGAACACCGCGGAGGCGACCATGATCGGCGTGGCCCACACGGCGACCAGCACGCCGATCATCACCAGCCGCACCCACGGGGACACCCGCCGGATCAGCAGCGCGGTCAGCGTCGCCGCCGTCATGGTGAGGGTCACGCAGACGAACGTGAACAGCGCGGTGCGCCCCGTCACGGTCCAGAAGTAGCCGTCGGAGAACAGCGACTCGTACTGCTCGCCTCCCACCCAGGGCGGTGCGGAGCCCGAGAAGAGCTGGCTGCGGGTCATGTCCCGGAACGAGAGCAGGAACAGGTCGACCAGGGGGTAGCCGAGGACGCCGGCGAGCGAGAGGACCGTCGGGGCGATCAGCAGATAGGGGAGCGCGCGCCGCCGGGCGCGCGCGGCGCGGCGGGCGGCGGGCGGGGTACCGG
>NZ_JAAKZZ010000070.1 GCF_011045075.1 Streptomyces boncukensis
TAAGAGACAGCCCGCCTACACCGCAGCCCGCCCCCGCCCGCTCATCGGCGAACTGCCCCAGGTGGTACGCGCGCTGGCCGACTCCGCCGACACCGCCGACGACGGAGCCGCCGACGGCGCCGTCCCGGAGCTCGGCAGGCGGCTGGCCGCCCTGCCCTCCGGCGAACGCCGCCCGTTCCTGCTCGCCCTGGTGCGCACCGAGGCCGCCGCCGCGCTGGGCCACGACGGCCCGGCGGACATCGGACCCGGGCGTGCCTTCCGGGAGCTCGGCTTCGACTCCCTCACCGCCCTCGACATCCGCAACCGGCTGCGTGCCGCGACCGGCCTGCGCCTGCCCACCACCATCGCCTTCGACCACCCGACGCCGAACGCGCTGGCCGACTTCCTCGCCGGCGAGCTGCTCGGCGACCCGGCGCCCGAGGCCGGGCCCGCCACCACGCCCGCCGCCGAGGCCGCGCCCGCGGGCCCGGCCGGAGCCGGATCCGCCGGCGAACCCATCGCGATCGTCGGCATGGGCTGCCGCTTCCCCGGCGGGGTGCGCTCGCCCGAGGACCTGTGGGACCTGGTGCTGAACGGCCGCGACGCGATCACCCCGTTCCCCGCCGACCGGGGCTGGGACCTCGAAGCGCTCTACGACCCGGACGCGCAGCGCGCCGGCAGCTCGTATGTCCGGGAGGGCGGCTTCCTCGACTCGGCCGGCGACTTCGACGCCGAGTTCTTCGGCATCAGCCCCCGCGAGGCGGCCTCGATGGACCCGCAGCAGCGCGTCCTGCTGGAGACCGCCTGGGAGGCGCTGGAACGCGGGCACATCGACCCGTCGGGGCTGCTCGGCCACCGCACCGGGGTGTTCGTCGGCACCTCGTTCCAGGGCTACGGGCTGGGCGGGGTCGACTCCTCCAGCGCCACCGAGGGGTTCTTCCTCGCCGGAACGGGAACGGCCGCCGTGTCCGGACGCCTGTCCTACAGCCTGGGTCTGGAGGGGCCGGCGGTCACCGTCGACACCGCCTGCTCCTCCTCGATGGTCGCGCTGCACCTGGCCTGCCAGGCGCTCCGGCAGCAGGACTGCGGACTGGCTCTGGCCGGCGGCGTCACGGTGCTGCCCACGCCGATGTCGTTCACCGAGTTCAGCCGCCAGCGCGGCCTGGCACCCGACGGCCGCTGCAAGCCGTTCGCCGCCGCGGCCGACGGCACCGGCTGGGGCGAGGGCGTCGGCGTCGTGGTGCTGCAGCGGCTCAGCGAAGCGCTGGCCGAGGGCCGCCCGGTGCTGGCCGTCGTCGCCGGTTCCGCGGTCAACCAGGACGGCGCGAGCAACGGCCTGACCGCGCCCAACGGCCCCTCGCAGCGCCGCGTCATCACCGCGGCCCTGACCAACGCCCGGGTGGACGCCCGCGATGTCGACTTCGTGGAGGCACACGGCACCGGCACCACGCTCGGCGACCCCATCGAGGCCCAGGCGCTGCAGGCCGTCTACGGGAGCGGCCGGCCGGCCGAGAACCCGCTGTGGTTCGGCTCGGTCAAGTCGAACATCGGCCACACGCAGAGTGCCTCCGGCATCGCCGGGGTCATCAAGGCCGTGATGGCGCTGCGGCACGGAGCCCTGCCGCCCACCCTGCACGTGGACGCGCCGACCCCGCACGTGGACTGGTCCTCGGGCGCCCTCTCGCTGCTGACCGAGACCCGGCCCTGGCCGGACACCGGCCGGATCAGGCGGGCCGGTGTCTCCTCGTTCGGCGGCTCCGGAACCAACGCCCACGCCATCATCGAACAGGCACCCGAGGCGGCCACGCGCGACACCACCGACGGCGCGCGGACCGCGACCGCGCTGCCGTGGCTGCTGTCCGGGCGCACCGAGCGGGCGCTGCGGGAGCAGGCCGGGCGGCTCAGCGGCCACCTGGAGCACCGGCCCGGTCCCGAACCGGTCGACGTCGCCTGGTCGCTGGCCGCCACCCGGACCGCCTTCGAGCACCGTGCCGCCGTGCTCGCCGGGGACCGCGGCGCGCTGGCGGCGCTGGCCGCCGGCGAACCGCACGCCGGTGTCGTGCGCGGCCGGGCCGCCGACGGCCGCACCGCTTTCGTCTTTCCCGGCCAGGGATCGCAGTGGGCCGGCATGGGCGGCCCGCTGCTCGCCGCCGATGCCGTCTTCGCCGAGACGGCCGCCGCCTGCGACGAAGCGTTCGCCCGGCACACCGACTGGTCGGTGCTCGACGTCCTGCGCGGCGCGGAGGGCGCGGCGCCGCTGGAGCGCGACGACGTCGTCCAGATCGCGCTGTTCACGATGATGGTCTCGCTGGCCGCGATGTGGCGCTCCTGGGGCGTCGAACCGGACGCCGTGCTGGGCCACTCGCAGGGCGAGGTCGCCGCCGCGTACGTCGCCGGGGCCCTGTCCCTGAACGACGCCGCCCGGGTGCTCGCCGTGCGGGGCGAGCTCCTCTCGGACGTCGCCGGCCGCGGCGGCACGCTCTCGGCGGACCTCACGGCCGCTCAGATCCCCGGCCGGGCAGTGCACCCGCACCGTGTCGAGGAGCTGGCCGGGCGGCTGCGCGAGGCCCTGGCGGGCATCGAGCCGCGGGCCGGCACCGTCCCGTTCCTCTCCGGCGTGACCGGCCGCTGGGCCGAGACCACCGACCTGGACGGCGCCTACTGGTCCGAGAACCTGCGCCAGTGCGTCGCGTTCGAGCCCGCCGTGCGCAGCCTCGCCGAGCAGGGGTACCGGCACTTCATCGAGATCAGCCCGCACCCGGTCCTCACCGAAGGCGTCCGCGAGACCCTCGACACCCTCGGCAGCCTCGACGGCGAAGGCAGCGCGCTGCCGCTCCCGGTCCCGTCGTTGCGCCGCGGGGAGGGCGGCCTGGACCGCATGCTCGCCTCCGCGGCCGAGGCACACGTCTCCGGCGTTCCCGTCGACTGGCGCACGGTGCTGGGCGGCCGCGGCGCGCGCTCCGTCGACCTGCCGACCTACCCCTTCCAGAGCGAGCGGTACTGGATCACCCCGTCCCCTGCGGCGTCCGGCGCGGACCCCGCCGAAGCGGGCCTGGACGGCACAGCGCACCCGATCCTCACCGCCGCGGCACCGGTCGCCGGCACCGGGGTCCTCCTGCTGACCGGCCGGATGTCGACGCGGACCCACCCGTGGCTCGCCGACCACACCGTCCTCGGCACCACCCTGCTGCCCGGCACCGCCTTCGTCGAGCTCGCCGCCGCGGCCGGCGACCGGGTCGGCTGCGCATACGTCGAGGAAGTCACCCTGGGCGCGCCGCTGATCCTCACCGGCGACGACGCCGTCCGCATCCAGGCCGTCGTCCAGCAGCCGGACGGCACCGGACGGCGGTCCGTGGAGATCCACTCCCGGCCCGCCGACGACGCGCAGGACCACGACGACGGCGCGGACGAGTGGACGCTGCACGCCACCGCCACACTCGCGCCGGCGCCGCCCCAACAGCCGCCGGAGCCGGCGCCGGACGACCTCGCACCGTGGCCCCCGGCCGGCGCCACCGAGATCGACCTCGGGGGGTTCTACGACGACCTCGCCGCGCTCGGCTACAGCTACGGGCCCGCATTCCAGGCCATGCACACCGCCTGGCACCGGGACGGAGCGGTGTACGCCGAGGTCGCCCTCGCCCCGGACGACCCGGACGCGGCCCGCTTCGCCGTCCACCCGGCGCTCCTGGACGCGGCGCTGCACGGCATCGGGCTGCTGCGCTCGCTGCGGGAGGAGACCGAGGCGGCCCGCGCCGAACTGCCCTTCTCCTGGCGCGGTGTGCGGCTGTTCCGGCACGGTGCGGGCGCCCTGCGGGTCCGGCTGGCGATGGACCGGGCGGACGGCGTCAGCGTGACCGTAGCCGACGCCACCGGCGCCCCGGTCGCCGCGGTGGACGCGATCGTCGCCCGGCCCGTGCCCGAGAACTTCGGTGCGGCGCGCAGCCCTTCGCGCAACGCCCTGTTCCAGGTCGGCTGGGCCGAGGTTCCGGACGGCCCGCAGAGCCCCGAGCCGCCCTCCTCCTGGTCCCTGCTCGGACCCGACCCGCTGGGGCTGGGCGCACAGCTCCGGGCGGCCGGGGCGCACGTGGGCCCGTACGCGGACAACGGCGTCGACGGCGCCGCCGAGGGCGGCGAGGGTACCGGGACGCCCGTCGTCCTCGCGCCGCTGGCCGCCGCGGACCGCTCCGCCGACCCGGCCGGCGTGCTGCACGACGCGCTTCGGCTCGTGCAAACCTGGCTCGCCGACGAGCGCCGCGCTCACGCCCGCCTCGCGATCGTCACCCGGGGCGCCGTGGCGGTCGACGGGGACGAGGAGCTCACCGACCTCCCCGCGGCCGCGGCCTGGGGCCTGGTCCGCTCCGCGCAGGCCGAGCACCCCGGCCGGTTCGTCCTGGTCGACATCGACGGCCATCCCCTCTCCCCGGCCCTGCTCGCCGAGGCGCTGAGCGGTCCGGAGCCGCAGGTGGCGGTGCGCTCCGGCCGGTTGCGTGCGCCCCGCCTGGTGCGGGCCGGGCAGCCGCAGGGGTTCTCCGCCGGCACCGACGGCACCGCGGGCACGACCCTGATCACCGGCGGTACCGGCACCCTGGGCGCGGCGCTCGCCCGGCACCTCGCCGCCGTCCACGGCGTCCGCCGGCTCGTGCTGACCAGCAGGCGCGGCCCGCAGTCGCCCGGAGCTGCGGACCTCGTCGCCGACCTCGCCGAACTGGGCTGCGAGGCCGCCGTCCTGGCCTGCGACATCGGCGAACGGGACGAGGTCGCGCGCCTCCTGCAGGCCATTCCAGCCGACCAGCCCCTGCGCTCCGTCGTGCACGCCGCGGGCGAGCTCGACGACGGCACCGTCGTCCGCCTCGACGAAGGCCGGCTCGACCGGGTGCTGCACGCCAAGGTGCGCGGCGCCGTGCACCTGCACGAGCTGACCCGGGACCTGAAGCTGTCCTCGTTCGTGCTCTTCTCCTCGGCCTCGGCGACGTTCGGCGCCGCCGGACAGGCGAACTACGCCGCCGCGAACGCGTTCCTCGACGCCCTGGCCCGCCGCCGCCGGGCCGACGGCCTCGCAGCGGTCTCCCTGGCGTGGGGCCCCTGGGCCGAGGCGAGCGGCATGACCAGCCGGCTCACCGACGCCGACGTCCGGCGCGTCAAGCGGCTCGGGCTGACGCCGATGTCCACAGCGGACGGCATGGCGCTGTTCGACGCCGCGCTCGGCACCGGCACCGCCTCCGTCGTCCCGATGCTCCTCGACATCGGCGCGCTGCGCACCCGGCCCGATGCCGTGCCCCCGCTGCTGCGCGACCTCGTCGGTCCCGGCCGGCCCGGCCGCCATGCGCCCGTCACCGCCGACGACAGCGGAGCGGATCTGCGCCGCCGGCTCGCCGACCTCACCGAAAGCCGGCGGCACGAGACGATCCTCGACCTCGTCCGCGCCCAGCTCGCCACCGTGCTCGACCACACCGACGCCGACACGGTCCGCACGGACCGGGGTTTCCTCGAACTCGGCGTCGACTCCCTCATCGGCCTCGAACTGCGCGACCGGCTCGCCGACCTGACCGGCCTGGACCTGCCGGCCACCATGGTGTTCGACCACACCAGCCCGACTGACCTGGCCCGGTATCTGCACGGCGAACTGGTTCCGGAGCCGGTGGCCGCGTCCGCGCGGGCGCTGGAGGAGCTCAGCCGGCTGGAGGACGTCCTGGCCGCCGTGGACGCCGACGACGCCGACCGGGCCAAGGTCGGCAGCCGACTGCGGGAGCTGGTCGCCTGGTGGAGCGACAGCCGTCTCCAGGCCGACGGCGCCGCCGGCCTGGAGACGGCCACCGCGGAGGAGCTCTTCCAGATCCTCGACGATTCGCACTGAGCCACCGGGAGCACGAAATGGCGAACGAGGAAGAGCTGCTGCGCTATCTGCGGCAGGCGACGATCGACCTGCGCGACGCCCGCCAGGACCTCAGGGAACTGGACGAGCGCACGCGCGAGCCCGTCGCGATCATCGGCATGGCCTGCCGGTACCCCGGCGGGGTCGACTCCCCTGACGATCTGTGGCGGCTCCTCGACGGGCGCGGCGACGGCATCTCCCTCTTCCCGGCCGACCGCGGCTGGGACCTCGGCCGGCTGGCCGCCGACCGCCCCCGGCAGGCCGGTTTCCTGCACGACGCCGGCCGGTTCGACGCGGAGTTCTTCGGCATATCCCCGCGTGAGGCCCTGGTGATGGACCCCCAGCAGCGCCACCTGCTGGAGACCTCCTGGGAGGCGATGGAGTCCGCCGGTGTCGACCCCGGAACCCTGCACGGCAGCCGCACCGGCGTCTATGTCGGCCAGATGTACCACGACTACCTGGTCGGCGCGGCCGAAGTGCCGGAAGGCAGCGAGGCGTACCTGGCCACCGGCACCGCGGGCAGTGCCGCCTCGGGACGCGTCGCCTACTCCTTCGGCCTGGAAGGCCCCGCGGTCACCGTCGACACCGCCTGCTCCTCGTCTCTGGTGGCGCTGCATCTGGCCTGCCAGGCGCTGCGGGCCGGCGAATGCGACCTGTCGCTCGCCGGCGGCGTCACCGTCATGGCCACGCCGGAGGTGTTCGGCGCTTTCAGCGTGGCGCAGGGCCTCGCCCCGGACGGACGCTGCAAGTCGTTCGCCGCCGCCGCCGACGGGATGGGCTGGTCCGAGGGCGTCGGCATGCTGCTCGTGGAGCGGCTGTCGGACGCGCGGCGCAACGGCCATCGGATCCTGGCCGTGGTACGGGGCAGCGCGGTGAACCAGGACGGCGCTTCCAGCGGCCCGACGGCGCCGAACGGCCCGTCGCAGCAGCGGGTGATCCGGCAGGCGCTGGAGAGCGCCCGGCTGACGCCGGCGGACGTGGACGCCGTGGAGGCGCACGGCACCGGGACCCGGCTGGGCGACCCGATCGAGGCGCAGGCGCTGCTGGCCACCTACGGGCAGCAGCGGGGCGACCGGGGGCCGCTGTGGCTGGGCTCGATCAAGTCGAACCTCGCCCACACCCAGGCAGCCGCGGGCGTCGCGGGTGTGATCAAAATGGTCATGGCGCTGCGGCACGGGATGCTGCCCGCGACGCTGCACGTGGACGAGCCGACGCCGCAGGTGGACTGGTCGGCGGGCGAAGTGGCACTGCTGACCGAGGCGCGTCCATGGCCGCGTAGGGACGCGGACCGGCCGCGGCGTGCGGCGGTGTCGTCGTTCGGGATCAGCGGGACCAACGCGCATGTGATCATCGAGCAGCCGCCCGAGGCGGAGCCGGCCGACACGGAGCCGGCCGGCACGTCGTCGGCCGACTCGTCGTCGACGGCGCCTGTGCGGGTGCCATGGGTGGTGTCGGCGAAGTCCGAGGCAGCGCTGCGGGCGCAGGTTGAGCGGCTGCGGTCGTTCGTGGCCGAGCGCCCGGGGCTGGACGCGGTGGACGTCGGCTGGTCGCTGGCGACGACGCGGGCCGGGCTGGAGCACCGTGCGGTGCTGGCCGGGGACGAGGTGCTCGCAACCGGTGCGGTCGGCGGGGGCCGGCTGGCGTTCCTGTTCACGGGGCAGGGCGCGCAGCGCGCGGGCATGGGCCTGGGGCTGTATGAGCAGTTCCCGGTGTTCGCCGAGGCGTTCGACGCGGTGTGCGCCCGGCTGGATGGGCGGCTGGAGCGTCCGCTGCGCGCCGTGCTGGCCGACGGCACCGGCCTGGAGGACACGCTGTGGGCGCAGACCGCGCTGTTCGCGCTCGAAGTCGCCCTCTACCGCCTCGCCGAATCCTGGGGCCTGGTCCCGGACGTACTCCTGGGCCACTCGCTCGGCGAGATCACCGCCGCCCACGTGTCGGGGATTCTCGATCTGGACGACGCCTGCACGCTGGTCGCCGAGCGCGGCCGTCTGATGCAGGCGCTCCCGTCCGGCGGCGGGATGCTGGCGGTGCAGGCGACGGAGGCTGATGTCGCCGACTCCGGACTGGACATCGCCGCCGTCAACGGACCGGGTTCGGTGGTGCTCTCCGGCGACCTGGAGGCCGTCGAGCGCGTCGCGGCCGAGTGCGCGGCCCGGGGCCGGCGGGTCAACGTCCTGACGGTGTCGCACGCGTTCCACTCGGTGCTGATGGAGCCGATGCTGGAGGAGTTCGCGAGCGTCCTGGCCGGGCTGACGTTCCACCCGGCACAGATCCCGATCGTGTCGAACCTGACCGGTGCGGTGGCCGAGCCGGGGTCGATGCAGGAGCCCGCGTACTGGCTGAGGCAGATCCGCCGGACGGTCCGGTTCGCCGACGGCGTCACCGCCCTGGGGGCCATGGGCGTGACGGCCTGTCTGGAGCTGGGTCCGGACGGTGTGCTGTCCGGCATGGCCCAGGAGGCGGCCCCCGACGCGGTGTTCGCGCCGGTGCTCCGCAAGGACCGGGACGAGGCCGACACCGCTGTGGCCGCCGTCGGCCGCCTGTGGGCGGCGGGTGTCGGGGTCGACTGGTCGAAGGTGTTCGCGGGCTGGGGCGGCCGGACGGTCGACCTGCCCACCTACGCCTTCCAACACCAGCGGTACTGGCCGGAGCCGTCCACGGGCAGCGTCGCGGACTCCTGGCGGTACACCGTGGACTGGAAACCCGCGGCATCCGTCCCGGCGGCGGCGACACTCAGCGGAACCTGGCTGGCCCTGGTCCCGAGCGGGGTGAAGCACCCCGAGGTGGCCACGCGGTCCGTGCGAGCGCTCGCCGACGCGGGCGCGCACGTCATCACGGTGCCGGCGGACGGCCCCGGCCTCGGCGAGCGTGTGGCGAAGGCGCTGGCCGAGGGCGGCGAGCCCACCGGTGTGCTGTCCTTCGCCGGGCTGACATCCGGCACCGGCCCCGACGGTCCGCTCCCGCCCCCGTCGGTCACGACCATGCTGGCCGCCGTCGAGGCGCTGCGGCAGAACGGTGTCCAGGTACCGGTCTGGTGGCTCACCTCCGGCGGCGTCGCCGTCACCGACGGCGAGCCGGTCGATGCCGACCAGGCGCAGGCGTGGGGACTCGGCCGGGTGGCAGGGCTCGAACTCCCCGGGTTGTGGGGCGGTCTGATCGATGTCGGCGACGACGCGGCGGCCGATCGCCTCGTCGAGACCCTGGCCTCGGGCGTCGAGGACCAGGTGGCGCTGCGGCGGACCGGTACGTTCGTCCGGCGGCTGACCCGCGCCGGCGGCGTACCCGCGGGCGAGTGGCGAGGGCGCGGCACGGTGCTGATCACCGGCGGTACCGGGGGGCTCGGCGGCGAGGTGGCACGGTGGCTCGCGCGCTGTGGGGTCGAGCGGCTGGTGCTGGTCTCGCGGCGGGGCCCGGCGGCGCCGGGCGCCGACCGTCTCGTGAGCGAACTGGAGAACGCCGGGGCCGTGGTGTCGGTCCTCGCGGGCCATATCGAGGACCGGGATTTCGTGCGGTCGGTGGTCGACCGGTATCCCCTCTCGGGGGTGGTCCACGCGGCCGGCGCGGGCGATCCGACCCCGCTGGCCACGTCGGGCCCGGAGGACTTCGCGCGGGTCATGGCCGCGAAGGTCGGCGGCGCACGCCGGCTGGACGAGGCGCTGGGGGACACGCCCCTGGACTTCTTCGTCATGTTCTCCTCCATCGCCGGAGTCTGGGGCAGCGGCGGGCAGGGCGCCTACGCGGCGGCGAACGCGTATCTGGACGCACTCGCAGCCAACCGGCGCGGCCGGGGTGCCGTGGCGACATCGGTGTCCTGGGGCCCGTGGGCCGGTGAGGGGATGGCTGGTGGGGCCGAGGCGTCGGAGTACCTGCTGCGCCGCGGGCTGCGGGCGATGGCGCCCGAGTCGGCGGTACGCGGGCTGGGCCGGGCGCTGCTCGCCGGCGACGGGTGCGTGACGGTCGCCGACGTCGACTGGGCCGCGTTCCTCCCGGCGTTCAGCGCCAGCCGGGAACGCCCGCTGATCCACGACATTCCCGAGGTCGTACGGCTGACGGCGACGGCCGCTGCACCGGACGGCGCGCTCACCGACCGGCTGCGCGACCGGCTCGCCGCCCTGGCCCGGGACGAGCGGGAGGCGGCTCTCGTCGGCGTCGTGCAGGAGCATGCCGCCGCTGTGCTGGGCTACCCGTCCCCCGATGCCGTGGCCGCCGACAAGGCGTTCCGCGACCTCGGGTTCGACTCGCTCACCGCTGTCGAACTGCGCAACCGGCTGGCCGCGGCGACCGGCCTGGGCCTGCCCGCGACGCTGCTGTTCGACTACCCCAGCGCGCGCGCCGTCGCCGGTCATCTGCGGGACGGAATCTTCCCGGACAGCGGCGAGGAGATCGGTGAGGAGATCGACGAGGAGATCGACGCGGAGCGCGCAGCGACCATACGCCGGGCCCTGCGGAGGATTCCGTTGTCACGCCTGGCCGACGCCGGCCTCATCGCCCCGCTGATGCGTCTCGCCGCGGACGACCGCCCGGGCGACGGAACGGGCCCGGCTCCGGAACCGGATCCGGGCCCGGACATCCAGGATTCGATCGACTCCATGGACGGCGAGAGCCTGCTCAGGCTCGCCCTCGGTGACGCGGAGTCGGATGAACAGACAGATCGAGGAGCTTGAGATGGCCGCCGCCTCCACTGAGGACTACGTCAAAGCGCTGCGTACTTCTCTGAAGGAGACTGAACGGCTGCGGGCGGAGAACCGCGAACTCGCCGCAGCGACGCGCGAGCCCATCGCGATCGTGTCCATGGCATGCCGGTACCCCGGAGGGGTCCAGTCGCCCGAAGACCTGTGGGAACTCGTCTCCGCCGGTACGGACGCCATCACTCCGTTCCCCACCGACCGCGGGTGGCACCTCGACGCCGCCGGCGCGGTCCCCGGTCCGGCCGACGAAGCCGCGTCCGGCGGATTCCTCGACGGGGTCGGCCGGTTCGACTCCGGCTTCTTCGACATCTCCCCGCGTGAAGCCCTGGCCATGGACCCGCAGCAGCGGCTGCTGCTGGAGACCTCCTGGGAGACATTCGAACGCGCCGGGGTCCAGCCGCCCCGGCTGAAGGGCAGCCGCACCGGCGTCTTCGTCGGCGCGGCCCCCTCCGGTTACGGTCTCGGCCTTCAGCAGGCCGACGCCGGGCAGGCGTACGCCATGGCGGGCGGCGCCACGAGCGTCCTGTCCGGCCGCGTCTCCTACGTGTTCGGCCTGGTCGGCCCGGCCGTCACGGTCGACACGGCCTGCTCCTCGTCCCTGGTCGCCATGCACCTGGCGTGCCAGGCCCTGCGCGCCGGCGAGTGCTCGCTGGCTCTCGCCGGCGGCGTCACCGTCATCGCAGCCCCGGACGTGTTCGGGGCCTTCAGCGTCGAGCAGGGCCTGGCCGCTGACGGCCGCTGCAAGTCGTTCGCCGCCGCCGCCGACGGGACCGGCTGGTCCGAGGGCGTCGGCCTGCTGCTGCTGGAGCGGCTGTCCGACGCCCAGCGCAACGGGCACCGGGTGCTGGCCGTGCTCCGGGGCAGTGCCGTCAACCAGGACGGTGCGTCGAACGGGCTGACGGCGCCGAACGGCCCGTCCCAGCAGCGGGTGATCCGGCAGGCGCTGGCCAACGCCCGCCTCACTGCCGCGGACGTGGACGCCGTGGAGGCGCACGGCACCGGGACCCGGCTGGGCGACCCGATCGAGGCGCAGGCGCTGCTGGCCACCTACGGGCAGCAGCGGGGCGACCGGGGGCCGCTGTGGCTGGGCTCGATCAAGTCCAACATCGGCCACACCCAGTCCGCGGCCGGTGTCGCGGGGGTGATCAAGATGGTGCACGCGATGCGGCACGGCATGCTGCCCCCGACCCTGCACGTCGACGCGCCGTCACCGCAGGTGGACTGGTCGGCGGGCGCGGTGGAGCTGCTGACCGGGTCGCGGCCATGGCCGCTGGCGGACGGGCCGCGGCGTGCGGGGGTGTCCTCGTTCGGGATCAGCGGCACCAACGCGCACGTCATCCTGGAGCAGGCACCGGAGCCGGAACCGGTGCGCACGACTGCGCGGGCCCACACGCCGGGGACGGTGCCCTGGGTGGTCTCGGCGAAGTCCGAGGCCGCGCTGGAGGCGCAGGTTGAGCGGCTGCGGTCGTTCGTGGCCGAGCGGCCCGAGCTGGACGCCGTGGACGTCGGCTGGTCGCTGGCCACCACGCGGGCCGGGCTGGAGCACCGTGCGGTGCTGGCCGGGGACGAGGTACTCGCAACCGGTGCGGTCGGCGGGGGCCGGCTGGCGTTCCTGTTCACAGGGCAGGGCGCGCAGCGTACGGGCATGGGCCTGGGGCTGTATGAGCAGTTCCCGGTGTTCGCCGAGGCGTTCGACACGGTGTGCGCCCGGCTGGACGGGCGGCTGGAGCGTCCGCTGCGCGCCGTGCTGACCGACGGCACCGGCCTGGAGGACACCCTGTGGGCGCAGGCAGGACTGTTCGCGCTCGAAGTCGCCCTCTACCGCCTCGCCGAATCCTGGGGCCTGGTCCCGGACGTACTCCTGGGCCACTCCCTGGGCGAGATCACCGCCGCCCACGTGTCCGGAATGCTGTCGCTCGACGACGCGTGCACGCTGGTGACCGCGCGTGGCCGCCTCATGCAGGGGCTTCCGCCTGGTGGCGGGATGCTGGCGGTGCAGGCGGCCGAGGCGGATGTCGCCGATTCCGGGCTGGATGTGGCGGCGGTCAACGGCCCCCGCTCGGTGGTGCTCTCCGGCGACCTCGACACCGTCAACAGCTACGCGGCCGAGTGCGCGGCGCGCGGCTGGCGGACCAGCATCCTGGCGGTCTCGCACGCCTTCCACTCAGCCCTGATGGAGCCGATGCTGGGCGACTTCGCGACCGTCCTGGCCGGGCTGACGTTCCACCCGGCGCGGATCCCGGTCGTGTCCAACCTGACCGGCGCGGTCGCCGAGCCGGGGTTGATGCAGGAACCGGAGTACTGGCTGGACCAGATCCGCCGGACCGTCCGCTTCGCCGACGGCATCACGGCCACGGCCGAGCTCGGAGTCGACCGGTACCTGGAACTCGGCCCGGACGGGGTCCTGTGCGGCATGGCCCAGGACACCGCCCCCGACGCGATGTTCGCCCCGCTGCTCCGCAAGGACCGCGACGAGACCGCCACCGCCCTCGCCGCGATCAGCCGCCTGTGGTCCGCCGGGGCCGGCGTCGACTGGTCGAAGGTGTTCGCCGACTGGGGCGGCGGCCGCATGGTCGACCTGCCCACCTACGCCTTCCAGCACGAGCGGTACTGGCCACAGGACGCGGCACACGCGGTCAGCGGCCATACGGTGGACGCCGCGTTCTGGGACGCCGTCGAACGTGAGGACCTGGAGCAACTGGCCGGGCTGGAGGCAGCACTGCCGGCTCTGTCGGCGTGGTGGCGGCAGCGGCAGAAGAACTCCACGCTCGACTCGTGGCGCTACCGGATCGTCTGGAAGCCGCTGAGCGGGCTGCCCGCCAAGGCGACGCTCGACGGAACCTGGCTCGTCGTCACGACCGGACCGGCCGACGCCTACAGCGACGGGATCCGCGCGGCCGGCGCGCAGACGATCGAGCTTCCCGTCGATGACGACGACATCGACCACGACCGACTCGCCGACCGCGTCCGGGACGCCCTCGACGGTACGCGGCTGAGCGGAGTCCTCTCGCTCACCGGCCTCGACGACCGCGCTCTGCCCGGAACGGTGCTGCCCGCGGGCGTCGCGCTGACGACGGCGCTGGTGCAGGCCATGAGCACGTTGGACATCACGGCACCGCTGTGGACGGTGACCTCCGGTGCGGTCTCCGTCGGCCGGTCGGACCGTCTGGAGCATCCCGCCCAGGCACAGGTGTGGGGTCTGGGCCGGGTGGTCGGGCTGGAGCTCCCGGCGCTGTGGGGCGGCCTGGTCGACGTGCCGGACACCGTCGACAGTACCGCGGTCGCGCGGCTGGTCGCGGTGCTGGCGTCGGGCGCCGAGAACACCGAGAAGGCCGAGTACGCCGAGGACCAAGTGGCGATCCGGGGCCCGGGGGTGTACGCCCGACGCCTGGTACGTGCCGGTGCCGCCGTCGGCCCCGGTGCGGGCGGCCCGGCCGGCGAGTGGCGCGGCCGCGGAACCGTTCTCGTCACGGGCGGTACGGGCGCACTCGGGACCGAGGTGGCACGCTGGCTGGCGCGGTCCGGAGTCGAGCACCTGATACTCCTGTCCCGGCGCGGCCCGGACGCGCCGGGCGTCGACGCACTGCTCGCCGAGCTGGCGGAGCTGGGCGCGACGGCGTCGGTACTGGCCGGCGACGTCGCCGACCGGGAGTTCGTACGGAGGGCGCTGGAACAGGTTCCGGCCGGGTCGGCGCTGTCCGGAGTCGTGCACGCGGCGGGCGCCGGAGACGTCACCCCCCTCGACACGGCCGGCGTGGAGGACTTCGCACGAGTCGTGGCCGCCAAGGTCGGCGGCGCGATGTGCCTGGACGAGGTACTGGAGGACACACCGCTGGACTTCTTCGTCCTCTTCTCCTCGATCGCCGGGGTGTGGGGCAGCGGCAGCCAGTCGGCATACGCCGCGGCGAATGCCTTCCTCGACGCGTTGGCGGTCAACCGGCGGGCCCGGGGTGCGACGGCCACAGCGGTGTCGTGGGGCGCGTGGGCCGGTGCCGGCATGGCCGGCGGGCCCGAGATGGCGGCGCTGCTCCGGCGGCGCGGGCTTCGCGCCATGGCCCCGGAGCTGGGGGTGGCCGCGCTGGGGCAGGCGCTCCAGGGCGACGACACCTGCGTGACGGTGGCCGACGTCGAGTGGGCGGCCTTCGTACCGGCCTTCACCTCCGCTCGCGGCCGCCCGCTCATCGAAGACATCCCCGAAGCGCGGCCGCTCCTCGAAGCAGCCGCGGCGGCGGGTCCGGGCGACGCGTCACCACTCGTGCGCACGCTGGCCGCCCGGACGGAAACCGAGCAGCACCGGTTCCTGCTGGACATCGTCCGGCGCCGGATCGCCACCGTCCTGGGCTATCGGGACCAGACCGGCATCGCGGCGGACGCCCCGTTCAAGAACCTCGGCTTCGACTCGCTGACCGGGGTCGAGCTCCGCAACCACCTCAGCGCGGAAACCGGGCTCCGGCTGCCGTCCGGGCTGGTCTTCGACCATCCCACGCCGCAGGCGCTGGCCACGCATCTGCGCACCGAACTGCTGGGCGAGTGGCGGTCCGGCGACGAGCCTGAAGCGCCGACGGCCGCCACCGAGGACGAACCCGTCGCCATCGTCGCGATGAGCTGCCGCTACCCGGGCCGGATCGCCTCGCCCGAGGACCTGTGGCAGCTCGTCGCCGACGGCGTGGACGCGGTGACCGACCTCCCGACCGACCGGGGCTGGCCGTCCGCCGACCCGAACGGCGCGTCCGGCCCGTCCAGCCCGTCCAGCCCGTCCGGCACGTCCGGCTCGGCGTCCTGGGCGGGCGGCTTCCTGACCCGCGCCACGGACTTCGACAACGACCTGTTCGCCATCTCCCCGCGCGAAGCCCTCGCGATGGACCCCCAGCAGCGGCTGCTTCTCGAAGTGTCGTGGGAGACGTTCGAGCGCGCCGGACTCGCGCCGCGTGCGGCGCACGGGAGCCGCACCGGTGTGTTCATCGGCACGAGCGGCCAGGACTACGTCGGCATGCTGACCGGCGGAGAGCAGGATGCCGAAGGCCATCGCGGCACCGGGAACTCGGCCTCGGTCCTCTCCGGCCGCATCGCCTACACGTTCGGGCTGGAGGGCCCGGCGGTGACGGTGGACACGGCGTGTTCGTCGTCGCTGGTGACCCTGCACCTGGCCGCCCAGGCGCTGCGCAGGGGGGAGTGCGATCTGGCCCTGGTCGGCGGCGCGACGGTGATGGCCACCCCGACGGCGTTCGCAGAGTTCGCACGGCACCTGGGCCTGGCGGGCGACGGACGCTGCAAGTCCTTCGCCGCTGCCGCCGATGGGACGGGCTGGGCCGAGGGGGTCGGTGTCCTGCTGGTGGAGCGCCTGTCCGACGCGCAGCGCAACGGACACCAGATCCTCGCTGTCGTGCGCGGCAGCGCGGTGAATCAGGACGGCGCGTCGAACGGTCTGACAGCGCCGAACGGCCCGTCGCAGCAGCGGGTGATCCGGCAGGCGCTGGCGGGCGCCCGCCTGACGGCCGCCGATGTGGACGCCGTGGAGGCGCACGGGACGGGGACCCGCCTGGGTGACCCGATCGAGGCGCAGGCGCTGCTGGCCACTTACGGCCAGGACCGCGGCGAGGACGGCGAACCGCTGTGGCTCGGGTCGGTCAAATCCAACATCGGCCATACGCAGGCGGCGGCGGGCGTCGCGGGTGTGATCAAGATGGTCATGGCGCTGCGGCACGGGATACTGCCCGCGACACTCCACGTGGATGAGCCCTCGCCGCAGGTGGACTGGTCCGCCGGCGCGGTACACCTGTTGACCGGGGCGCGCGAATGGCCGGAGGTGGACCGTCCGCGCCGGGCTGCGGTGTCCTCATTCGGAATGAGCGGGACCAACGCGCATGTGATTCTGGAGCAGGCACGGGAGTCCGAGGCGGAGCCGGTCGACACGTCGTCGACGGCACCTGCGCGGGTGCCGTGGGTGGTGTCGGCGAAGTCCGAGGCCGCGCTGCGGGGGCAGATCGAGCGGCTGCGGTCGTTCGTGGCGGAGCGGCCGGAGCTGGACGCGGTGGATGTGGGCTGGTCGCTGGCCACGGCGCGGGCCGGGCTGGAGCACCGCGCGGTCCTTGCTGACGGGGATGTGCTCGCGACTGGCGTCGCTGGGGAGGGCAGGTTGGCGTTCCTGTTCACGGGGCAGGGTGCGCAGCGTGCCGGGATGGGCCTGGGGCTGTATGAGCAGTTCCCGGTCTTCGCCGAGGCGTTTGACGCGGTGTGCGCGCGGTTGGATGTGCGGTTGGAGCGTGCGTTGCGTGAGGTACTGGCCGAGGGTGTCGGTCTGGAGGACACGCTGTGGGCACAAGCGGGACTGTTCGCGCTCGAAGTGGCCCTGTACCGGCTGGTGGAGTCGTGGGGCGTGGTCCCGGATGTGCTGCTGGGGCACTCGCTGGGCGAGATCAGCGCCGCGCATGTGTCGGGGATTCTTGATCTGGACGACGCGTGCACGCTGGTCGCGGAGCGTGGCCGTCT
This sequence comes from Streptomyces boncukensis, assembly GCF_011045075.1. Classification (GTDB taxonomy): domain Bacteria; phylum Actinomycetota; class Actinomycetes; order Streptomycetales; family Streptomycetaceae; genus Streptomyces; species Streptomyces boncukensis. Next base: position 17,029 of record NZ_JAAKZZ010000070.1, read on the forward strand.
GATGCAGGCGTTGCCGTCCGGTGGTGGGATGCTGGCGGTGCAGGCGACGGAAGCTGAGGTCGCCGACTCCGGGCTGGATGTGGCGGCGGTCAACGGCCCGCGCTCGGTGGTGCTCTCCGGCGACCTCGACACCGTCAACAGCTACGCGGCGGAGTGTGCGGCGCGAGGCTGGCGGGTCAACGTCCTGACGGTGTCGCACGCGTTCCACTCGGTGCTGATGGAGCCGATACTGGACGAGTTCGCCGCTGTGCTGTCCGGTCTGACCTTCAGCCCGGCACAGATTCCGGTGGTGTCGAATCTGACGGGTGCGGTGGCCGAGCCGGGGTTGATGCAGCAGCCCGGGTACTGGCTGGACCAGATCCGCCGGACCGTCCGCTTCGCCGACGGCGTCACCGCCCTGCAAACCATGGGCGTGACCGCCTGCCTGGAACTGGGCCCGGACGGTGTCCTGTCCGGCATGGCCCAGGAAACCGCCCCCGACACGGTCTTCACCTCAGCCCTCCGCAAGGACCGCGACGAGACCGACACCGCCCTGACCGCGATCAGCCACCTGTGGACGGTGGGCGCCGGCGTCGACTGGGCGAAGCTGTTCACCGACTGGGGCGGCCGCACGGTCGACCTGCCCACCTACGCCTTCCAACGCCAGCGGTACTGGCCGGAACCCTGGGTGAGCCCAGCCGTGGGTGACGGGGCCGACTCGGCCTTCTGGAACGCGGTCGAGCGTGAGGACCTGGAGGAACTGGCAGGTCTGGAATCCGCACTGCCCGCACTCAACGCATGGCGCAGACGCCACCGGGAACGCTCCACCCTGGACTCCTGGCGCTACCAGATCACCTGGAAGCCCCTCACCGACCTGCCTCCGGCTCCCCTGTCCGGCACCTGGGCAGTCATCGGACAGGAGGAGACAGACGTCTCCGCAGCGCTGTCCGCGGCCGGTGCGACGGTGGTGAACATTCCGGCCGAGGAGGCCGCACAACTGCCCGACATCGCGGGGGTGGTGCTACTCGCGTCCGGCTGGGCGGACACGCTGGCCGCGGTGCAGGCACTGGGTGAGGTCCCGGCACCGCTGTGGGTCCTCACACGGGGCGCGGTCACGGTGGGCCGCTCGGACCGGCTGGAGCACCCCGACCAGGCCACGGTATGGGGCCTGGGCCGGGTCGCGGCGCTGGAGCTCCCGCAGCGCTGGGGCGGCCTCATCGACCTCCCCACCCACCTGGACACCCGAGCCGGAACCCGGCTTGCGGGCGTGCTGGCCGACGGCGGCGAGGACCAGGTCGCGGTGCGCGGAGCCGGGATCTACGGCCGCCGCCTGGCCCGCGCACTGCCCGCAGCCGTCACCGGTACCGGCTGGCAGCCCACCGGCACCGTCCTGATCACCGGCGGCACCGGAGCCCTGGGCACACACACCGCCCGCTGGCTCGCCGGACGAGGCGCACCACACCTCGTCCTCACCAGCCGCAGCGGAACAACTCCCGACGGCCTGATCGAAGGGCTGACCGACCTCGGCGCGCAGGTGACGGTCACCGCGTGCGACGTCACCGACCGGGACGCCCTGGCCAGGGTGATCGACGGTATGCCGGAGCAGTGGCCACTGACCGGCATCGTCCACACCGCCGGGATGGATGAACCGGAAGGGCTGGAGCAGACCACGGCTGAGGCGTTCGCGGGGGTGGTGCGCGCCAAGGTCGAGGGGACGGTGCTGCTGGACGAGCTCACCCGGGACCTGCCACTGGATCTGTTCGTGGTGTTCTCCTCGATCGCCGCGACCTGGGGCAGCGGCAGCCAGGGCGCGTACGCGGCCGGGAACGCCTTCCTGGACGCGTGGGTCCAGCACCGCCACGACCACGGACTCCCCGGCACCTCCGTGGCCTGGGGCCCGTGGACCGGGGCCGGAATGGCGGCCCGGGACGAGGCGGAGCAGGCCCTGCGCCGACGCGGACTCTCGCCCATGGACCCGAACCTGGCCACCCAGGCCCTGGCCGCAGCAATAGACTCCCGCGAGCCCTGTGTCACGGTCGCCGACGTGGACTGGTCGGTATTCACTCCGGCCTTCGCTTCGGTCCGCCCCAGCCCCCTGCTCTGGGACCTCCCGGAAGCGACGGACGCGCTGGAGGCCGTCCCCAGCACTGCCGATGCGGGATCGGGACTGCGGCAGGAGCTGTCCGGCGCCACGAGCGCCGAGCGACGCCAGACGCTGCTGGACCTGGTACGTACGCAGGCCGCCCAGGTCCTCGGACACACGAACGCGGAGGCGATCGAACCCGGCCGGGCCTTCCGCGACCTCGGGTTCGACTCCCTGATGGCGGTCGAACTGCGCAACCTCCTGGCTACCCGTCTCGCTACCAGTACCGGATTGTCGCTGCCCGCCACGCTGGTGTTCGACTACCCCAGCCCTGCCGTCCTGACCGACTACCTGCTGGCGGAGCTGGTCGGGGACCTCCCGCAGGACTCCGCCACACCGGTGCGTGCCACGGGCGGGGCGTCGGACGAGCCGATCGCGATCGTGGGCATGGCCTGCCGCTACCCCGGCGGAATCACCTCACCCGACCAACTGTGGGACCTGGTCGCCGACGCGGCCGATGGGATCACACCGTTCCCCGCCGACCGCGGCTGGCCGGCCGAGACCCTGGATGAAGCAGCCGAACTGGGTGGCTTCGTCCATGACGCGGACGAGTTCGACGCCGCGCTGTTCGGGATCAGTCCGCGTGAGGCGCTGGCGATGGACCCCCAGCAGCGCCTGCTGCTGGAAACAGCATGGGAGACCTTCGAGACAGCCGGAATGGACCCGCGCTCGCTGCGCAGCCAGCAGATCGGCGTATTCGCCGGCGCGTCCACCTCCGGATACGGCACCGGAGTGACCGGCGCCGAAGGCCACCTGCTGACCGGAACCTCCAACAGCGTCATCTCCGGCCGCGTCGCCTACGCCTTCGGCCTGGAGGGCCCCGCCGTCACCGTCGACACCGCCTGCTCCTCCTCCCTGGTCGCCCTCCACCTGGCCGCCCAGGCACTCCGAACCGGCGAATGCGACCTCGCCCTGGCCGGAGGCGTAGCGGTCATGGTCACTGCGGGCGCCTTCGCCGAGTTCGACCGGCAAGACGGACTAGCCGCCGACGGCCGCTGCAAGTCCTTCGCCGCGGCGGCGGACGGGACCGGCTGGGCCGAAGGCGTCGGCCTGCTGCTGACCGAACGCCTCACAGACGCCCAGCGCAACGGACACCACATCCTCGCCGTGGTCCGGGGCAGCGCCGTCAACCAGGACGGCGCCTCCAACGGCCTGACCGCACCCAACGGCCCCTCCCAACAACGCGTCATCCGTCAAGCACTCGCCAACGCCCAACTGACCACTGCCGATGTCGACGCGGTCGAGGCGCACGGCACCGGCACCCGCCTCGGAGACCCGATCGAGGCCCAGGCCCTGTCGGCCACCTACGGCCAGAACCGCAGCGAGGACGACGAACCGCTGTGGCTGGGCTCGATCAAGTCCAACATCGGCCACGCCCAGGCAGCAGCCGGAGTCGCCGGTGTGATCAAGATGGTCATGGCGCTGCGGCACGGGATGCTCCCGGCGACGCTGCACGTGGATAAGCCGACCCCCCAGGTGGACTGGTCGGCGGGTGCGGTGGAACTGCTCACCGAGGCCCGAGGGTGGCCCCAGGTGGACCGCCCCCGCCGCGCAGCGGTGTCGTCGTTCGGGATCAGCGGCACCAACGCCCATGTCATCATCGAGCAGGCGCTTGAGCCCGAGCCGGTGGGTAGGACTGCGCGGGCTCAAGCGCCGGGCTTGGTGCCGTGGGTGGTGTCGGCGAAGTCCGAGCCCGCGCTGCGAGCGCAGATCGAGCGGCTGCGGTCCTTCGTGGCCCAGCGGCCGGAGCTGAACGCGGTGGACGTCGGCTGGTCGCTGGCCACCACGCGGGCCGGACTGGAGTACCGCGCGGTGCTGGCCGGGGATGCGACGCTCGCCTCTGCCGTCGCCACCGAGGGCCGTTTGGCGGTGCTCTTCACCGGTCAGGGCTCACAACGTGTCGGGATGGGCCTGGGGCTGTATGAGCAGTTCCCGGTCTTCGCCGAAGCCTTCGACGCGGTGTGCGCCCGGCTGGATGGGCGGCTGGAGCGTCCGCTGCGCGAGGTGCTGGCCGGGGGTGTCGGGCTGGAGGGCACGCTGTGGGCGCAGACCACCCTGTTCGCCCTCGAAGTCGCCCTCTACCGGCTGGTGGAATCCTGGGGCCTGATCCCCGACGTGCTGCTGGGCCACTCCCTCGGCGAGATCACCGCAGCCCACGTATCCGGCATCCTCGACCTGGACGACGCCTGCACGCTGGTCGCCGAACGCGGCCGCCTCATGCAGGCACTCCCCACCGGCGGCGGCATGCTCGCCGTCCAGGCCACCGAAGCCGACGTCGCCGACGCCGCCGACTCCGGACTGGACATCGCCGCCATCAACGGCCCCCAGTCCGTGGTGCTGTCCGGCGACATCGAGTCGATCGAGCGGTACGCGGCCGAGTGTGCGGCGCGGGGCCGACGGGTCAATGTCCTGGCGGTGTCGCACGCGTTCCACTCGGCGCTGATGGAACCGATGCTGGAAGAGTTCGCGACCGTCCTGTCCGGGCTGACGTTCAGCCCGGCACGGATCCCGATCGTGTCGAATCTGACGGGTGCGGTGGCCGAGCCCGGCGCCATGCAGGAGCCGGAGTACTGGCTGGACCAGGTCCGCCGGACGGTCCGCTTCGCCGACGGTATCGCTGCCACCAGTGAGTTCGGTGTCGAGTGGTTCCTGGAGCTGGGTCCGGACGGTGTGCTGTCCGGCATGGCCCAGGAGACTGCCGGCGACGCGACGTTCGTGCCGTTGTTGCGCAAGGACCGCGACGAAGCCGACACCGCGCTCACCGCGATCAGCCGCCTGTGGTCCGCCGGGGCCGAGGTCGACTGGGCGGAGCTGTTCGCGAGTTGGGGCGGCCGCGCGACTCCGCTGCCGACGTATGCCTTCCAGCGTGAGCGGTTCTGGCCGGAGCCGTCGGTCAGGTCGGCCGCCGTGGGTGATGGCCTGGACTCGGTGTTCTGGGATGCGGTCGAGCGTGAGGACCTGGAGGAACTGGCCGGTCTGGAATCCGCGCTGCCCGCGCTGTCCGCATGGCGCAAGCGTCACCGGGAACGCTCCACCCTGGACTCCTGGCGCTACCAGATCACCTGGAAGCCCCTGACCGACTCCCCCACCGCACCCGCCCTGTCCGGC
>NZ_JAAKZZ010000710.1 GCF_011045075.1 Streptomyces boncukensis
CCCATGCCCCTCCGGGGACCTCCCCCTCCGCGGCCGTCTCGACGTCCGGCAGCAGCGCGTCGACCAGCGTGACGGGGATCCGGTTGCTGTTCTCGTACGGCGTGACCCGCTCCAGCAGCAGCCCGGTGCCCGTACGGGCCGAGCGCAGCCCGTGGAACGCACGGGCGGTCAGCAGCGCGGTGGAGAAGCAGCCGACGACCAGCTCGGGCCGCACCCGCTCGTACAGCACCTCGGCCAGCACGGGCGAGCGCAGCACCGTCAGCTCGACGCCCAGCTCGCCCGCCTCCTTCTCCAGGGCGCGGGAGAAGCGCGCGGGCGCCACCGGGTGCGGCTTGAACACCACGTGGCGGTGGCCGTGCCGGGCGGCGCCGCGCAGCATCCGGACCTGGAGCCGCTCCTCCTCCTCGATGGTGAGGATGTCCAGCGCGGACAGATACTGGCCCAGCAGTACGGCGCCGCCCTCCGGCAGCCCGGTGACGGCGGCCGGGGCGTCCTCGGCCACCTCGGACAGCACCGCCGTGAGCGCGTCCGGCGGCACCACCTCGGCCGGCACCCCGAACTCCGAGAGCAGCATCGGCGTCAGGCCCGGCACCAGCTCCACATACAGCAGCCGCCGCACCCGCGTGCCCACCAGCGGGTCCAGCTTGTTGCGGGTGGGGCCGTAGCTCATCAGGCCGTCCGCGTAGACGTCGACCGGCGCGTCGGGGAACAGCCGGGCGAGCGCGAGCGCCGGGTCGACCTGGATCGACTCGACGACCAGCTCGACCTCGTCCTCCAGCGTGTCACCGAGCTCCCAGCGCGTCCGCAGGTACCGCTCCCACAGCGGCACGTCGTCCGCGCGCGGCGACCAGCCGGCGGGGTGCAGCGGGTGGATCGCGGCGTTCCAGGACAGCACCTGGTCGAACCGGCCGCGCAGCCGCTCGAAGCCCGGCATCTCGTCCAGCGGCGGCGAAGTCTCCGGGTTGGCCGCGTTGTTGCTGACGAGCAGCAGCCGGCGGTCGGCGGGCGCGAAGCAGTCGGCGTCGAGCGCCGCGGCGAGCGTCGCGGCGCCGTACAGCCCGGACGCCAGGAAGAGCTGCGTACGCATCAGACGGTCCCGCCCTTCGCCGCGCCCGCCGTGCCTGCCGCAGCGGCCGTCGCGGGTACGGGGTCCTGCTGCTGTGCCTGGGGTGTCGCGTCGCGGTCGGCGGGCCGGCGGCGCAGCCGGCGCAGCCGGGCCGAGCGTTCGGGGTCCATCGCGTCCAGCGCCTCGTTCAGCACATCGGACGGCAGGCGCTTGAGCGCCGCCGCGCCCAGCGCGCGCAGCCTGCGGGCCACCTGCGGCTCGAACCTGTCGCTGGTCAGATGGTGGGAGAGGACCGCGCAGTAGGTGCGTACGGCCTTGGGCAGCAGCGCCTCGGCCTCCGGGTCCCGCGCGGTCTCCTCGACCACCTGGTCGAAGGCCCGGATGAAGTCGAGCTGCCGCACATCGCCGATCTGCGTCAGCGAGGAGGCGACCCCCCGCCGGTAGAAGACGCCCAGCAGCCCGACGGCCGCGAAGGAGCGGGCCCGGCGGTGCAGCCTCCAGATCCACGGACGGTCCTCGGCGGTGCGCAGCCCGTCCGGGAAGTGCAGCAGCCCGTCGTCCAGCAGCCTGCGGTGGTAGATCCCCGCCCAGGCGTAGGCGTAGTCGACGGACGTGGTGCGATCGGTCGGGAGGATCGCGTCCCGGGGGGCCATCACCGCGCCGCGCCTGCCGTGCGGCACGCGCGCCAGCGTGCGCGAGCGGCCGGTGCAGCTCACATGGTCGGTCCGTACGAAGTCGCAGCCCAGCCGCTCGATCACGGAGACCAGCTCCGGGTAGTAGCCGGGCGCCAGCCAGTCGTCGCCGTCCAGGAAGGTGATGTACTCGCCGCTCGCGCGGTCCAGGCCCGTGTTCCGGGCGGTGGCCAGTCCGCCGTTGCGGGCGTGCCGGATGTGGACGGCGCCGGGCAGTTCCGCCGTGGCGCGCTCCAGTATGTCCGGAATCCCGTCCGACGACGCGTCGTCGACCAGAATGAACTCGAAATCCGGGTGCGCATTCGCACGGAGGCTCCGCAGTGCTTCCGGAGCGTAGGACTGCACGTTGTAAAACGGCACGATGACGGAGAGCTTGACCACGGACGGGACCCTAGGTCGCACCCGGTCCTCCGTCTTGACCTGCCGCGGGCCCCCGGGTGAACGCCACATGGCGGAATGGTGAACGCGCCTCGTGTACTGGATGGTTGGCCATTCGTCGAGGTGCTGTTAACCGGTTGTTGTATTTGCGTTGGGCCGTATTCCGGAATCCCTTCCTAGCGTCTGCGACGTGCCCACTCGTCATTCGACCACCAGCTCGGCGGCCGTGCCGGCAACCGGGGATCCGCAGGAGAGCGCGGATCGCGCCGATTGCGCTGATCACGCCGATCGCGCCGATTGCGCCGTTTCCGCGGAGCCCGTGCGCGTCGCCGTGCTCGCCGACTCGGACACCCGCTGGAAGTGGGGTGCGATGACCGCCGCGCGGCTCGCGCCGGGCGCCCGGATCGACGGCCTGCTGCTGCGCGGCCGCGCCACGCCCACGCCCCGGCAGCTCGCGGAGGTCGGCGTCACCGTGGACTCGCTGCGCGAGGTGACGGGCGCGGAGTTCCTCGACGCGGTGTGCCCGGGAGCGGACGGCGCCGAGCCGCCCGTGGACATCGTCGTGCTGGCCTGCGTCGGCGGCGCGGTGCAGGCCATGCTGCACGGACTGGCCTCGCGCGCCCGCTCCGGGCGCCGCCCGGTCGTGGTCACCGGCTATGTCGGGGTGGTCTACGAGAAGCTGTCCGACGGCCTGCTGCTGCGGCACGGGGCCGATGTGGTGCTCGCCAACTCCCCGTACGACGCGGAGCGGTTCCGCACCGTCTACGAGGGAGTGGGGGCCGGCGGCGGCTCCGTCGTGGAGTGCGTGCTGCCGTTCCTGGAGAGCGCTCCGGGGGAGGGGGACGAGGCCGCTCCTGCCGCCGGGGGAGACG
>NZ_JAAKZZ010000711.1 GCF_011045075.1 Streptomyces boncukensis
AGTGCGGTCAGGAGAGTGTCCAGATCGGTGTTCACAGCACGCCCCACGGGTCGAGCCAGTGTTCTCAGCACCAATCCTGGGCACTCTTCGCCGTTCCAGACAGAGCGAAAGCACATCAATCATCTAGGGGTGCTTCCGGCGGATCATGGTCGCCCTCTTCCGGGGCCGCCCCGGGCCGGGGCTGCCCCGGGCCGTCCCCTGCGGACCGCGCCCCGGCAGGGGCGCGGGGAACTGCGCGACCAGCCTCCCCCAAGCTCTCGGCTTCGCTCGAGCAGGGGGTACCCCCATCGCGCCCGCAGGCTGCGACGAGACAACAGGGGGCAGCCCCGGCCCTGCAAGCCCCACCTCAGCGCACCCGGTCCCGTACGTACGGCAGCAGCGCGCGCTCCAGCAGCGCCGTGCGCCACGCCTCGCGCGCCCGCGCCACCTCGGAGCGCCGCGCCGGGTATGGACGGACCTGCGGGAACCGGCGGCCGCTCGCCGTGACGACGAGCCGGCCGAGCCCCACGGCGCCGGTCACGGCCGCCAGCCCGGCGCCCGCCCATCCGGTGAGCACCAGGGAGGCGCCGATGTCGTGCCGCACACCGGTGAGCACCAGCGTGTAGCCGAGCACCAGGAAGATCACGGCCGCCGCCGCGGCGATCAGCGGGACCAGTACGGCCAGCGCGGGCAGCAGCGAGGTGCGCAGCCTGCCCGGGGGCGACGGCTGCGCGCGCGGGGCGCTCCGCAGCCGGCACAGCTCCCGGTACTCGGCCGCCGCCCGGACCAGCAGCCGGTCGGCGGCTGAGAGGGCGTCAGCGCGCAGCCGCTCGGCCATCTCCTCGGGCACTCCGCGCAGGGCCTGGTCCAGCACCCGCTCGAAGTCCTCCCGGTCCTCCGGCCGGAGAGAGTGGCTGCTGTTCATGGACTCCCACACTCCCTTTTTCTACAGGACTGTAGAAGATACCGGACCGGGACCGCGAGGACCATGACGGCGCACCCGCGCCGGAGAGCCCGGCACGAGGGTTTCCGGCCGATTCGGGTTGTCGAATGACGCGCTCCGCTTCCCGCGCCGACCGGGGGCAGCCGGCGGGCTCCCGCAACTCCGCCGCGCCGACCTCGCGTTCCGGGGGACCACCGGGACGCACCGGTGACACAAGCCAGCCACACGGTGTCCGCATACCGTGACCGGAGTGAGCGGTGCGCCCGCGCGCCGCCCGCCCGCATCCGCCAGACTCGCACCCGCACCCCCCACTCGTGTGAAGGAGTGCGACCCATGCGCAAGACCGCCCAGCGAACCGCGGCAGCGACCACCGTGGCCGTCTGCTGCCTGGCCCTCACCGCCGCCACCGCCGCCACCGCCGGCGCCGCACCGCACGCCCCCGCCCAGGACCAGGAGCGGTCCACGGCGTCCGCGTCCCGGATGGTGCTCGGGGTGGGCCACCACGACGGCACCGACCGGATGGTCCCGGAGCGCGTCGTCTACCTGGACTGCCTCCCCACCACCTCCGCCAGCGACCACCCCAGGGCGCTGCGGGCGTGCGACGACCTCGTGCGCGTCGACGGCTCGTTCCGCAGCCTGGTCGGCCTGAACCAGAGCAAGCACTGCACGATGGAGTACAACCCGGTCACCGTCACCGTCGACGGCTACTGGAAGGGGAACCGCGTCGAGTTCGCGCACACGTTCGCCAACCCGTGTATCAAGCGGCTGAACGCCTCGTATCTCTTCCAGTTCTGAGGAGACCGGGCCGGGCCCTGGACACCCGCCGTGCCCAGGGCCCGACCGGGGACGCACCGCGGCCGGAACCGGAACCGGAACCGGCGCCGGTCAGGAGGTTCCGGAGCGCCAGCGGTCGAAGTTGCCGGAGAACTCCCCGCCGTTGAAGCGGTCCCAGTTGATCGACCAGGTCATCAGGCCGCGCAGCCGGGGCCAGGTGCCGTGGGGCTGGTACGGGCCGCAGCCGGTCCCCTTGGCGAGGCAGTCCAGGGCCTTGTTCACCTCGGAGGGCGGCACATGGCCGTTGCCGGCCTGCGGGGAGGCGGGCATGCCGATCGCCACCTTCTCCGGGGGCAGCGGCGCAAAGACGCGGTCCCTGTCGCCCATCACCGGGAATCCGGTGAGCAGCATGTCGGTCATGGCGACGTGGAAGTCGGCGCCGCCCATGTGGTGGTACTGGTCGTCGAGGCCCATGATCGGGCCCGAGTTGTAGTCCTGGACATGCAGCAGCGTCAGATCGTCCCGCAGCGCGTGGATCACCGGGAGGTACGCGCCGGCGCGCGGGTCGCCGCCCCACTGGCCGGGCCCGTAGCGCTGGTAGCCGAGCTGGACGAAGAATGTCTCCGGGGCCATGGTCAGCGTGAAGTCCGGGCCGTACTTCGCCTTGAGGGACTTGACGGCCGAGATGAGGTTCACGATGACCGGGGTCGTGGGGTTGCGGAAGTCGGAGTCGCCCGCGTTCAGGGACAGCGAGTGGCCCTCGAAGTCGATGTCGAGCCCGTCCAGGCCGTATCGGTCGATGATCGCGGAGACGGAGGAGACGAACCGGTCACGGGCCTGGGAGGTGGTGAGGCGCACCTGGCCGTTCTGGCCGCCGATGGAGATCAGCACCTTCTTGCCCTGTGCCTGCTTGGCCCGGACGGCTTCCTTGAACTCCTCCTCGCTCTCGACGCCCGGGCACTCGCTCTGCGGGCAGAGGCTGAAGCGGATGTCGCCGGAGGTGGCCGAGGTCGGCTCGCCGAAGGCGAGGTCGATGATGTCCCAGCTGTCCGGGACGTCCGCGAGCCGGGTGTAGCCCGAGCCGTTGGCGAAACTGGTGTGCAGATAGCCGACCAGCGCGTGCCGGGGCAGCTCGGCCCCGGCCCCGGCGCCGGGCGCGGCGGCGGCCGCCGGATCGGCGGCGGCCGGGGCCCCGGTGGGCGCGGCGGACACGGCGGCCGGGGCCGCGAGCAGGCCGGATGCCGCGAGCGCGCACACCGCCAGTGCGGTACGGAACCTGGGTCTGTGCTGGCCCGAGCGGGCGCGGGG
>NZ_JAAKZZ010000712.1 GCF_011045075.1 Streptomyces boncukensis
CCCGTTCCCCTGACGCCCCTGCGGCCGAGCTGCCGGGCCCGTTCACACGCTCCGGGCCGCGCTCGCCGCCGGCTCGTCGGGGTCCTCGTCGTGGCAGGCGCAGCGCGGGACAGCCGGGCCCGCCATGCCTTCGGCCGTGCGCTCCGCGGTCCCCTCGGCATCGAGATCGGCCAGGGCGGCGGCGAGCTTCATGGCAGCGCTCATGGCTATTCCCCTTCGAGACGGCGTCAGATGCGACTGGCCCAGGGCCCCTGCGGTACCGCTGAATGGCTTACCTGCGCTCCTCGACGGCAATCTCGGCGTGTCGCACGTTCACCCCGGCGGACGAAGTGGTGACCGTAAACCACCCGTTACGCTCATGTGCGCCGCCCGAAGGGGTAGCCGAGCACATGGTCCGGGTCGTAGCGTTCGCGCGCCGCGGCCAGGCGCGGGTAGTTGGCGCCGAAGTAGGCGCGCTGCCAGTGGGGGCGGTCGGCCTCGGCGTAGTTCTGGTAGGCGTTCCCGGAGGCCAGGGCGCGCAGCCTGCGGTGCAGCGCGTCGAGCGCGGCGCCGGTGGGGCCGCGGCCGGTGGTGTCCCCGCCGGGCGGCGGGCGGAACTGGGACAGCATCCCGAACAGGTGCCCCCGGTGCACCATCGCGGTCGCCGGGGCCGGCACCCGGTTGTAGGCGCCGCCGAGCGCCTCGAAGTCGCAGTTGCGGCTCTCGCCGGGCGCCAGGCCGCGCTCCAGCGAGGCGATCAGCTCGCGTGCCGCACTCAGCGGGAGCGGCCGGTCGAAGAACTCGTGGCGGCGCAGCACGAGGGGCAGCCGCCGCCGGGACGTACCGCCCCAGAAGCGCAGCGAGCCCCGCTGGCCGTGGGTGACGGTCGTATATGTGTCCGGCTCGCGGCCCACAGCGGCGACCAGTTCGGCCAGGTGCCGCTCCAGATCGCGGCGCTCACCGAGCCAGGCTCCGCCGACCGCCGCGGGCGACAGGCACTCCCAGGGCTCCCCGGCGGTCAGCCCCGCCATGCTGGAGAGCACGTCGGGGGCCCGGGGCCCCCACGCCTGCCAGGCCGTCAGCACTCTGGCGCGCCAGCCCAGCGGCCAGCCCAGCAGGAAGTCGGTGACGGGCAGTTCGGGGTAGGTGCGGAAGCCCAGCTCCGTCACCACGCCGAGGCCCGCGTGCCCGCCGCCGCGCAGCGCCCAGAACAGCTCGGGGTGCCGCCGCTCGTCGCACTCCACCACGCGCCCGCTGGCGAGCACCACCCGGGCGCCGACCAGGCTGTCGAGCGCGAAGCCGTAGCACCGCCCCGTGGTGCCCATGCCGCCGCCCAGGGTCAGTCCGGCCACCCCCACGGTGGGGCACAGGCCGGTGGGCACCACGCGCCGCCGCTCGTCCAGCGCGTCCGCGAACGGGCCCGTCAGGGTGCCGGCTCCGCACCGCGCCCGGTCCCCCTCCACCACCGTGCCGCTGAGCGGCGATATGTCCAGCACCAGCCCCGGGCCCGTGGAGAACCCGGCGAAGCAGTGGCCGCCCGCCCGGACGTGGACCGGGATCCGGTGCACGCGGGCGAAGTGCAGGCCCTCGCGCACATCCTCCTCCCCGGCGCAGCGCAGCACGGCGCGGGGGCGCGCGTCGTCGTACCGCTCGTCGGCCGTGCGTCGCGCCTCGGCGTATCCGCTGTCGCCGGGCAGCAGCAGCTCTCCGGCCAGGCCGCCCCTGAGGGCGTCCCACGCGGTGTCTCCCAGCAGGTGCGACGATGACGTAGAGTATGCGATCACGCACTGAAAGTATCCAGTTCGGCGCAAGCCAACACGCCGTACGCCGCCACTCCTTCGACGCGACCGGGGAGTGCGCACCTTCCGAGGGTCGCGCCGCTTGCCATGGACACTCAGCAGTCAGCAGTACCGGTGGACCGGCTCCGCTCCTCCGGTCCACGCCGTCCGGCGGTCGAGGCGGTGCCCGCCGCCTGGGCGCCTGAGCTGCGCGCGCGCATCGACTACCGCCCGCTGTGGCCGCGCTTTCTGTTCGCTGCGCCCAGCATGCGGCTCTACCGCCCGCTCGCCGCGCGCTGGCCGTACGCCCAACTGCTGCTCGTCTCCCCGGACTCGGGCGCGCTCCTGGGCTGGCTCGACACCGCGCCCGCACACTGGGACGGAACCGACGCGGGGCTGCCCGGCGGCTGGGACGACCTGATGCGGCGCGCCGTACGCGGGCTGCGCGCCGGGCGCCGCCCGGACACGCTCGCCATGATGTCGCTCAGCGTGCTGCCCGCCGCGCGGGGCGCGGGCCTGGGCCGCACGGCGATCGAGCTGACCCGCGCGCTCGCGGGGCGCCTCGGGCTGCGGGCCGTGCTCGCGCCCGTACGGCCGACCGCGAAGTGCGCGTGCCCGCACGTGCCGATGGCGGACTATGCGCGGCGGCGGCGGGCCGACGGGTGGCCCGAGGACCCGTGGCTGCGTACGCATCTGCGGGCGGGCGGACGCACGGCGGGCGTCGCGGAGCAGTCCACGGTGCTGGAGGCCCCGCTGGGCGACTGGGCCGGCTGGGGCGCCTCGGTGCCGCGGAGCGCGGGCGAGCGGGCGTTCACGGTGGCGGGGGCCCTGGCGCCGGTCCGGGTGACGCGGCTGGGGACGGGCCGCTATGTGGAGCCGAACGTCTGGGTCATCCACTCCCCTAGTGCCGCGACCGGAAAGGTTCACCGCCGCGCGCCGCCCGACACGGCCCATCGCGGCGTTGCCGGATCACGCGAGTACGCCCAGTACGAGCCATGATCCGGCGCCTTGCGAGGCTCCCCCAGCTACCGCTGGGAGGTGCCCCCTGCACCTGGGGGCACCTCCCAGCTCGAGCGGAGCCGAGAGCTTGGGGGAGACGCGAGACGGCAAACCTTTCCGGCCACGGCACTAGGGGGTGTTTCGAAAGCCCCGCACGCCACCTGGAACGCCCGGCACGTGCTCTCGCCGCACCGGCCGAAAGCCCGAGTACGCCCAGTACGAGGGCTTTCACCCGGCACGCCGA
>NZ_JAAKZZ010000713.1 GCF_011045075.1 Streptomyces boncukensis
GCCTCCCGCAGCAGCGACCGCAGGATCCCGCCGCCGCGCGATTCGGCGTCGGCGCCCGCCACGCCCGCCACGCCCACGGCGTCGTCGGCGTCCGGGCCGAGCAGCGCCTGCAGCACATGTTCGGCCAGGGCGGTCGGCGTCGTGTGTTCGAACGCGACCGTGCTGCTCAGCGGTGCGCCGGTGGCGACCTGCAAGGCGTCACGCAGCTCGATCGCCGTCAGGGAGCTCATGCCCAGATCGAGGAACTCACGCTCCGGCTCGACCGCCTCCATATCGGGGTAGGCGAGCACGTCCGCCGTGTGGGCCCGGACCAGTCGCAGGGCCGCGCGGAGCCGCTCGGCACGCGGCAGCCGCACCCACTGCTCGCGGGGACCGCCAGGACCGTCGGCGCCGTCCGCCGCCGCACCGATGCCCCGCAAGCGGCGCACCTCGGGCAGGTCGGCCAGCAGGTGCCGGGCGCGGTCCGCGAGATACGCGGCGGCGAACCGGGACCAGTTGACGTCGGCGACAGCGACGCCGGCGCCGGGCCGGTCCGGCAGCCGCCCGAGGACACCGGTCGCGACCTCCGGCGGCATCGCCTGCAGCCCGCCCTGCCGCAGCCGCTCCAGCTCTTCCGGATCGCCGGCTCCGGAGTCCTTCCACGGCCCCCAGGCCACCGAGACCGCGGCCGCCCCTCCCGCGCCCCGGTAAGCGGCCAGCGCTTCGAGGTAGGCGCCGACGGCCGACCGGGCCGCCTGCCGGGCGTTCCCCCAGATCCCGTCGGCCGAGGCCAGCAGCACGAACGCGGACAGGCCGAGATCGGTGGTGAGCTCGTGCAGATGCCGGGCACCGGCCACGACGCGGTCGATCACGTCGATTCCGGCGGACGTCAGCTCCGACGGTTCGGCGTCCGCGGCGATCTCCGGCGCGTACACGACCGCCGCCGGCGGATGCTCGCGGGGGATCTCCGCCAGTACCTTCGCCAGAGCGGTGCGGTCCGCCGGGTCGCAGGCCACGACCGCGACCTGCGCCCCGCGCCCGGTCAGGTCGGCGACCAGCTCCGTCGCGCCGGGCGCAGCAGAGCCGTCCCGGCCGGTCAGCAGCAGGTGCCGGACGCCGTGGTCGGCGAGCCAGCGAGCCGCACCGGCCCCGATCACGCCGGTGCCGCCGGCTACCAGCACGGTGCCGGACTCGGGCCAGCGGACCGGCTCGCCCCCGGCCACGGGGTCCGGCGTCTCCGGCGCGTCCGGCACCAGCCGGGGCACCCGCACCTGACCGTCACGGATCGCCAACTGCTCCGGTCCCGACAGCAGCGCGGCGGCGAACTGCGTCCAGTCGCGGGCGGCAGGCTCCTCGGGCAGATCGATCAGGCCGCCCCAGCGGGCCGAGCCGCCGCGGTCGATCGCGCGGCCGAGTCCCCAGACGAGCGCCTGCGCGGGATTCCGGACCGGGTCCGACGCTCCGGTCGACACCGCGCCCGAAGTGACGCACCACAGCCGGGCGTCGATGCCGGAGTCGTCGAGCGCGTGGGTCAGCTCCAGCGTCTCCGCGACACCCGCACTCTCATCACGGGCGTCGAGCGCCGTCAGCGACACCACCCCGGCGAGCGGGTCGCTCCCGACGAGCGCGTGCTTGAGCAGTTCCATCAGATCCTGCCGCGTCCTGGGAACGTCGTCGACCGGGAGGCTCACCGCGGTGGCACCGGCGTCCGTCAGGGCGGCGACCATCTCGGCCCGCAGACCGTCGGCCGACCCGACGACCGCCCAGGTACCGGACAGGGAAGCCGCGGGCGACTCGGTGAGCTGCTTCAACGGCTTCCACACGATCCGATAGCGCCACGAGTCCAGCCCGTTGCCGACGGCTGCTCCGGTCGACGGCTGTGGCCAGTACCGCTCACGCTGGAAGGCGTAGGTGGGCAGGTCGACCGTGCGGCCGCCCCAGTCGGCGAACACCTTCGACCAGTCGATGCGGGCGCCGGTGGTCCACAGGCGGCTGATGGCGGTCAGGGCGCTGCCTGCCTCGTCGCGGTCCTTGCGCAGGGCCGGGACGAACAGGGCGTCGCTGACGGTGTCCCGGGCCATGGCGGACAGGACCCCGTCGGGGCCGAGTTCGAGGTACCGGTCGACTCCGAGCTCGGCCGTGGTGGCGACGCCGTCGGCGAAGCGGACGGGCTGGCGGACCTGGTTCAGCCAGTAGTCGGGTTGCTGCATGGTGCCGGGCTCGGCGACCGCTCCGGTCAGGTTCGATACGACCGGGATGCGTGCGGGGTGGAAGGTCAGGCTGTCCAGGACGGTGGCGAAGTCGTCCAGCATCGGCTCCATCAGGGCTGAGTGGAAGGCGTGCGAGACCGCAAGGACGTTGACCCGCCGGCCGTGGGCGGTGCACTCGGCCGCGTAGCGCTCGATGGTCTCCAGGTCGCCGGAGAGCACGAGGGACTGGGGGCCGTTGACGGCGGCGATGTCCAGTCCGAGGTCGGTGGCGTCGGTGAGGTCGGCTTCGGTGGCCTGGACGGCGAGCATGCCGCCGCCGGTGGGAAGTGCCTGCATGAGGCGGCCACGTTCGGCGACCAGGGTGCAGGCGTCGTCCAGGTCGAGGATGCCGGAGACGTGCGCTGCGGTGATCTCGCCGAGGGAGTGGCCCAGCAGCACGTCCGGGACCACGCCCCAGGACTCCACCAGCCGGTAGAGGGCGACTTCGAGGGCGAACAGGGCGGTCTGCGCCCACAGGGTGTCCTCCAGACCGGTGCCGTCGGCCAGGACTTCGCGCAGCGGGCGCTCCAGTCGGACATCCAGGCGGGCGCAGACCGCGTCGAAGGCTTCGGCGAAGATGGGGAACTGCTCGTAGAGGTCCAGGCCCATCCCGGGGCGTTGTGAGCCCTGACCGGTGAAGAGCACCGCCAGGCGCCCCTCGGTGGTAACGCCGGAGGTGATCGTCGTGTCCCCGGTCAGGACTGCGCGGTGTTCCAGGGCGGCGCGTGTGGTGGCCAGTGACCAGCCGACGTCCACCG
>NZ_JAAKZZ010000714.1 GCF_011045075.1 Streptomyces boncukensis
GGCCCCCGCATCGCTCCCCGGTCGCACCCGACCGGGAGCGCAGGCGGATGTGCCGCCCCCTCCCGCGCGGGACGATGGAGGCATGGACATCGACATCCGGCACAGCCCGTCCTTCGCCGTCGCCCGGATCCGCCTCGGCGGGGGCGAGAGCGTCCGCGCCGAGTCCGGCGCCATGATGGCCACATCCGCGGGGATCGAGGTCACGGCGAAGGCCGAGGGCGGCCTGACCAAGGGCCTCAAACGCAGCGTCCTGGGCGGCGAGTCGCTGTTCCTCACCCGGCTGACCGCCGGCCCCGACGGCGGGTGGGTCGATCTCGCTCCCGACCTGCCCGGCGACATGACCACCATCGAGGTCGGCCCCGGCGTCAACCTGGCGCGCGGCGCGTGGCTGTGCTCGTCCGACAAGGTGGAGATCAACACCAAGTGGGGCGGGTTCAAGAACCTGGCCGGAGGCGAGGGCGGCTTCCTGGTCCGCGCCGAGGGCAGCGGCCCGGTCCTCGCCTCCTGCTACGGGGCGCTCGACCTCGTCGAGCTGGGGCAGGGCGAGACGATGGTCCTCGACTCCGGCCACCTGGTCGCCTTCAGCGACGGCGTCTCCTATACGACCCGGAAGGTGACCCGGGGAATCGTGCAGTCCCTGAAGTCCGGCGAGCGGCTCGTGTTCGAACTCACGGGGCCCGGACAGGTGTGGACCCAGAGCCGGAACCCCTCAGGGCTGAAGTCCGGCTGACCCTCTGTCGCCCCGCGCCCCGAAGGGGCGCGGGGAACTGCGCGACCAACCACAGGACACCCGCAGTCGGCGAAGCGCGGCAAGGGGCTGCCTCTTGGCCGGCATTGGCGGCTGCGGGCGCGTCGTGGCCGGGCGCGCCCCGCGGCGAAGCCGCAAGGAACACGAGCCCCGCGCCCCTGCGGGGCGCTCATGGCTACGGGGCCCAGGCCCGCTCCCTCAGCAGGCGCAGCCCGTTCAGGCCGACCAGCACCGTCGACCCCTCGTGCCCGGCCACGCCCAGCGGGAGCGGCAGCCGGCCCGCGAGGTCCCAGGCGACCAGCACCGCGATGCAGACCCCCGCGATGACCAGGTTCTGCCGCACCAGGCGGCGGGCCCGGCGGGAGAGCGCGACGACGCGGGGCACGGCGGCGAGTTCGTCCCGTACGACCACCGCGTCGGCCGTCTCCAGGGTGAGGTCGGCCCCGGCGCCGCCCATGGCCACGCCGGTGTGGGCCGCCGCCAGCGCCGGGGCGTCGTTGACGCCGTCGCCGACGGCCAGCACCCGCCGCCCGGCGTCCGCCAGTTCGCCCACGGCTGCGGCCTTGTCCTGAGGGAGCAGGCCCGCGCGCACCCGGGTGAGCCCCACCTGCGCCGCCACCCGCTGCGCGGCGCGCGGGTTGTCGCCGGTGAGCAGCAGCGGCGGCCCGCCCGCCAGGGCGCCCAGCTCGCCGACCGTACGGGCCGCGTCCGGGCGCAGCCGGTCGTCCAGCGCGAGCACGCCCACCGGTTCGCCGTCCCGGGTCACGACGGCGGCCGTGCGGCCCGTACGCTCCAGGGCCGCGGCCTCCGACTGCGCGCGCGCCGCGCCCGGACCGGCGTCCGCCTCCAGCAGCCGGGCCGGGGCGCCGACGGCGACCTTGACACCGTCCACCGTGGCCCGTACGCCGAGGCCGGGCGTCGCCAGGAAGTCCTCCGCCTCCGGGATCCGCACGCCCCGTGAGCGCGCCGCCTCCACGACGGCGCGGCCGAGCGGGTGCTCGCTGGGCCGCTCGGCGCCGGCGGCGAGCGCCAGCAGCTCCTCAGCGCCGAGGGAGACCTCCGGCAGCACCCGGATGTCCGTGACGCGCGGCACGCCCTCCGTCAGGGTGCCCGTCTTGTCGAGGGCGACGGCGTCCGTCTCGCCCAGCCGCTCCATCGCCACCGCCGACTTGACCAGGACGCCGTGCCGCCCGGCGTTGGCGATGGCGGAGAGCAGCGGCGGCATGGTGGCCAGCACGACCGCGCACGGCGAGGCGACGATCATGAAGGTCATCGCGCGCAGCAGCGTGGAGTCCAGATCGGCCCCGAAGAAGAGCAGGGGGACGGCGAAGAGCAGGACCGTCGCGGCCACCATCCCCACCGCGTACCGCTGTTCGATCCGCTCGATGAACAGCTGGGTGGGCGCCTTGGTGCGGGACGCCTCCTCCACCATCCGCACGATCCGGGACACCAGCGAGTCGGCGGCGTCGCGGGCGACGGTGACGCGGAGCGCGCCGGTGCCGTTCACGGTACCGGCGAACACCTCGTCGCCGGGCCCCTTGGCGACGGGGAGCGGCTCGCCGGTGACGGTGGCCTGGTCGACGTCGCCGCCGCCGTCGGTGACCCGGCCGTCGGCGCCGATCCGCTCGCCGGGGCGCACGAGTACGGCGTCGCCGACGCGGAGCCGCTCCACGGGGACGCGCTCCTCCGCGCCGTCCGGGCCCACGCGGGCCGCGGTGGCGGGGGCGAGGTCGAGCAGCCCGCGTACGGAGTCGGCGGTGCGGGCCGTGGCGACGGCCTCCAGCGCGCCCGAGCTCGCGAAGATCACGATCAGCAGCGCACCGTCCAGCACCTGCCCGATCGCGGCGGCGCCCAGCGCGGCGGCCACCATCAGCAGGTCGACGTCCAGGGTGCGTGCGCGCAGCGCCTTCAGCCCCTCCCAGCCGGGTTCCCAGCCGCCGCAGGCGTAGGTGAGGGCGTAGAGCGGGCCCCACGCCCAGCCGGGGCCGCCGAGGAGGTGGACCGGGAGCGCCACCAGGAAGAGGGCGAGGGACACGGCGGCCCAGCGCACCTCGGGGAGGGTCCGCACCCACACAGGAACAGATGAACAGAGATTCATTCATTCATCATCGCACGCACCCGGGGCACGAAGCCCCGTAAGGTGGACACATGGGCCATGGAGCAACCCCCGCCGAGAGCGCCGTGCCGCGCGCACATCTGGACCCTCAGAGCGCGCCCCAGGTCGCCGCCACCC
>NZ_JAAKZZ010000715.1 GCF_011045075.1 Streptomyces boncukensis
GGCTGGGGGGCCTCGGGTCGGTGTCCCAGACGCCGATGCGCAGGGTGTGGCCGTCCCAGAGGAGGCGGAGGGCCGCGGGGCCCTTGGTGTGGGTGACGGCGTTGGTGACCAGCTCGGTGCCGAGCAGCTCCGCGAGCGGCAGCAGCCGGTCCAGGCCGTGGGCCCGGAGGACGAGTCGGAGGGTGTGGCGGGATATCGGGACGGCGCGCGGGTCGTTGGGGACGTGCAGGGTGTACTCCCATGGTTCGCGGTTCTCGATCATGACAGGCTCCGTACAGAGGCAGTTTTCTGTGGGGATGCGCGCCGTTTGTCCGTTGGTTGCATCGTCGGAGATTCCGGAGGGTAACGGTGTGTCACGTTCCGTTCACGGAGCCGTATATCAGATACCAACCTGGAGACACGGGCGGAGATCGATCACTAGGGTGAGGGCGTCCCCTTCACGAACGAGGTACCACCGCGACGACGCCCCGGAACATCCGCGGGGCCGGAAGGCGTGAGGCAGGCGTGATCAACCGCAGCACTCTGCGCTCGCAGATCGCCGCCGCGCTGCGTGACGAGATCCTCGCCGGACGCCTGGCCACCGGTCGGGAGTTCACGGTCAAGGAGATCGCCGAGCAGTACGGCGTCTCCGCCACGCCGGTGCGCGAGGCGCTGGTCGACCTCGCCGCGCAGGGGCTGCTGGACATGGAGCAGCACCGGGGCTTCCGGGTGCACGAGTTCACGCTGGACGACTACCGCGCGATGTGCGAGGCGCGGCAGCTCGTCGCGGCCACCGTCTTCCAGGGCTGCCTGCCGGAGGGCGGGCCCAAGGAGCCGCCGCCGCCCGGCGTGGTGGCGTCGGTGCGGCGCCGGGCCGAGGCGGCGGAGCGGGCGGCGCGCGCCGGTGACCTCGACGTGCTCATCGCGTACGACCTGCGCTTCTGGCGCGAGCTGTGCGCCGTCTCGGCAAACCCGTATATCGCGGACTTCCTGGACCGGCTCCGGGTGCAGTGCTGGGTGTGCGCCGTGCCGCTGCTCCGCGAGCGCGCGTCCCTGAAGGGGGACCTCTGGGCCGGCCACACGGCGCTGCTGGAGGCGCTGCTGCGGGGGGACGAGGCGGAGACGGGCCGGATCCTCGCCGACTACCACGCCCACGCCCTCACCCTCATGTGACCGCACCCGTCCGGTCCCCCGGCCGATTATTTCGGTCCCGCTCCGGTTTCCCCCGGCGGGCGGTCCCGGCTGCCTCCGGCCACTACGCTGGGGCGCCTGGGGGTACCCCCTGGCTTGAGCGGAGCCGAGAGCCCGGGGGCGGTACCGACGTCCGCGTACGCGCATTGGAGTGCTTCCCTTGGCCTGTGACCTCTGGCTGGTCCCGTTGGTCGACGTGCTGTGCCACAGCCCCGACAACCCCTTCGCCGAGGAGATCGCCGCCTACGACCGCGCCCTTGCGGACGCCGGACTTCCGCCCGTCCCCGTGTTCGGCTATATGCCGGGCCTCTCCGGTGACGTCGCCCCCGTCGCGGGGTTCGACTACGACGCGCTGCACTACCTCCGCCGCGCGTATCTGCTGCAGGCCAGCGGCCTGGAGGTGACGCCGGTCGACGAGCTCGGCGGTGACTACGAGCAGCTGCTGGAGATGTTCGAGCAGGCGGCCCAGCAGTCCCATCTGGTCTGGCACTTCGACCACGCGGGCGCGTACGTCCCCGTCGACTTCGCCGCGCCGCTGGCCGGAGCCGACGACGAACTGCTGGACGGCGGGGGGCCGCTCGGCTCCGGCCACGGGCTGCTCCGCGAACTCCGCGCCGTGGCCCCGCACCTGGGGATCGACCCGGACAACCCGCCCCCGGCGCCGGCGGCTCCGCCGCGCCCCACCGAGCTGGAGGAGCCCGCCGCCGCGACCGCCATCGGCTACGAGGACGGCACGCCGTTCGGCCGCGAACGGCATGTCTGGCTGGGCCTGCACGCCGCGGTGACCCGCAGCCTCGCCCAGGGCTCGATGATCGTCTTCAGCTAGCGCCCCCGGGGGCGTCCGGCGGATCTTGCCGGGTCGGGGGCTGCCCCTGTCCGTGCCCTGCGGACTGCGGCTGTCGTCGTGGTTGCGCGCGCGGTTCCCCGCGCCCCCTCGGGGCGCACGGAACCGCGCGACCGGCCACCGAGCACCCGCAGACTGCGACGCGACAGCAAGGGGCAGCCCCGACCCGGCGAGATCCGCCGGACACGGCCTACCCCTCCGGAGGCCGCTGCCGGGGCATGCGGGGGCGGAGGCCCGGCCCTCCCCCCGGGCGGGGCGGCGCGGGGCGGACCGGCAGGCCCGCGCCGCCCCCGGAGCTCCCGTCGGTCCCGCCTTCGCGCCGCCCCGCGTGCAGCGGGCCGGAGAGCGCCCGGGTGCGGAACTCCACCATCCAGTCCACCGTCTCGTCCCGCACGATCTCCTCGACGTCCTCCGCGAACCGGCGCAGCAGCGCCAGCGACCGCTCGGCCGCCTCCCCGCCCGTGCCCTCGACGGGGCCGAGCACCTCGCGCACCCGCTCGGCCGCCCAGTCGTACTGCAGGGCCGTCAGCCGGCGGCGTACCGCGTGCGCCGTGCCGACATCCCGCATCCAGCCGGAGGTCAGCCCGAGCATCCGGTCCGTCCCGGCGCACAGCACCGCGCCCAGCAGTCCGACATAGCCCCAGGTCGGCGCGGACGGCCCGAGCACGTCCGCGAGCCGGAGCAGCGGCAGCAGGCCGCCCGCCGCCAGCCCCGCGACGGTGCCCAGGCGCAGCAGCCGCGCCCACCGGCGCTTGGCCACGCGGTCCGCGAGATACCAGGAGACGACGCCGAGCGCGTACTCCTCCACCCACTGGAAGAGCTCGTCCAGCCGCTCGGCGGGCTCTCCCCAGTCCCCGGACGGAAAGGCCCGCCCCAGCAGATCCCCGGGCCGCATCTCCGGCTGACTCACGCGCACTCCCAACGCTCGTACGGCCCCTTCCTACCGCCGAATCCGGCACACCATGCC
>NZ_JAAKZZ010000716.1 GCF_011045075.1 Streptomyces boncukensis
GAGGAGCCCACCCCGCCGCCCGCACCCGGAACCGGAACCGCACCCGGAACCGGGGCCGATCGCGCCGGGCTTGCCGCGCGGCTGCGCGACGAGCGGCCCGCCGGGGTGCTGTCGCTGCTCGCGCTCGACGACCGGCCGCACCCCGACCACCCCACCCTGTCGCGCGGCATGGCCGCCGGTGTGACGCTGGTGCAGGCGGCGGCCGACGCCGGTCTGGACGCACCGCTGTGGTGCCTCACCTCCGGCGCGGTGGCCGTGCACGACTCCACCGAGCTGACCCACCCGTTCCAGACCGCCCTGTGGGGTGCCGCCGCCGCCCTCTCCCTGGACCACCCCGGGTTCTGGGGCGGCATGGTCGACGTACCGGCCACCCTCGACGAGAGCCTCGTACGCGCCCTGTGCGCCTCGCTCGCCGGCACCGCGGGCGGCGGCGCCGAGGACCAGCTCGCGCTGCGTGCCGAGGGCCGGTACGCGAGGCGGCTGGTGCGGGCGCCGCTGGGCGAAGCGCACGAGCGGCCGTCCTGGACCCCGCGCGGCACGACGCTGATCACCGGCGGCACCGGCGGAGTCGGCGCGCACGTCGCGCGCCGGCTGGCCCGCGAGGGAGCCGAGCATCTGATCCTCACCAGCCGCCGCGGCCCGGCGGCGGACGGCATGGCGGAGCTGCGGGACGAACTGGCCGCGCTCGGCGCCCGGACGACGGTCGCGGCCTGCGACGTCACCGACTGCGAGGAGCTGCGCAAGCTGCTGGACTCCGTCCCCGGCGAGCAGCCGCTGACCGCTGTCGTGCACGCGGCGGGGGTGCCTCAGCTGGACACCCCGCTGCCCGACAGCACCCTCGCGGAGTTCGCCGAGGTGGGGCGGGCGAAGGTGGGAGGCGCCGCGCTGCTCGACGAGCTGCTGGGCGACCGCCCGCTGGACGCCTTCGTGCTGTTCTCCTCCGGCGCCGCCGTGTGGGGCAGCGCGGGGCAGGCCGCCTACGGCGCCGCCAACGCGTATCTCGACGCCCTCGCGCACCGCCGCAGGGCCCGCGGCCTGGCCGCCACCTCCGTCGCCTGGGGCCCGCTGGACAGCGGCATGGTCGACGAGGAGATCAGCGCGTTCATGCGGCGCACCGGAGCCCCCGCCATGGACACCGGCGTCGCCGTCGGAGCGCTGCGGCACGCCGTACCCGGGGACGAGCCCAATCCGGTCGTCGCGGAGTTCGACTGGTCCCGCTTCGCGCCCGCCTACACCCTCGCACGCGCCCGCCCCCTGCTCGACGCGCTGCCCGAGGTGCGCGCGGCGCTGGACGGCGACCCGGCGGACGGCTCCCAGTCCCCTTCCGGTTCGGACTCCGGCACCGGGCCGGAGCTCCGCGCCCGGCTGGCCGCGCTGTCCGCACCGGAGCAGCGCCGCACCGTGCTGGAGCTGGTACGCACCCAGGTGGCGGCGGTGCTCGGCTACGACTCCCCGGCCGACGTCGAACCCCGGCGGCCCTTCACCGACCTCGGCTTCGACTCCGTCTCGTCGGTGGAGCTGCGCTCGCGGCTGAACGGCGCCACCGGTCTGCGGACACCCGCCACCGTCGTCTTCGACTACGCCAGCCCGGACGCCCTCGCCGGCTATCTGCACACCGAGCTGAGCCCCGGCGACCCGGGCGCGGGCGGCGGGGCCGCCGCGCGGGACGGCGAGCCGGTGACGGCCGAACTGGACCGCTTCGAAGCGACCGTGACGGCGCTCACGCCCGACGACCTCCGCGACCACCGCATCGTCGACCGGCTGCGGGCGCTCGTCACCAGGCTGGACGAGAACCAGGGCAGCGCCACCCCCGGAGCCGAGGTCGACGACCTGCTCCAGGACGCGAGCGCGGACGACGTTCTCGCGTTCATCGACAAGGAACTCGGCTCCGCCTGACGGTCGCGCACCCGACCCGTACCAGGACAGGACAGCCGTACCAGGACAGTTGTGAGGCATGGATGGCGACGAACGCGAACGACGACAAGGTCCTCGACTACCTCAAGCGGGTCACCGCCGAACTGCACGAGAGCCGCAGGCGGGTGCGGGAGCTGGAGGCCGGGGAGCAGGAGCCGATCGCGATCATCGGAATGAGCTGCCGCTTCCCCGGCGAGGTCAGCTCGCCGGAGGAGCTGTGGCGGCTGGTGGACGAGGGGCGGGATGCGATCTCCGGATTCCCCGCTGACCGCGGCTGGGACCTCACCCGGCTCCAGAGCAGCGGCCCCGGCGGCCCCGGCGACTCCGGCGACTCCGGCGGCCCCGGCGACTCCGGCGACTCCAACAACGTCGGGCAGACCGGCACCAGCTACGTACGCGAGGGCGGATTCGTCCACGGCGCGGGCGACTTCGACCCGGCCTTCTTCGACATCTCGCCCCGCGAGGCCCTCGCCACCGACCCCCAGCAGCGCCTCATGCTGGAGATCTCCTGGGAGGTGCTGGAGCGCGCCGGCATCGACCCGCACCGCGTGCGCGGCGACCAGGTCGGCGTCTTCGCCGGATCCGGCATCCAGGACTACGGCGACCTGCTCCTCCAGGACCCGGAGACCGCTGAGGCGTACATGTCCACCTCGGCGTCCGCCGCCGTCATCTCCGGCCGCATCGCCTACGCCCTCGGCCTGGAGGGCCCCACCCTCACAGTGGACACCGCCTGCTCCTCCTCCCTGGTGGCGCTCCACCTCGCTGCCCAGGCCCTGCGCGGCAAGGAGTGCTCCCTCGCACTCGCGGGCGGCGTCATGGTCATGGCCACCCCCGCGCCGTTCGTCGCGTTCAGCCGCCAGCGCGGACTGGCCCCGGACGGCCGCTGCAAGGCGTTCGCCGAGGCGGCCGACGGCACCGGCTGGGGCGAGGGCGCGGGCATGCTGCTGCTGGAGCGGCTGTCGGACGCGCGCCGCAACGGCCACCCGGTGCTGGCGGTGGTACGCGGCTCCGCCGTCAACCAGGACGGCGCCTCCAACGGCCTCAC
>NZ_JAAKZZ010000717.1 GCF_011045075.1 Streptomyces boncukensis
GGGGTGTTCGTGGGAGGCAGTGTCTCGGGCTACGGGGTGGGCATGCACGTGCCCCAGGGGAGTGATGGTCACCTGCTGACCGGGAACGCCACGAGTGTGCTCTCGGGCCGGGTGGCGTATGCCTTCGGGCTGGAGGGCCCGGCGGTGACGGTGGACACGGCGTGTTCCTCCTCGCTGGTGGCGCTGCATCTGGCTGTCCAGGCGCTGCGTGCGGGGGAGTGCGCGATGGCGCTGGCCGGCGGGGTGACGGTGATGGTCAACGCGGGCGTGTTCGCCGAGTTCGGCCGGCAGGGCGGTCTGGCCGGTGATGGCCGGTGCAAGGCGTTCGCGGCCGGCTCGGACGGGATGGGCTGGGGCGAGGGCGTCGGCCTGCTGCTGGTCGAACGCCTCACGGACGCCCGGCGCCACGGGCACCGGGTGCTGGCGGTGGTCCGCGGCAGCGCGGTCAACCAGGACGGCGCCTCCAACGGGCTCTCCGCGCCCAACGGTCCCGCCCAGCAGCGGGTGATCCGCCAGGCGCTGGCCAACGCCCGCCTGAGGGCCGCGGAGGTGGACGCGGTCGAGGCGCACGGGACGGGCACCCGGCTGGGGGATCCGATCGAGGCGCAGGCGCTGCTGGCCACCTACGGCCAGGAGCGTGGTGAGGGCGGTGAGCCGTTGTGGATCGGCTCGGTCAAATCCAACATCGCGCACACCCAGGCCGCCGCCGGCATCGCGGGTGTGATCAAGATGGTGATGGCGCTGCGGCACGGGATGCTCCCGGCCACGCTGCACGTGGACGCCCCGACACCGCAGGTGGACTGGTCCGCGGGAGCGGTGGACGTGCTCACCCGCACCCGGGAGTGGCCCGCGGTGGATCGCCCGCGGCGCGCGGGCGTCTCCTCCTTCGGCATCAGCGGCACCAACGCCCACCTCCTGCTGGAACAGGCCCCCGAGCCCGAACCGGTGGAGGAGACCGCCCGGCCCCAGGCACCGGGCCTGGTGCCCTGGGTGGTCTCGGCGCAGTCCGAGGCCGCCTTGCACGCACAGATCGAACGCCTGCGCACCCACACCGCCCAGCACCCACAGCTGGACGCGGTCGACATCGGCTGGTCCCTGGCCACCACACGCACCCCACTGGAACACCGCGCAGTCCTGACCGGGGACGATGTCCTGGCTGCCGGGGTGACCGGCGAGGGGCGCCTGGCATTCCTGTTCACCGGCCAGGGCTCCCAGCGCCCCGGCATGGGCCTGGGACTGTATGAGGCATTCCCCGTCTTCGCCGAAGCCTTCGACGCGGTCTGCGCCCGCCTGGATGTCCGCCTGGAACACCCGCTGCGCACCGTGCTGGCCGACGGCACCGGCCTGCAGGACACCCTGTGGGCGCAGGCGGGCCTGTTCGCCCTCGAAGTCGCCCTCTACCGCCTCACCGAGTCCTGGGGCCTGGAACCGGACGTGCTGCTGGGCCACTCCCTGGGCGAGATCACCGCCGCCCACGTCTCCGGGATCCTCGACCTGGACGACGCCTGCACCCTGGTCGCCGAACGCGGCCGCCTGATGCACGGGCTGCCGCCGGGCGGCGGAATGCTGGCAGTGCAGGCGACAGAAGCGGACCTCGCCGACTCCGCCGACTCCGGGCTGGATGTCGCGGCGGTCAACGGCCCCCGCTCGGTGGTGCTCTCCGGCGACCTGGCGGCCATCGAGCGCTACGCGGCCGAGTGCGCCGCCCGCGGCCGGCGGACCAACGTCCTGACGGTCTCGCACGCCTTCCACTCAGCCCTGATGGAACCGATGCTGGAAGAGTTCGCCACCGTCCTGGCCAGGCTGACGTTCCACCCGGCGCGGATCCCGATCGTGTCGAATCTGACCGGCGCGGTGGCCGAGCCGGGGTCGATGCAGGAGCCCGGGTACTGGCTGGACCAGATCCGCCGGACCGTCCGCTTCGCCGACGGCGTCACCGCCCTGCAAACCATGGGCGTGACCACCTGCCTGGAACTGGGCCCCGACGGCGTCCTGTCCGGCATGGCCCAGGAAACCGCCCCCGACACGCTCTTCACCTCAGCCCTCCGCAAGGACCGGAACGAGACCGACACCACCCTGACCGCGATCAGCCGCCTATGGACAGCGGGCGCCGGCGTCAACTGGGCGAAGGTCTTCGCCCACTGGGGCGGCCGCACCGTCGACCTGCCCACCTACGCCTTCCAACGCGAACGGTTCTGGCCGGAACCCTGGGTGAGCCCAGCCGTGGGTGACGGGGCCGACTCGGCGTTCTGGAACGCGGTCGAGCGTGAGGACCTGGAGGAACTGGCCGGTCTGGAATCGGCACTGCCCGCGCTGTCCGCGTGGCGCAGACGTCACCGGGAGCGCTCCACCCTGGACTCCTGGCGCTACCAGATCACCTGGAAGCCCCTCACCGACCTGCCTCCGGCTCCCCTGTCCGGTACCTGGGCGGTCATCGGACAGGAGGAGACAGACGTCTCCGCAGCGCTGGCCGCGGCCGGTGCGACGGTGGTGAACGTCCCGGCCGAGGAGGCCGCACAACTGCCCGACATCGCGGGGGTGGTGCTACTCGCGTCCGGCTGGGCGGACACGCTGGCCGCGGTGCAGGCACTGGGTGAGGCCCCGGCACCGCTGTGGGTCCTCACACGGGGCGCGGTCACGGTGGGCCGCTCGGACCGGCTGGAGCACCCCGACCAGGCCACCGTATGGGGCCTGGGCCGGGTCGCGGCCCTGGAGCTCCCGCAACGCTGGGGCGGCCTCATCGACCTCCCCACCCACCTGGACGCCCGGGCCGGAACCCGACTCGCAAGCATCCTGGCCGACGGCAGCGAAGACCAGACCGCAATCCGCGGAGCCGGGATCTACGGCCGCCGCCTGGCCCGCGCACTGCCCGCAGCCGTCACCGGTACCGGCTGGCAGCCCACCGGCACCGTCCTGATCACCGGCGGCACCGGAGCCCTGGGCACACACACCG
>NZ_JAAKZZ010000718.1 GCF_011045075.1 Streptomyces boncukensis
GCGGGGGGGATTGCGGGGCCCGACGGTAACCGTGTTCTGCGCCCGCGCCGATCCCGTCGGCCACCACCCGAAAATTTCGGCCCCGCGTTCGGGGCGGTCCTTCCCCGGATCAACCCGCCCGGCGCCGCATCAGCACAGCCGTGAACTGCTGCGCCGCGCCCCACGGCGTACGGTGCTCCTCGCCCGCGGTGTCGACCAGCTCGAAGCCGGGGAACTCGGCGGCGAGTTCGGCGTGGGTGTAGCGCACGATGGGCAGCCCGCTGCACGTGGTCGGCCCGTCCGGGCCGAACGTCGCCACGACGAGCCGGCCGTCCGGCCGCAGATGGCGCTCCAGCGAGGCGCGGTAGTCGTCCCGTTCGCCGGGCTCGGTCAGGAAGTGGTAGACGGCGCGGTCGTGCCAGAGGGCGTAGTCGCGTCCGAGGTGCAGGTCGAGGACGTCGGCCGGGGTGAGGGTGACGCCCTCGCCCGCGTCCCCGAGCCGCTCGCGCACGGTCCGCAGGGCGGTGACCGAGAGGTCCACGGCGGTCAGATCGCGGTGGCCGCGCTCGACGAGGTGGTCCACGAGCGTCGACCAGCCGGCGCCCACATCGATGATCGGCTCCTCGCGGCCGAGGCCGGTGCTGTCGACCAGGCCCAGGGAGAGCCCGGGGACCGACTGCCACCAGGAGACCCCGTCCACGTCCTTGCCGTGGTGGACGCCCTCCCAGAACGCCGACCGGGACCCGGCGTCCGCGGGACGCGCGCTGCCGGCGCCGCCGTCGGTACCGCCACTGACCTCGCTGCCGTGGTCGTCGATCATGGCGGGGACGATAGTCCGAATGGAGCGCGGATAATAGCACCCGAAGGTGGCGTCACACTTCCGTAAGGGCGGTTCGGCTGCCCACGGGGGCCGCGCGCCGCTAGGTTGAGGCGCCATGGCCGACCCGACACACGCCGACCCGGCGCACACCCCGCTGGGCGCCGTCGAGGCGCTGGTCGACGGGGGCGACATGGACTGCGGCAGCGGTCTGCTCCTGCTGATCACCCGCGCGATGCGGCGGCTTGAGGCCGGGCAGCTCCTCGGGGTGCGCAGCGCGGAGGTCAGCGTGGTCACCGATCTGCCCGCCTGGGCGGAGCTGACCGGGCACGGCGTCGCCCGCGAAGTCGCCGAGTCGGCCGAGGGGCCCTGGTGGTTCGCGGTGCGCAAGGCGGGCCGGTCCCCCGGCGCCGAAGCCGCCGGCACAACCGACGCAGCGGACAGCGTCTTCTCCCGGGGCGAGCGGACGACGGTGGGCCACCGGCTGTGGATCTACACCAACTTCGACTGCAACCTCGCCTGCGCCTACTGCTGCGCCGCGTCCTCGCCGAAGGCCGCGGCCCGGCGCTTCGGCCCGGAGCTGGCCTCCGCCGCGTGCGGGGAGTTCCTGGCCCAGGGCGGCCGGGAGGTGCTCTTCACCGGCGGCGAGCCCTTCCTCCACCCCGACCTGGGCGGCCTGGTCGCGGCGGCGGCCGGGCTGGAGCGCACCGTCCTCACCAACGCCATGGTCTTCGCGCGCGGCAACCGCCGCAGGACGCTGGAGGAGCTGGACCGGGACGTCGTCCTCCAGATCAGCCTGGACTCGGCCACCCCCGAGCTGCACGACCGGCACCGGGGCGCGGGGTCGTGGACCCGGGCGCTCGGCGGCATCGAGCTGGCCCGTTCGCTCGGGTTCCGGGTGCGGGTCGCCGCCACGCTGTACGACGAGGACCCGCGGGGCGCCGACGCGCTGCACCGGCGGCTGACGGACGCGGGGATCGCCGAGGCGGACCGGATCGTCCGTCCGGTCGCCCACGAGGGCTTCGCCGAACAGGGCATGCACGTCTCCCTCGACAGCCTGGAGCCGGAGCCGACCCTCACAGCGGACGGCGCCTGGTGGCACCCGGTGGCGGTCACCAACCCGCATCTGCGGATCGCCGGATCCCCGCTGCCGCTCGCCGAGGTCTTCGGCGTCGTACGGGACACCCTCGCCGTCCAGGACGCCGCCACCCGATCGGGACGCGAGGTGTTCCGCTGTGCCTGAGATGGTGCGTGAGACGACGCGTACGTCCGCCCGCTGGCTCCTGGCGCCCGCAGCCGACGACGTCCCGCGCCCGCAGGCCGCAGGCGCCGCCCTGCTGCGCGTCCTGCTCGGCGCGATGTGGCTCTACAACGTGGCGTGGAAGAGGCCCCCGGACTTCGGCGAGGACACCGACAAGGGGCTGTTCCACTTCACGTCGTTCGCCGTGAGCGACCCGGTGTTCCCGCCGTACAGCTGGGTCGTGGAGCACGGCGTCCTGCCCCGTATCGAGGTCTTCGGCTGGGCGGTGCTGCTCGTCGAGACCGCGCTGGCGGTGCTGCTGCTGACCGGCGCCTGGGTGCGGCTGGCGGGGCTGCTCGGGGTGGCCCAGTCGCTGGCCATCGGCCTGTCGGTGGCCTACGCGCCGCACGAGTGGCCCTGGGCCTACTGGCTGATGGCCGGGGCCCATGTGGCGATCCTGTTCTCCTCGGCCGGACGGGTGTTCGCCGTCGACGCGGTGCGGTCCCGCGCGGCGTCCGCGCGGATCCTCGGGCTGGTGTGGGGCGCGGTCGCGGTGGTCGCCGGTGCCGTCACGGTGGGGTACACGGCCGGGGACGACGTGCTCGAAGCGCGGGGCCACCGCCTGGGGTCCACCGACCCGTCGTTCGACCTGGGCACGTACAACCTCGTCGGCGGCCTGGTGCTGCTCGCGGCGGGCGCGCTGCTGCTGGCGGCGGCCCGCGGCCGGCCCGCCGCAGCGGGCTGGGGCACGGCGGGGCTCGGCCTGGCGGCGGCCGTGTCGCTGTTCGCCCAGATCGGGTTCACCGACCCGCTGCTGGGCGGCACCGCGACGTCGGCGGCCTTCCTGCTGTCACTCGCCGCGGTCGGCGCGGCGGTCGGCGCGGCGGGCCGGTCCGCTCCCCGCCCCTGACGC
>NZ_JAAKZZ010000719.1 GCF_011045075.1 Streptomyces boncukensis
GTGCGCCGGGCGGGTGTCATGCCGTCGAGTACGGTCCGGACGCGGTGAGGCCGGCCGCCGGCTCGGCGGTGACGTCCTCCGCCAGCCGGGCCAGGATGCGGGCCGCGGCCCGCCCGTCCCCGAACGGGTTCCCCGCACCCGCCATCCGCCGGTACTCCGCCGGGTCGTCGAGCAGCCGCCCGGCGGCGCTGACGATGGTCTCCGGGTCGGTGCCGACCAGCCGGGCCGCGCCCGCCTCGACCGCCTCGGGGCGCTCGGTGGTGGTGCGCAGGACGAGCACCGGCTTGCTGAGGGTCGGTGCCTCCTCCTGGATGCCGCCGGAGTCGGTGAGCACCAGGTCGCACTCGGCCAGGGTCGCGACGAAGTCCACATAGTCGAGCGGGTCGACCAGGGTGAAGCCCTCGCGCCCGTCGACCTCGCACAGCAGCGCGTCCCGGACGGCGGGGCTCCGGTGCAGCGGCAGCACGATCTCCACGTCCCCGCGGCCGGCGAGGCGGCACAGCGACCGGCCCATGCCGCGCATCCGGTGGCCCTGGTTCTCCCGGCGGTGCAGGGTGACCAGGATCCGCTTGGCGCAGCTGCGGAAGGCGGAGGTGCCCGCGCCCTCGGCCAGCACCCACAGCAGGTTGTCGACGACGGTGTTGCCGGTGGTGAACACCCCCTCGGCGGGGATGCCCTCGCGGGTCAGGTGCCCGGCGGCGCGCGGGGTCGGGGTGAAGTGCCAGCGGGCCATGCGCCCGATCAGACAGCGGTTCAGCTCCTCCGGGAAGGGGTTGTCCATGACGCCGGTGCGCAGCCCGGCCTCGACATGGGCCACCGGGATCCGCTCGTAGAACGCGGCCAGCGCGCCGGCCAGCGCGGTCGTGGTGTCCCCCTGCACCACGACCGTGTCCGGCCGCTGCGCGCGGATGACCCCGCCGAGCTCCCCGACCAGGCGGGCGGTCAGCTCGGAGAGCTGCTGTCTCTCCCGCATCACATCGAGCGCGGTGCGGACGTCGACCCCCAGCAGGCCGAGCATCTGGTGCAGCATCTCGCGGTGCTGCCCGGTGGCGACGACCACCGGCTCGAACCGGAGGTCGGAGGCCATCGCGCGGGCCACCGGGGCCAGTTTGATCGCTTCCGGGCGGGTCCCGAGCACCAGCATGGCGCGTACGGGCACAGCGGACGTGTGTACGGACATAAGAGCCCCCCTTGGGCGTGCGGTCGGCCGACCGCGTGAACGTGAGAGACCGGCTCAGGTGCGGGCGGTCTTCAGCCAGCCCCGCTGGCCGGTGAACATCCGCCACAGGCCCCACCAGCCGGCGGCGAACCAGATGTAGCCGTACAGGATGAAGACGTGGGCGAGCAGCACCGAGCGCACCAGCCCGAGCTCCCGCTCGCGCCTCGCGTAGACGAAGCCGTACGCGTAGGCGGCCGTGAACGAGAGGAGATACGGGCCGAGCAGCCACAGCGGTGAGACGAGCGGGTGTCCGGCACGGAGCGAGGCCACGGCGGTGGCGGCCACCGCGATGAGGAAGGACACCGGCAGCAGCGAGGTGAGCAGGATCAGCACCGGGCTGGAGAGGTGGTAGAGGAGGTCCAGCGCGGCCCGGGTGGGCACCTTCCGCAGGATGAGCGGGACCAGCCCTGCCGACTGCAGATGGCCCTGGAACCAGCGGGACCGCTGGCGCACCAGGCGCCGCAGGCTCAGCACGGCCTGTTGGGAGACCGCGGCGGCGGTGCAGTGCTGGTTGGTCCAGCCCTGGGCGATCAGCCGTACCCCGAGGTCGAGGTCCTCGGTGAGGCTGTCGCTCCACGGCCCTTCCTCGCCCAGCGTGTCGAGCGCCGACAGCCGCATGAACTGCCCGTTGCCTCCCATGCCCACGCTGCCGATGAAGCGGCGCGCGCTCTGGAAGACATCGCCGTAGACGATGAACTCCATGTCCTGCATCCGGGCGAGCAGCCCCTGGCGCCGGTTGTACATCCGCACGCAGACCTGCACCGCGCCCGTGCCGGGGTCGTCGAAGTAGGGATCGACGGCCTGTACGACGTGCGGGTCGAGCCGTCCGTCCGCGTCGACCACGCACAGGATCACGTCGCCGGGGCGGCGCCCGGCGAGCAGCCCGGACTCGCGCAGATGCCGTACGCCGTCGTTGAGCGCGGCCCCCTTGCCCCGGCGGGCGGCCGGCGGGGTGCGCTGGTGGAGCCGTACCCGGTGCGGATCGGCGGACCGGGCGATCTCCGCCGTGCGGTCGTCGGAGGCGTCGTCGATGACCAGCGCCAGGAAATTTCCGACGGGCAGCGAGGTGATCCGCTCCAGGCTTTCCGAAAGCACTTTCTCTTCGTTCAGGCAGGCCAGCAGAAATACGTAGAACCGCTCATTCTGCGGTGTGCGGTTGTGGTGGATTCTGCGCCGGGAGAGGAGAAACAGCGCGGTGTTGTAGGAGCCGGCCGCGATGATCAGCGCCATGCTCGCCCACAGGAGCAGCTCAGTGATCACGGCCGCCCCCGGCGCCCGCCTGCGCCGGATCTGTGCCCCGGCGTAATCGCTTGCGGACCAGGAGTATCAGACAGGCCGTCAGGACATAGAGTGCGAATCCGGCTCCGGCCGTCGCCTGCAGGGCCCTGGCCAGCGGTAATCCGGGTATCGTCGTCGGCGCCGCCAGCGCCCCCGCCAGGGGCAGCAGCGCCCCGGGTACGGGCAGTCCGTACATGTTCCCCCCAAAACATATATGTCACCACGCGTCCCCATCGCGCGAGGGAGAACATAGCAGAAGCCGGGGCGGTCCCAGAAGGGGAAACGGAAAGTCGGAGAAGTCGTAAGGGAGTTCCCGTGTCGCCGCGTTGACACTTTCCTTGATCGCCCAGAAGAATCGCTGAATTCATGTCGGTGAGACCCTTCGCCGGTGTTGGCGGAGGGGAGGGGGGAATGATCGTGAAACCAGTGAGACGGGCCCGGGGG
>NZ_JAAKZZ010000071.1 GCF_011045075.1 Streptomyces boncukensis
CCCCACCTCCGAGGCGCCGCCCGCAGCCCCCCAACCTCCCGCCAGCGGGGCGAAGAAGCAGGCCAAGGCGGCGGAGAAGAAGCGCGACCCGTTCTTCGACAACGCCAAGTACCTCACCATCGTGCTGGTCGGCATCGGGCACGCCTGGGATCCGCTGCGGCACGACAGCCGCACCGCCGAGGCGCTCTACTTCCTGATGTACACGTTCCATATGCCGGCGTTCATCGTCATCTCCGGCTACCTCTCGCGGAGTTTCGAGGGCAAGCCCAACCAGGTCAAGCGGCTCATCACCGGCGTGGCCGTCCCCTATGTCGCCATCCAGTTCGTCTATACGTTCTTCATGCGATGGGCCAACGACGACCCGGACCGCGAGTTCCACTTCCAGAACCCGGGGTTCGCGCTCTGGTTCCTCGTCGCGCTCTTCCTGTGGCGGCTCACCACCCCGATCTGGAAGAGCCTGCGCTGGCCGATGCCGGTCGCGCTGGGCATCGCGGTCGCCGCGAGCGTCACCCCCTCCATCGGCTCCGACCTGAACCTGATGCGGGTCGCGCAGTTCCTGCCGTTCTTCGTCCTCGGGCTGCAGCTGCGCCCCCACCACTTCCAGCTCGTCAAGCGGAAGCGGATGCGGCACATCGCGGTGCCCGTCACCCTCGCCGGCTTCGTCTTCGCCTACTGGGCCGTGCCGCGGATGAACAAGGCGTGGTTCCTGCACGACAAGTCGGCCGAGGAGATGGGCGTCCCCTCCTGGGTGGGCGCCGTCATGTACCTCGCGCTCTTCGGCTGCGGCCTGGTGATGACCGCCTGCTTCCTGTCCTGGGTGCCCCGCCGCCACATGTGGTTCACGGCGCTGGGCGCCGGAACGCTGTACGCGTATCTGCTGCACATCTTCCCCATCCAGGGCTCCCGCCAGTTCGACTGGTACGACATGGACTGGGTGGACCACCCGCTCAGCCGGGTGGCCATCACGGTGCTCGCCGGCGTGATGATGACGGTGCTGTGCACACCGTGGGTGACCAAGGTCTTCCGGTTCATGATCGAGCCGAGGATGGAGTGGTTCTTCAAGCGGGACGCCGCCGCGCTGGCACGGCAGCGGGAGGGGACGCCGGGGGCCGGCGGTGCGGGCCGCCCGTCCGGTTCCCACCGGCGCCCCCGCAAGACCCCCCGCGAGTGACACCGGACGCCCCCGAGGGGCGCCCCCCGCGTTCCGGATCGCCCCTCACAGGCCCAGCCGCCCCTCACAGACCCAGCAGGGCGCGGGCCACCAGGAAGTAGATGACCAGCCCTGTCGCGTCGACCAGGGTCGTCACCATGGGGGCCGACACCACCGCGGGGTCGATCCGGAACCGCTTGGCGAGCAGCGGCATCGTCCCGCCGACGGTCGCCGCCCAGGCACAGATGATCACCAGGGTGACGCCGACCACCGCCGCGATGTCCGGCCCCACGAAGATCGAGCCCAGCCCCAGTCCCAGGGCCGCCAGGATCAGCCCCAGCACCAGTCCCACCCGGCACTCCCGCCAGATGACGGCGAACAGGTCGGAGCCGCGCACCTCGCCGACCGCGAGCGCCCGCACGGCGGCGGTCGCCGCCTGCGCGCCGGTGTTGCCGCCGGTGCCGATGAGCAGCGGGATGAACATCGCCAGCTGGGTGACCTCCTCCAGGGTGCCCTCGAAGGCCCGCGTCACGGTCACCGTCAGCGTCGCGGCCAGCAGCAGGAGCAGCAGCCACACCACCCGGTAGCGGGCGAGCTGCCAGACGGAGGCGGCCATGTAGTGCCCCTCCCAGGGCGCCGAGCCGGACTGCCGGGCGACGTCCTCGGTGTCCGCCGCCTCGATCACCTCGACCGCGTCGTCGATGGTCAGCAGGCCGACCAGGCGGTCCTCGCTGTCCACGACCGGCAGGTCGAGGACGTTCGTCTCGCGCATCAGCCGCGCCGCGTCCTCCGCCGGGTCGGTCGCGTACGCGCGCGGCGCCTCGGTGACCACGAGGTCGGCGACCGTGCGGTCCGGCTCGCTCAGCACCAGTTCGCGCAGCTCGACCACGCCGGTGAGATGCCGGCCCGAGTCCACGACGGGCAGCGTGTACACCGTCTCCGCCTCGGCTCCGCGCGCCCGTACCCGCTGGAGCGCCCGCTCGACGGTGAGGTGCTGGTTGAGCGGCACCGTCTCCGGGGTCATATAGCGGCCGACCGAGCCCTCCGGGTAGCCGAGCAGGGCCGAGGTCACCCGGCGCTCGCGCGGGCTGAGGCCCGCGAGCACCCGCTGGGCGATCTTGGCGGGGGCCTCGCGGAGCATCCGGACCCGGTCGTCCGGGTCCATCGCCTCCACGACCTCCAGGAACGCGGAGTCCCGCAGGCCCATCAGAATGCCCTGCTGGTCGACCGGCTCCAGCTCCTCGAAGACGGAGATGGCCTGGTCCTTGGGGAGCAGCCGGAAGGCGATCACCGCATCGACGGTGTCCATCCGGGCCAGCTCGTCGGCGACCAGGTGCGGCGGGGTGGCGTCCAGCCAGCGCTGCGCCCCGGGCAGATCATGACGTTCCAGGGCATCCTGCAGACCGCCGGGCAGCTCGTCGGGCAGTTGGGCTTGCGTCATGACGGGGTCCTCGGCAGACGGATGAGCGGGGCGCGGAAGGGGCGCCCCGGTGGGTGCGGCACTTCTCGGGTGGCGCACCGCCCCCTTCGCCGGTCATCCGCCGGGGAACTGGCTACTCACGAGCGGCTGGGGGGACGGCGCCGGGGAGTGGTCGACTGGGAGGCTCGCTGCGCATGCCGCCACCTCCTCCTGTCCGGCTCCTGTCCCGGTACCGCCGCTGTGCTCCGGCCGTCCGCCAGGATACCCTCCCGGCCGCCCCGGGGCCGTCCCGGTGCGGCCGGGTCAGCGCTCCCGCAGCGCCGCCCGCGCCGGGAGCGCCGTGGACAGCAGCACCAGCGCCAGGATCGCGCCCGCGAACGCCGCGTACAGCCCCGGCGGGATATACGGGGCGGCGTCGAACAGGCCGCTGGTCATGGGGGTCAGGGTGGTGAGCGCGATGCCCGTGCCCAGCACCACGCCCGTGCACCCCACGAGCAGCGCCTCCCAGCGCACCATGCGCAGCACCTGCTGCCGCGTCGACCCGATCAGCCGCAGCATCCCCAGCTCCCGCCGCCGCTCGGCCACCGTCATCACCAGCGTGTTCGCGGCCGCCACCGCCGCGAACCCGGCGAGCACGAGGGCCATCGTCCGGTTCCCCCACGCGTTGACCGCCCGGTCCCGGTCCTGGGCCTGCGCGTATCCGTCCCGGTCCGCGACCTGTCCGAGCCCGCGCAGGGCGCGGGCGACCGCGGCCCCGTCGGCGCCCTTCCGCTCCCGCACCAGCAGCTCGCTGTCGTACGCCGCGGTGACATGCCCCGCCAGCGCTTCGCGCGGCAGGGTGACCGCGGCGAGCCCGGTGCCGCGCGTGTACAGCGCCACCACCTTCGGACGGGCCTTCGTGCCGTCCGGCAGCCGCAGCGCGATCCGGTCCCCCACCCCGACGCCGGCGGACCCGGCGAGGATCCGGTCGACGGCGACGGTGCCGCCGCGCGGCGAGCCCGCGGCGCCCAGCGCCGCCAGCGAGCCCTCGCGTACGTCGAGGTCCTGGACGGCGGCGAGCTTGCGCCCGCCGCCGCCCACGCCCTGCGCGTCCGCGGGCATGAGCAGCGACTCGCCGGCCGAGCGGACCTCGGCCAGCACCTGGGTGCGCAGCAGTCCGACGGCGCTCGCCACGCCCGGCGCCGACTCGGCGCGCGCGGCGGCCGTCACCGGCAGGCCGGCGTCCGCTCCGGCGGGTCCTGTGACGATGTGGTCGGCGGTCAGCCCCGCGCGCTGCTGGCGCTCCGCCTCGTGGTCCTCGCTGGTCTGCAGGAAGATCAGCGTCGAGCAGAAGGCCATGGCCAGGACGACGGGGGTCACCGCCGAGGCCAGCCGGCGGGCGTGCGCCCAGGAGTTCGCCGCCGCCAGCCCGGCGGCGGCGGAGCCCCCGCGCAGCGGCAGCCCGAACAGCCAGGCGCACAGCTTGGCCACGTACTGCCCGAGCAGCGCCACGGCCAGCATCAGGCACATCACGACGGCCAGCGCCAGGTTCGCCGCGTCCTCGCCGCCCTCGCCGGCGGCCAGCCGGGCGAGCGCCACTCCCCCGACCAGCGCGCCCAGCCCGAGGACGGTACGGACGATCCCCGGCCGGAACGGCTCGACGGCGGACTCGGCCAGCGCCTGGCCGGGCTTGATCTTCGCCGGGTGGCGGGCCGCCGTATAGCCCGCGAGCAGCGCGGTGCCGAGGACCGCGCCCACCGCGATGGCGAGCGGCGTGCCGGTGACGATCAGGTCCACACCCTCCGGTATCGCGTCGCGCGACCGCAGCTCGCCGAACCACCAGCGGGCCAGCGCGATCCCGGGCAGCGTGCCGACGGCCCCGGCCAGCGGCGCCACACACAGCGCCTCGGTGGCGATCGAGCGGCGGATCTGCCGCGGGGTGGCGCCGATGGCACGCAGCAGCGCGAAGTCACGGCGCCGCTGCGCGACGGAGAGCGCGACGGTGCCCGCCGCGGTGAAGACGGCCGTCAGCGCGGCGATGCCGCCGAAGGAGAAGCCGAGGGCCTGGAGCGTCTCCTTGGCGTAGCCGATCCCGGCGTCCTCCGCCTCGCCCCGGCCGTCGCCGGTGTGCACCCGCAGCCCGGCGCCCCGCACCGGGTCCAGCTTCCGCAGGGACGCGGCGACCGCGCCGGCGTCGGCGCCCCGCTCCGGGAAGACGGCGAGCGCGTCGACCCGCCCCGGGTGCCCGGAGAGGGCCCCCGCGCGCCGGTCGGTGAACCAGATGCCGTCGCCGCCCCGCTCCGCGACCCCGCTGACCCGGAAGGCGCGGGCGCCCTGCGGGGTGGTGAGGGTGAGGCGGCTGCCGGCGTCCAGGCGCAGCGTCCGGGCTGTGGCAGCGCCCACCACGGCCTCGGAGTCCGTACGGGGCGGGCTCCCGGTCCGCAGCCCGGTGCCGGTGAAGGCGGTGGAGGCCCAGCCGTGCCCGGTGAGCCCGGTGTCGCCGTGGCGTATGGGGAAGGTGAGGTCGGGTACAGCGCGTGCGACTCCGGTGACTCCGGTGACCGCGCGCCGCGCCGCCGCCGCGTCCAGCCGCGCCCGGTCCGGCACCAGATCGCCGGCGGTGTCCTCGCGGTTCTCGCCCTTGCCGGTGGAGAAGTGCGCCCGCTGGTCGGCCGTGACGACGATGGGGGCGCCCGCGTACCGCTCCGGCGGTGCGGAGGCGCGCAGCCCGGTCTCGGCGAGGATACCGCAGGCGGAGATGATCAGCGCGGCGGTGGCGAGCGCGACGAACGTGCCGGCGAACGAGACGGGTTTGAAGCGCAGCGCGGCGCGGGCGAGGCCGTTGGGAGCGAAGCCGCGCGCGCTCACGGCATCTCCTGGTTCGCTTCTCCGCCCGCACGGCGGAGTGCGGGTTTCGTGGTCATGCGCGGTCCGGCTGCCGCGCGTGCGTCGCTCACGCCGCCACCGCCGCACCGGCACCGGCGCGGGGGTCCCGCGCCTGGGCCGCGCGGGAGGTGAGGTCCGCCATCCGGGCCGCGATGCGGTCGGCGGCGTCCCGCGCGCCGCAGTCGCCGTACCGCTCCAGGCTGCCGGCGAAGGCGCCGTCCGCCAGGAAGAGCACCCGGTCCGCCCAGGCGGCGGCCGCCGGGTCGTGGGTGACCATCACCACGGTGGCGCCGAGGCCGTCCACGGCGTGCCGCAGCAGCCCCAGGACCTCGGCCGCCGTGGCGGTGTCCAGGGCTCCCGTCGGCTCGTCGGCGAAGACCACCTCGGGCGCGGTGACCAGGGCGCGGGCCAGCGCCACACGCTGCTGCTGGCCGCCGGACATCTCGTGCGGGCGCCGCTTGGCGTAGTCCGCCAGCCCCACCTGGCCCAGCACCTCGGCGGCGCGCCGCCGGTCGGGGCGGTGTCCCGCCAGCCGCATCGGCAGCAGCACGTTCTGCTCCACGGTGAGCGAGGGCAGCAGGTTGAACGCCTGGAAGACGAAACCGAGGCGGGTGCGGCGCAGCGCCGTCAGCTTGTTCTCGTTCAGCGCCGTGATCTCCGTGCCGCCCAGCCGGACGGTGCCGGAGGTGGGGCGGTCGAGTCCGGCGGAGCACTGCAGGAACGTGGACTTGCCCGAGCCGGACGGGCCCATGACGGCGGTGAAGCTGCCGTACGGGAGCACGAGGTCGATACCGCGCAGGGCGTGCACCGCGCGCTGGGCGCTGCGCGGGCCGCGCAGGCGGCCGTAGCGGCGGGTGACACCGCGCAGTTCCACGGCGCAGCGCCCCCGCGTGTGCGCCGTGTGCTCCGCGCCGGCCGTGTCATCGCGCTTCGAGCGCAGCCCCATGGGTGAGTCCGCCTTTCCGGCTGTCCGGCTGTCGCCGTGGTCCGTTCCCCTGCTCACCCCGAACGTACGGAGCGGGGATCTCGGGAACCATGGAGGCTGCTGGCGAAGGGGGGTGGGGAAAACCCCCGGCCGGGCTCCCGGATCGGGCATGCCCGGCATCGGGGCTGGGCCGGGACTGCCCCTGACGGTACGTCGCAGGGTGCGGCTGCGTCGTCCTTGCGCGCGCAGTTCCCCGCGCCCCTGAGGCGCCCCTTCGGGGCGCTAGTCGCGGCAGATCAGCAGCAGCGCTCTGTCGTCGTTGACGTCGCGGGCCACCGACTCGATCAGATGCCAGGCCGCGCCGTGGAACCCGGAGGTGACATAGCGGTCGGCCTCACCGGTGAGCCGGTCGATCCCCTCGGTCAGGTCCCGCTCGGCCGTCTCCACGAGCCCGTCCGTGAAGAGCATCAGCACGTCCCCGCGGCGCAGCGTCCCCTTCGCGGGGTCGAACTGGGCGCCGTCGTAGACGCCCAGCAGCGGCCCCTCGCCGGCCTTCTCCTCCCACTTGCCGCTGCCCGCGTGCAGCTGCATCGCGGGCACATGGCCCGCGGACAGCAACTCGTAGTCCCCGCTGTCGAGGTCCAGGATGAGGTGGACGGAGGTGGCGAAGCCCTCGTCCCAGGACTGGCGCAGCAGGTAGCCGTTGGCGGCGGGCAGGAAGGAGTGCGGGGGCAGCGAGCCGAGCAGCCCGCCGAAGGCGCCGGACAGCAGCAGGGCGCGGGAGGCCGCGTCCATCCCCTTGCCCGAGACGTCGGTGAGGACGACTTCCAGGGTGCGGTTGCGGTGCCCGGTGCGGGCCGCGACCACGAAGTCGCCGGAGAAGGACTGCCCGCCCGCGGGCCGCAGCGCCATCTCGCGGTGCCAACCGGACGGCAGCTTGGGCAGCTTGCTCTGTACCCGAATTCGCTCCCGCAGGTCGAAGAGCATCGTGCCGCCCCGCCGCCAGGGCACTCCGACCCGGCTGCGGAACTGCGCGACCAGCAGTCCGGACAGCCCGGCCGCTGCCACCACCAGGATGGTGCCCGGCGTGACCCGCCCCGCGCCGTCGTCGTACGGTCCCAGCATCGCCGACTCGACCATCAGCGCGATGGCGGCAGCGGCGTACAGCGCGAGCAGGCTGGCGGGGCGGAGGAGCAGCCCGCCCGCGATGATCGGCAGTACCAGGGCCTCCGGCGCGCACCACAGCGGCGTCAGCACGGTGGTGACGGTGAGCACCGGCACGGTGAGCAGCAGACCGGCGAAGGCGACCCAGTCGGACGCGCCGCCGCGGAAGTAGTCAACGGCGGCTCTGCGCAGGCCCGTCCGCACCCGGTGCAGTGCTTTGTGGGCACGGTGCGTCCGGGCCGTCGAGGGTGAGGGTCCCGCGCGCCGTTCCGCCATGTTCCGGGACCTTATCCACCCGTTCGGTGGCACGTCGATTCCCGGCGCGCCGCCCGTCCGGGGCAGGCTGTGCAAACGCACGTGCAGGCGCTCGCGCACGCGTCGAAAACCGTTCGCCGGGCCCGAAGTGCGCTGGTAGGGATGGATGTATGACAACCGATCTCCGTCAGGTCCACCCGTCTGAGTGGGACAGCTGGTACGGCAAACTGCTGAGCGCGTTCGCGGAGCCGGAGACCCCCGAAGAGCGCGCGGTGTCCAGGGATCTGACCGAGCTGGACCGCACGCTGGGGCTGTGGGAGGACGGCGATCCGGTCGCCACGGCCGGGCTGTTCTCGTTCCGGATGACCGTCCCGGGCGGTGCCGCGGTGCCGACGGCGGGCGTGACCATGGTGAGCGTGGCGCCGACGCACCGCAGGCGCGGCGTGCTGCGCTCGATGATGCGGCGTCAGTTGGACGACGTCCGCGCGGCGGGCGCCGAGCCGCTGGCCGCGCTGACGGCTTCGGAACCGGCCATCTACAGCCGGTTCGGCTACGGCCTGGCGACCCGTGAGCTCCTCGCCGACATCGACACCAGCCGGGTGGCGCTGACCGTGCCCGAGGGCGCGGACGCCGTACGGCTGCGGCTGGTGGAGGACCCGGCGTCGGTCCTCGATGTGTGCGAGTCCGTGTACGCGCGGGTGGTGCCCACCCGCCCCGGGATGCTCGCCCGGCGGCCCGGCTGGGAGCACCGGATGGTGCTCGACCCGGAGCGCAAGCGGGAGGGCGCCGCACCGCTGCGCTGCGTGCTGGCCGAGCGGGACGGCGAGACCGTGGGGTATGCGCGCTACGCCGTCAAGCCCGGCTGGAGCGACCGCGAAGTGCCCCGGGGCGCGGTGCTGCTGCGCGATCTGGAAGCGCTGGACGAGGCCGCGTACGGCGCCCTGTGGCGGTTCCTCTTCGATATCGACCTCGCGCCGAGCCTGCGGCTGGACGGCCGCCCGGTCGACGACCCCTGGCAGCACATGGTCAGCGACATCCGGCGCTGCGGGATGTTCACGAACGACGGGCTGTTCCTCCGCCCGGTGGACGTGGGCGCCGCGCTGGCCGCCCGGACGTACGCGGCGCCCGTGGACGTCGTCTTCGGGGTGGAGGACGGCTTCTGCGCGTGGAACACCGGACGCTGGCGGCTCTCCGGTGACCCGAAGGGCGCGGTGTGCGAGCGCACCCGGGATCCCGCGGACCTCACGCTGTCCGTACGGGAGCTGGGCGAGGTCTATCTGGGCGGCACCTCGCTGTCCGCGCTGGCGCGCGCCGGGCGGGTGCGGGAGGAGCGCCCCGAGCGGGGTGCGCTGCGCGAGGCCGCGGTGGCGTTCCTCAGCGAGACCGCCCCCTGGCTCCCGCACGGCTTCTGAGCCCCCCTGCGGGGCGCCCATACGTCGACGTCCGGAGATCCATCAGAAGGGCCCTAGCGGGCCTGGCAGGTGGGGCACCAGAAGAGGTTGCGGCCGGCCAGTTCGGCGGTGCGCACCTGCGCGCCGCACAGATGGCAGGGCCGGCCGGCGCGGCGGTAGACGTACACCTCGCCGCCGTGGTCGTCCACCCGCGGCGGACGGCCCATGGCCTCGGGGGTGTGCTCGGCGCGCACGGTGTCGATGCGGCCGGTGCGGACGCCCTCGGGCATCAGCGCTGCCAGGTCGCCCCAGAGCGCGTCCCACTCGGCGCGCGTCAGATCGCGTCCCGCGCGGTACGGGTCGATGCCGTGCCGGAAGAGCACCTCGGCGCGGTAGACGTTGCCGACGCCGGAGACGACCTTCTGGTCCATCAGCAGCGCCGCGACCGTGGTCCTGCTGCGGGAGATCCGGGCCCAGGCCGCCTCCGGGTCGGAGGCGGCGCGCAGCGGGTCGGGGCCGAGCCGGTCGTGCACGGCCCGCTTCTCGCCGTCCGTGACCAGCCGGCAGCGGGTGGGGCCGCGCAGGTCGCCGTAGTCGGCGTCCGTGGCCAGCCGCAGCCGCACCTGGCCGACGGGGGCCGGCGC
Source organism: Streptomyces boncukensis (assembly GCF_011045075.1). Taxonomy (GTDB): domain Bacteria; phylum Actinomycetota; class Actinomycetes; order Streptomycetales; family Streptomycetaceae; genus Streptomyces; species Streptomyces boncukensis. The sequence goes on from NZ_JAAKZZ010000071.1 coordinate 9,815, forward strand.
GGGGCCCGTGCCGAAGCGGAGGGTGCCGTAGAGGCCGAGGTGGATGTGGACCCAGCCCGCGGGGCCGAAGCCGAGGAAGAGGTGCTTGCCGTGCGCCTCGGCCGCGGTCAGCCGCTGGCCGTCGAGGAGGGCCGCGCCGTCCGCGAACTTGCCCTGCGGGCTGCCGGCGCGCACCCGGCGCCCCCGGAAGCGGTCGCCGCACTGACCGGCCAGCCGGTGCAGCGTATGCCCTTCGGGCACCCTCAGTCCTGGGGGTGGTGGGCCGGGATCGCGGGGAGCTCGCGGGTCTTCTCGTAGTCGCTCAGCATCCGGATCCGGCGGACGTGCCGCTCGCCCTGCGAGAACGGGGTGTTGACGAAGGTCTCCACGAACCGCACCGCCTCCTCGGCGGTGTGCATCCGCGCGCCGACGCTCACCACGTTGGCGTCGTTGTGCTCCCGCGCCAGCGCGGCCGTCTCCTCGCTCCAGGCGAGGGCGCAGCGCACGCCCTCCACCTTGTTCGCGGCCATCTGCTCGCCGTTGCCCGAGCCGCCGACGACGATGCCCAGGGAGCCGCTGTCCGCCGCGGTGCGCTCGGCGGCGCGCAGGCAGAAGGGCGGGTAGTCGTCGTCGGCGTCGTAGAGGTGCGGGCCGCAGTCCACGGGCTCGTGGCCCGCGGACTCCAGCCATGCGGCGAGGTGGTTCTTGAGTTCGTAACCGGCGTGATCGGAGCCGAGGTAGACGCGCATGGCGGGAGTCTATGACGCGGGCGGCCGGCTCATCGCCGGGAGCCCGCCGCCTTCCACACGGCCGGCAGGGCACCCATCGCGAGCGCGGCCTTGAGCGCGTCGCCGAACAGGAACGGCACCAGCCCGGCGGAGACGGCCTGGCCGAGGGACATGCCGGTGGCGGCGGCGAGGTAGGGCACGCCGACGGCGTAGGTGACGACCGTCCCGACCGCCATCGTCCCGGCCGTGCGGAAGGCGCCCCGGTCCCCGCCGCGCCGCGCGAGCGTGCCGACCACGGCGGCGGCGAGCAGCATGCCCAGGACGTAGCCGAGGGACGGCATCGCCGCCCCGGACTGGCCCTCCGCGAACCACGGCATCCCGGCCATGCCCGCGAGCAGGTAGAGGGCCAGCGAGAGGAAGCCGCGTCCGGCGCCCAGGCCGACGCCGACCAGCAGCGCGGCGAAGGTCTGCCCGGTGACCGGGACCGGGGAGCCGGGGACCGGCACCGAGAGCTGGGCCGCGGCGCCGGTGAGGGCCGCACCGCCGACGACGAGAGCTATCTCACGCGCGCGGGCGCGCGCGGCGCTGGTCGCGGGCAGCAGGTCGGCGAGCACGGCTCCCGGGCGGGGCGTGACGGCGGCGGAAGTCAGGGCACTCATCGGGGACTCCGTCTGGTGGCGCGTTGGGTGGTCGTATCGGACCCGACGCTAGCCGACCGCGCGGGGAATCCGATCGTGAGGTTCGTGACACAGCACACGCCCGGCCGATGTCCGCATGCCGGAATGCGATGCACGATTATTGCCGTAGCGGGGGGCGGCTGCCGAAACTGATCGGTGCACAACAACTTGTCCCCGCACCTCACCATCAGGAACGGCCACCTATGACGCGTACCGACACCTCCCGTGCGCCCTCCCCGGACCAGGGATCCGACGACGCCGGGAGCGGCCAGCCCGCGCTCTCGCACGGCTTGAAGCAGCGCCATCTTTCCATGATCGCCCTCGGGGGCGTCATAGGGGCCGGGCTCTTCGTGGGCTCGGGCGCCGGGATCGCCGCCGCCGGCCCCTCCATCGTGCTCGCCTACGCGGCCTCCGGCCTGCTGGTCATGCTGGTCATGCGGATGCTCGGCGAGATGTCGGCGGCGCGCCCGGCCTCCGGCTCGTTCTCGGTGCACGCGGAGCGGGCGCTGGGGCCGTGGGCGGGCTTCGCGGCCGGCTGGATCTTCTGGGTGCTGCTGTGCGTCGCCATCGCGACCGAGGCGACGGCCGCGGCGAACATCATGACGGGCTGGCTCCCCGACACCTCGTCGTGGATGTGGGTCGCGCTGTTCATGCTGGTCTTCTGCGCCTCGAACCTCGCCGCCGTGCGCAACTTCGGCGAGTACGAGTTCTGGTTCGCCGCGCTGAAGGTGCTGGCGATCGTGGCGTTCCTGGTGCTGGGCATCCTGGCGATCGCCGGGCTGCTGCCGGGGACGGACGCGCCGGGCTCCAGCAATCTCACGGGCCACGGCGGGTTCTTCCCGAACGGCACGGACGGGCTGATCGTCGGGCTGCTCGCCTCCGTCTTCGCCTACGGCGGGCTGGAGACGGTGACCATCGCGGCGGCCGAGTCCGAGCGCCCCGTCTCGGGCGTCGCCAAGGCGGTGCGCACGGCCATGTGGCGGATCGCGATCTTCTACGTCGGCTCCATGCTGGTGATCGTCACGCTGATCCCGTGGGGCGACAAGGACCTGCTGACCGGGCCGTACGCCGCCGTACTGGACTACATCGGCATCCCGGCCGCGGCCGAGATCATGAACGTGGTGGTGCTGGTGGCGCTGCTGTCGGCCATGAACGCCAATATCTACGGCGCCTCGCGGATGTCGTTCTCGCTGGTGGAGCGCGGCGAGGGCCCGGCCCTCCTCAAGCGCCTCAGCGCGAGCGGGGTGCCGCGCCACGCGGTCGTCGCCTCGTCGTTCTTCGGCTTCGTGGCGGTGCTGCTGAACTACTTCTGGGAGGAGACGGTCTTCCGCTGGCTGCTGAACATGGTCGGCGCCGCCGTCCTGGTCGTGTGGGGCTTCATCGCCGCCTCGCAGCTCGTGAACCGGTACCGGCTGGAGCGGGAGGAACCCGAGAAGCTGGTGATACGCATGTGGCTGTTCCCGGGGCTGACCATCGTGGCGCTGCTGGGCATCGCGGCCGTGCTGCTGCTGATGCTGCGCGAGAGCGACACCCGTACCCAGCTCGCCTGTACGGCGGGGCTGACGGTGGTGCTGGCAGCCGTCGGCTACGCCCGCCAGCGGCTGCGGGGAGCGGGAGAGAGCTGACCGTCCGATGCAGAGCGCGCCCCTGACGGGGCGCCAGACGCGTGGCCGGCACGGAAGCGGAGCGGTTCCCTCGCGGGGCCGCTCCGCTTCGTTGTGAGCAGTTGCTGCTACCTTCTTCCTGCAAGTAATGTGCAATAACGCGCGAGCGAAGGGCGAGCACATGGCCATCTACACACTGCCTGAGCTGCCGTACGACTACTCCTCCCTGGAGCCGGTCATCAGCGGCGAGATCATCGAGCTGCACCATGACAAGCACCACGCCGCGTATGTGAAGGGCGCGAACGACACCCTGGAGCAGCTCGCCGAGGCCCGCGACAGGGACCAGTGGGGCTCCATCAACGGCCTGGAGAAGAACCTCGCCTTCCATCTGTCCGGGCACATCCTGCACACCATCTACTGGCAGAACATGACCGGTGACGGTGGCGGTGAGCCGCTGGAGGCGGACGGGACGGGCGAGCTGGCCGACGCCATCGCCGAGTCGTTCGGCAGCTTCGCCAAGTTCAAGGCCCAGCTCTCCAAGGCCGCGGCCACCACGCAGGGCTCGGGCTGGGGCGTGCTGGCCTACGAACCGGTGACCGGGCGCCTCATCGTCGAACAGGTCTACGACCACCAGGGCAACGTCGGGCAGGGCTCGGTGCCGATCCTGGTCTTCGACGCCTGGGAGCACGCCTTCTACCTGCAGTACCGCAACCAGAAGGTGGACTTCGTCGAGGCGATGTGGCGCGTCGTGAACTGGCAGGACGTGGCGGCCCGCTACACGGCCGCCCGGCAGCGCGCCAACAACCTGCTGCTGGCGCCGTAGGCACAGGCGCAGGTGCGGCCGCGGTGGCCGTCCGGACTCCGCTCCTCGTGATCGTCTTCTCACCCTTCACGGGAGCGGGCAGGAGAGGGGCCCTGTGTGGACGTGACACACAGGGCCCCTCGGACACGGGCCCCCGGACGTGAGGGGTCAGTCGAAGACCGGGTCCCGGTCGCGGGTGCGCTTGAGCTCGAAGAAGCCCGGCGTGGAGGCCACCATCAGCGTGCCGTCCCACAGCCGCGCCGCGGCCTCGCCCTTGGGCGACGGGGTGACCACGGGCCCGAAGAACGCGATCTGCTCGCCGTCCGGGCCGGGCACGGCGATCACCGGGGTGCCAACGTCCTCGCCCATCAGGGTGATGCCCTCCTTGTGCGAGGCCCGCACCGCGCTGTCGTACGCGTCGGTGTCCGCGGCGTCGGCGAGGCTCGCCGGGAGCCCGACCTCCTCCAGCGCGGCCTCGATGACGTCCCGGCCGCGGCCCAGGCGCTGGTTGTGCGTCCGGGTGCCGAGCGCGGTGTAGAGCGGGCCGAGCACCTCGCTGCCGTGCTGCTGCTCAGCCGCGACGCAGACGCGGACCGCCCCGTGCCCCTGCTGCACGAGCTCGCTGTACCACTCGGGGAGCTCGTCCAGCCTGTTCTCGTTGAGTACCAACAGACTCATGACATGCCACCGGACCTCGACCGGCCGCACCTTCTCCACCTCCAGCATCCAGCGTGATGTCAGCCAGGCCCAGGGGCAGGCGGGGTCGAACCAGAAGTCAGCGGGGGTCTTTTCCAACACGTGTTCTCCTCAGTACGCGCGTGGCGCTTCCCGGCCACGGCAAACGATAGGCGTCTGAGCGCCGGAACGCCGTCCCCTGCGGTCCCCTTCCCCGGTGTGCCGCCTCAGCGGCACGTGCGATCCTGAGCGGCGTCGTTCATGTTGCGGAACGGACTCAAGACACGCCGAAGGACGAGGGAGTCGCGCTGTGCCCGGAGAGAACCTGACCCGCGAGGAGGCCCGCAGCCGGGCCGCACTGCTGACGGTCCGCGGGTACGACGTCGCCCTGGATCTGAGCGCGGCGACGGGCCCACCGCCCTCCGAAGGAGCGCGCACCTTCCGCTCCACCACCACCATCCGGTTCGACTGCGCGGAGGAGGGCGCCACCAGCTTCGCCGACCTGCTCGCACCGCATGTGCACTCGGTCCGGCTGAACGGCGAGTCGCTGCGGGTCGACGAGGTGTTCGACGGCAGCCGCATCACCCTTCCCGGGCTGCGCGCCGAGAACGAGGTGACGATCGACGCCCAGTGCGCCTACAGCCGCACCGGCGAGGGGCTGCACCACTTCCTCGACCCGGAGGACGGCGAGGTCTACCTCTATACGCAGTACGAACCGGCCGACGCGCGCCGCGTCTTCGCCAACTTCGAGCAGCCCGACCTGAAGGCCCCGTTCGACTTCACGGTCACCGCCCCGGCCGGCTGGCTGGTGCTCAGCAACGGCGCGCGGAAGGGCGAGCCGAGGCCGCTGGAGAGCGGCTGCGCGGTGTGGCGGTTCGAGCGCACCCCGCCCATCTCGACGTACATCACGGCGGTCGTCGCCGGGCCGTACCACTATGTGACCGACAGCTACCGCCGCACACTGCCGGACGGGACACAGCTGGAGGTCCCGCTGGGCGCGCTGTGCCGCAAGGGCCTGGCCCCGCACTTCGACCCGGACGACATCTTCACCGTCACCAAGCAGGGCCTGGACTTCTTCCACGACCACTTCGACTTCCCCTACCCCTTCGGGAAGTACGACCAGGCGTTCGTCCCGGAGTACAACCTGGGCGCCATGGAGAACCCGGGCTGCGTCACCTTCCGCGAGGAGTCCGTCTTCCGCGGCAAGGTCACCGAGGCGTCGTACGAGGGCCGGGCCAACGTCATCCTGCACGAGATGGCGCACATGTGGTTCGGCGACCTGGTCACCATGGAGTGGTGGGACGACCTGTGGCTGAAGGAGTCCTTCGCGGACTTCATGGGCGCCTTCGCGCTCGTCGGCGCCACCCGCTTCACGGGCGGCTGGATCACCTTCGCCAACCGCCGCAAGTCCTGGGCGTACCGCGCGGACCAGCTGCCCTCCACCCACCCGATCACGGCCGACATCCGCGACCTGCAGGACGCCAAGCTCAACTTCGACGGCATCACCTACGCCAAGGGCGCCGCCGTCCTCAAGCAGCTGGTGGCCTACGCCGGGCAGGACGCCTTCCTGGAGGGCGCCCGCCGCTACTTCAAGCGGCACGCCTGGGGCAACACCCGGCTGGAGGACCTGCTGGCGGCGCTGGAGGAGACCTCCGGGCGGGACATGGCCGGGTGGGCGAAGGCGTGGCTGCAGACCGCCGGGGTGAACACCCTCGCCCCGCAGCTCACCTACGACGAGCGGGGCCGCATCACCGAGGTCGCCGTCCTCCAGGAGGCGCCCTCCTCCACGCTGCGCCCGCACCGGATCGCCGTCGGGCTCTACCGCCGCGACCCGGCCACCGGCGCCCTGGAGCGGTACGCCCGCGCCGAGGCCGACGTCACCGGCGCCCGGACGTCCGTCCCGGAGCTGGCCGGAGGCGAGCGGCCCGACCTGGTGCTGGTCAACGACGACGACCTCACCTACTGCAAGATCCGCTTCGACGAGCCCTCGCTGGACACCCTCCGCGAGCACCTGGGCGACGTGACCGACCCCCTCGCCCGCGCCCTGTGCTGGTCCGCGCTGTGGAACCTCACCCGGGACGGGCTGATGCCCGCGCGGGACTTCATCGGCCTGGTGCTGCGCTTCGCGGGCGACGAGACGGAGATCGGCGTGCTGCAGATGCTGCACGCGCAGGCCCGGCAGGCGCTCACCATGTACACCGCGCCCGAGTGGCGCGAGGAGGGCGCCGTCCTGCTGTCCCAGGGGGCCGTCACCGAGCTGCGCCGCGCGGAGCCGGGCAGCGGGCACCAGCTGGCCTGGGCCCGCTTCCTGGCCGCCGTGGCGAGCGGCGAGCGCGAGCTGCGGCTGCTGCAGGGGCTGCTGGCCGGTACGGCGCGGATCGACGGGCTGGATGTCGACCAGGAGCTGCGCTGGACGTTCCTGGAGCCGCTGGCGGCCGAGGGGCTCGCGGACGAGGCGGTGCTGAGGGCCGAGCTCGACCGGGACGACACCGCCTCCGGCAAGCGGCACCAGGTCCGCTGCCTGGCGGCCCGGCCGTCCGCTGCGGTCAAGGCCCAGGCGTGGGCCTCGGTGGTGGAGTCCGACCGGCTGTCCAACGCGCTGGTCGAGGCCACCATCGCGGGCTTCGCACAGCCGGGGGCCGCGCAGCGGGAGCTCACCGCGCCGTACGCGGCGCGCTACTTCGAGGTCATCGAGGAGGTCTGGGCCGAGCGGTCGATCGAGATCGCGATGGATGTGGTGCGCGGGCTGTATCCCGCGCTGCAGACCTCGCGGGCCACGCTGGAGGCGACGGACGCCTGGCTCGAAGCGCACGAGGCGGCGCCGCCCGCCCTCCGCCGCCTGGTGCTGGAGGCCCGCGACGACCTGGCGCGCGCCCTGGCGGCCCAGCGCACGGACGCGGGGCGGTTCTGAAGGAGAGCTGAGGGCGAGGAGGGCGGCGCCCGGGGCGGGCCACGGGGTCAGGCCACGAACGGGAGGACGGAGCCGTCTCTACGGGCCTGGAGCCAGCGGCGGTACGCCTCGCTGCTCCAGGCCACCTCCTCGTACGCCGCGCGCAGCTCCGCGAACACCGCCTCGCCCTCCGCGCCCAGGCCCCACCCGGCGCGGAACGCCACCATCAGGCGCACCCCGAGGGGGTCGCCGCGCAGCGGACGGATGGCCATCCCGGGGCGCGGCCGGGACGTCGGCTGGCAGGGGGTGACCACCTCCCCGGCGGCGACCAGGTCGGCGGCCGTCAGATAGTCGCCGTACGCCACCCGCGGGTCCAGCCCGGCCTCGGTGAAGACCCGGCGCAGCCCGTCCCAGTCGCCGTCCACGGACGGGTCGACCATCCACTGGTCGCCGGCCAGGTCGGCCAGGCTGGGCGCGGACCGCGCGGCGGCGGGGTGGGTGACGGGCAGCGCCACGAACTGCGGTTCGCGGTGCACCAGGACCCGCATCTCCACCCCGTCCGGCACCCGCAGCGGCGACCCCTCGACCTCGTGCACGAAGACGGCGTCCAGCTGGTTGGACGCGACCATGCGCAGCAGGGTGTTCGCGGAGACGTCGGACTGGAAGGTGATGTCGGTGTCCGGCAGCCGCGCGTGCAGCCGGCGCAGCCAGCCGGGCACCGCGCGGCTCCCGGTACTGCCGACGCGCAGCCTGGGCTCTCCCCCGGCCGCGCCCTGGCCCGCCGCGTCCCGCGCCTCCGAGATGAGCGTGGTCATCTGCGCCACGATCGGCCGGGCGCGGGTGAGGACGGTGCGGCCCAGCGGCGTCGGCCTGCTCCCGGTCCGCTCGCGGGAGAAGAGCTGCCCGCCGATGGCCTGCTCGATGCGGCGGAGCTGCGTCGTCAGGGACGGCTGCGTCATGCCCAGCTGGCGGGCGGCCTTGTGCACGCTGCCCGTGTCAGCGATCGCACACAGCGCACGAAGGTGCCTCACTTCGAGCTCCACAGGCCGGAGCATAACGGCGGCCGCGCACGTCACACCAGATAGCACACCAGACGGCGCAGCGCCCCGAACGTCCTGCACACATCGGGTGATGGGGTCGTGCTATCGCCGAATGGCATCATTCCGCCGGGCCCCGGTCTCGCACAGACTCTGCGGCAGCAGCAGTCCATTCCTAGCGACCGGTGCCGCCCCCACGCGCCTCCCCACACCCCACCACCGCGGTCGCCGGTCGTATGGACAACGAAGGAGACCCCCCATGAAACTCCGCAAGACGGCTCTTTCCGCGGCTGTCGGCTTCGGCCTGGCAGCGACCCTGGGGATCGGAGCGGTGCCCGCCTCGGCGTCCGCTCCCTCCGCTCCCTCCGGCTCCTCCGCTCCTTCCGCCGACGCGCCCTCGGTCCAGGGCTACACCGGCGAGAACAGCGAGATGAACCAGAAGTTCTTCAAGTTCATCGTCAAGGAGGCCCTCAAGAAGCAGGCCGAGAAGCCGGGGATCCAGCAGGTCACGGTCACCTACTCGGCCAGCCGCGCGCCCTCGTTCCGCAGCGAGATAAACCGCAGCACCCAGGTGTGGAACTCGGCGGTCAGCAACGTCCAGCTCAGAGAGGGCAGCGGCGCCTCGTTCGACTACCGCGAGGGCAACGACCGGCGCGGCTCGTACGCGTACACCGACGGGCGGGGCAACGGCTACATCTTCCTCGACTACCGGCAGAACCAGCAGTACTACTCGCCGCGCGTCGTCTCGCACGAGACCGGCCACGTGCTCGGCCTGCCGGACAACTACTCGGGGCCCTGCTCCGAGCTGATGTCCGGCGGCGGTCCGGGGACGTCCTGCCGCAACGACCAGCCGAACGCGAACGAGCGCGCGCGGGTCGACCGGATCTGGGCCAACGGTGTCGCCGAGGTCGCCTTCGACAAGGTGGCCTTCGGCAAGTAGACCCGTCCGCCCTTCAGGGGCAGCCCCGCTCCCGGGCCGTGCCGGGAGCGGGGCTGCCTCCACTGCGGGCTGCCGGGCCGCCGAGCTGCCGGGCTACCGGGCTGCTGCCGCCTCGTCCGCAGCGCGGGCCCGCAGGGCGCGTTCGACGCCCGCGCGGGACTCCGTCACCAGGCGCCGCAGCGCCGGGGCCGGGTCCGCCTCGGCCAGCCACGCGTCCGTGGCGTCCAGGGTGTCCTGGGACACCTGGAGCGCCGGGTAGAGCCCCACGGCGACCTGCTGGGCCATCTCGTGGCTGCGCTCCTCCCAGATGTCCTTGACGGCCGCGAAGTACCGCGCGGTGTACGGGGCGAGCAGCTCGCGCTGGTCCGTCTGCACGAAGCCGCCGATGACGGCCTCCTGGACCGCGTTGGGCAACGTGTCGCGCTCCACGACCGACGCCCACGCCTCCGCCTTCGCCTCGGGCGTGGGCCGGGCCGCGCGCGCCGCCGCGGCGTGCCGCTCGCCCGCCGAGGTCGCGTCCCGCTCCAGCTCGGCGGCGATCTCCGGCTCGTCGGCGCGGCCGGTGGCGGCGAGCCGCGCCAGCAGCGCCCAGCGCAGCTCGGTGTCCACCGCCAGTCCCTCGATCGTCTCCGCGCCGCTGAGCAGCCCGGCGAGCAGGTCCAGCTGCGCTTCCGTACGGGCGGCGGCCGCGAAGGCGCGGGCCCAGGCCAGCTGGTGGTCGCCGGCGGGCTCGGCGGCCCGCAGGTGCTCCAGCGCCGCCTCCGCCCAGCGCGCCAGGCCGGTCTGCCGCCAGGCGGGCGCCGCGTACAGGTCCAGGGCGAGCTTGACCTGGCGCTGGACGGTCTGGACGACGCCGATGTCGGACTCCTTGCCGATGCCGGACAGCGCCAGGTCCAGGTAGTCGCGCGCGGCCATCTCGCCGTCCCGCGTCATGTCCCAGGCGGAGGCCCAGCACAGGGCGCGCGGGAGGGAGTCGGCGAAGTCGCCCAGGTGCCGGGTGACGGCGGACAGCGAGGCCGGGTCGAGGCGGACCTTGGCGTAGGTGAGGTCGCCATCGTTGAGCAGCACGACGGCGGGGCGCTCGCGGCCCGCCGGCAGCGGCACCTCGGTCAGCTCGCCGTCGACGTCCAGCTCGATCCGGTCGGTGCGGACCAGCTTGCCGTCCCGCAGGTCGTAGCAGCCGACGGCGAGGCGGTGCGGGCGCAGCGTCGGGGCGCCCTGGGCGCCCGCGGGGAGGGCCGGGGCCTCCTGGCGGATGGCGAGCGAGGTGAGGGAGCCGTCCGCGCCGGTGGTGATCTCGGGGCGCAGGATGTTGATCCCGGCGGTCTCCAGCCACGCCGTCGACCAGGTCTTCAGGTCGCGCCCCGAGGTCTCCTCCAGGGCTTCCAGCAGGTCGTCCAGCCGGGTGTTGCCCCACTCGTGGCGCTTGAAGTAGGCCCGCACGCCCTGGAAGAACTCGTCCATGCCGACGTAGGCGACCAGCTGCTTGAGGACGGAGGCGCCCTTGGCGTAGGTGATGCCGTCGAAGTTGACCAGCACGTCGTCCAGGTCGCGGATGTCCGCCATGATCGGGTGGGTGGACGGGAGCTGGTCCTGGCGGTACGCCCAGGTCTTCATCTGGTTGGCGAAGCTGGTGAAGGCGTCCGGCCAGCGGCTGCCGGGGGCGTACGCCTGGCAGGCGACGGAGGTGTAGGTGGCGAACGACTCGTTCAGCCACAGGTCGTTCCACCACTCCATGGTGACCAGGTCGCCGAACCACATGTGGGCCAGCTCGTGCAGGATGGTCTCGGCCCGGCCCTCGTAGGCGGCGTCGGTCACCTTGGAGCGGAAGACGTACTGGTCGCGGATGGTGACCGCGCCCGCGTTCTCCATGGCCCCGGCGTTGAACTCGGGGACGAAGAGCTGGTCGTACTTCTCGAAGGGGTAGGGGTAGTCGAACTTCTCCTGGAACCAGTCGAAGCCCTGCCGGGTCACCTCGAAGATCGCGTCCGCGTCCAGGTACTCGGCGAGGGAGGGGCGGCAGTAGATGCCGAGCGGCACGCTGCGCCCCTCGCCCTCCCAGCTGCTGTGCACGGAGTGGTACGGGCCGACGATGAGCGCCGTGATGTAGCTGGAGATCCGGGGGGTGGGGGCGAACCGCCAGACGTTGTCGCGGGGCTCGGGCGTCGGGGAGTTGGAGATCACCGTCCAGCCCTCGGGGGCCGTCACGGTGAACTGGAAGGCGGCCTTGAGGTCCGGCTGCTCGAAGCTGGCGAACACCCGGCGCGCGTCGGGCACCTCGAACTGGGTGTAGAGGTACGCCTGGCCGTCCACCGGGTCGACGAAGCGGTGCAGCCCCTCGCCGGTGTTGGTGTACGCGCAGTCGGCGACCACCCGCAGCTCGTTGCGCCCCGCGAGCAGTCCGTCCAGGGCGATCCGGGAGTCCGCGAAGGCGGCGGCCGGGTCGCGGGCCTCCCCGTTCAGCGTGATCTCGTGCACGGCGGGCGCGACGAGGTCGATGAAGGTGTCGGCCCCGGAGTCGGCGCAGTCGAAGACGACCGTGGTGACCGAGCGGAAGGTCCCCCCTTGCTGCGCACCGCTCAGGTCCAGCTCGATCACGTACGAGTCCACGCTGAGCAGCCGCGACCGCTCCCGGGCCTCCCCGCGCGTCAGATTGGTGCCAGGCACTTGGTGATCTCCCCACTCTCGCCGATCTCGGTGGTGCTGTCCGGGTCCAGTGTCCCGTGACCCCTCCCATCCTCCCGCACGCGGTTGTGCTGCCCGGCGGCCGCCGTTACGGCGCTGTTCAGGCCGGGGCCATCCGAGCTGCCAAGTCTTCCGGTGGGAGCAGCAGGAGACACCGGGAGAGCGCATGCGCAGCAGGCACCCCGCCGACCGCAGTGAACCCCACCGCACCGGCC
>NZ_JAAKZZ010000720.1 GCF_011045075.1 Streptomyces boncukensis
CCCCCGCCCCCACCACCCGAAACTTTTCGGCGCGGGCGTTTTGCCGAACCGGCAAGCGCGCTCGCGCCGGCGGCGCGCGCCGCTGCACGATGCCCGGGTACCAGGCACGCGAGCCTCCCGGAGGTCCCCATGAACGACGTCACACACCGGCTGGTCCCCTCGCCCGCGGGGCGGATCCACCTGGTGGAGCAGGGCAGCGGGCCCCTCGTCCTGCTGGTGCACGGGTTCCCGGAGTCCTGGTACTCCTGGCGGCACCAACTGCCCGCGCTGGCGGCGGCCGGATACCGCGCTGTCGCCCTCGACGTCCGCGGCTACGGGCGCTCCTCCCGGCCCGGCGACCCGGCCGCGTACCGGATGCGGGAACTGGTCGAGGACAACGTGGCGGTGGTGCGCGCCCTGGGCGAGGACGCGGCGGTGCTCGTCGGCCACGACTGGGGTTCGCCGATCGCCGCGAACTCCGCGCTGCTCCGCCCCGACGTCTTCCGCGCGGTCGCGCTGCTGAGCGTGCCGTACACGCCGCGCGGCGGCCCCCGCCCCAGCGAGGTCTTCGCGCGGATGGACGGCGCCGGGGAGGGCCCAGGGGAGTTCTACGTCTCCTACTTCCAGCGGCCCGGACGGGCCGAGGCCGAGATCGAGCCCGACGTACGCGGCTGGCTCGCCGGCTTCTACGCCGCCCTGTCCGCCGACACCATGCCCGCGCCCGACGCGCCGGACCCGCACTTCGTCAGCCCGGACGGCACCCTGCGCGACCGGTTCCCCGCCGGCCGGCTGCCAGGCTGGCTGAGCGAGGCCGACCTCGACGTCTACGCCGGGGAGTTCGAGCGGACCGGCATGACGGGGGCGCTCAACCGCTACCGCTGCATGGACCGGGACTGGGAGGACCTCGCCCCGTACGACGGCGCCCCCGTACGGCAGCCCTCCCTGTTCCTCGGCGGCTCCCTGGACGCCTCCACCACCTGGCTGTCCGACGCGATCGCGGCGTACCCCGCCACCCTGCCGGGCCTGGTGGACTCTCAGCTGCTCGACGGCGGCGGCCACTTCCTCCAGCAGGAGCGCCCGGACGAGGTCAACCGGCGCCTCACGGACTTCCTCGCCGCGCTGGACTGAGCGGTTCCGCGGCGCGGCGGCCGGAGGCCCCGGGCAACTCCGGGGCCTCCGGCGGCGACGTGGAAGTGCCACACCAGGCGAAGGAAGGACGGACCGTGACCGCATCGCATCCCCCCACACCCCGCTCCCGACGAGCCGCAGCGCCGGGCCGGCGCGGCAGACGGCGGCTGCCCGCGCTGCTGCTCGCGCCCGCCATCGGCCTGGGCACGGCGCTGGCGCTGGTCGCCGCGCCGGCGCACGGCGCCGCCGCCTGGGAGTCCTGCGAGCAGTGGGGCAACTGGGAAACGGGCGGCTACATCGTGTACAACAACATCTGGGGCGAGGGCGCGGGCACGCAGTGCATCTCCGCCGAGTCCCCGAGCGACTGGAGCGTCCACGCGGACCACCCCGGCACCGGCGGCATCAAGTCCTACCCCAACGCCAAGCGCGTCGTGAACACCCCGCTGTCCGAACTGAAGTCGCTGACCAGCAAGTACGCGGTGACGGTGCCGGACTCCGGCGCGTACAACACCTCGTACGACATCTGGGACACCGACTACGACTACGAGATCATGCTGTGGATGAACCAGACGGGGCCCGTCGGCCCGCTGGGGCAGCAGGTCGGCACGGAGACGCTCGGCGGCCACACCTGGGACGTCTACAAGGGCAACAACGGGCACAACGAGGTCTTCTCGTTCCTGCGGACCTCCGACTCGCGGTCCGGCGAGGTCGACATCCTGCCGGTGCTGAACTACGTGACGCAGCAGGGGTGGTGGAGCCCGAGCGAGACGATCGGCGACGTCCAGTTCGGGTACGAGATCACGTCCTCGCCGGGCGGCCTGGACTTCCACACGGACGACTTCTCCGTCAGCCACAGCTGAGTCCGCCGCGCGGCGCGCCCCCGCCCCCCTCGGGGCCCGGGGACAGGCCGGGGACAGGCGGTGCACAGCGTCCCCACAGGCCGCCCCGGCAGGCTGCGCCGCATGGCACACGCACAGCAGCACATCCCACGAGCCCCCGCGGGCCGCGAGGCGGCCCGCGGCGGGCGCCTCGGCCGCCTCTTCCTGGGGCACCGCAACGACCCCCGCCGGGCCCGCCCGGCGCTGTGGGCGATCCTCGCCCTGGCCGCGCTCCTCTACCTGTGGAACCTCTCAGCGCTCGGCCAGGCCAACTCCTTCTACTCCGCCGCCGTCTACAGCGGCACCCAGAGCTGGAAGGCGTTCTTCTACGGCGCGCTGGACGCGGGCAGCTTCATCACCGTCGACAAGCCACCGTTCGCGCTGTGGGTGATGGGCCTGTCCTGCCGGGTCTTCGGCTTCGGCACCTGGCAGATGATGCTGCCCATGGCGGCGGCGGGCGTCGCGTCCGTCGCGCTGCTCCACCGCATGGTCCGCTCCTGCTTCGGGCACGCGGCGGCGGCTGTCGCCGCGCTGGTGCTGGCGCTCACCCCGATGACCGTCGCCATCACCCGGGACAACAACCCCGACCCGATCCTGGTGCTGCTCATGCTGCTCGGCGCGGCCGGAACGCTGAAGGCGATCCGCACCGGCACGCTGCTGCCCCTGGTGTGGGCGGGGGTCGCGTTCGGCTTCGCGTTCCACACCAAGATGCTGCAGGCGTTCATCCCGGTGCCCGCGCTCTTCCTCGCGTACCTCCTCGCCGCGCGCACGACGCTCGGCAGGCGGGTGCGCAACCTGGCCGTGGCGGGCGCCGCGCTGATCGTCTCCGGCGGCTGGTGGATGGTCGTCGTGGACCGGATTCCCGCCGGGTCCCGGCCGTTCATCGGCGGCAGCGAGGACAACACCGTCTGGAACCTGGTCCTCGGATACAACGGCCTCGGCCGCGTCTTCGG
>NZ_JAAKZZ010000721.1 GCF_011045075.1 Streptomyces boncukensis
CAGCTGATCGGGGTGCTCTCGCCGAGGAAGCGGGGGTCGAAGCCGATCAGGTCGTAGCGGCCCGCGACGTCCTTCAGCGAAGGTCGCAGGGCGAGGGTGTTGGCGAGCCCGGTGCCGCCGGGTCCGCCCGGGTTGGACAGCAGGATGCCGCGCCGGCCGTGCGGGGAGGACGCCCTGATCCGGGAAACCGCGATCTTGATGGTGCGCCCGCCGGGATCGGAGTAGTCCAGCGGCACGGTCACCTTCGCGCACCGGGCGCCCGCTTCGTTCAGCTTCCGCTGCTCCGGGGAGCACCTCCCCCAGTCGAGGCGCTGGTGCTCGTGGACCGCCAGCGGGGAGCGGCCGGCGGACGGCGGGCCGCCGCCGGCCGGCTCCGCGGTGGCGGGCCCGGCGGTCGGGACGAGCCCGGCCAGGGCCAGTCCGACGGCGGCAAGGGACGCTGGGCGCATAGCACTCCTTCGATGCGGACAGGTGTTCTCCGTCGGCTGCGACGCTAGGTCGCCGCGCGGCGCCGGAACATGACGCCAGTCGGCGTCCCCGCGCTGGGGCTGCCCCCACCCCCGCACCGGCCCGCTCCGGAGGGCCCGCGGACAGGGGGCGGACCCCTCCCTCGGGCGGCCCGGCTAGAGTGGGCGGGACAGACATCGCCCCGGACCGGGGAAGCCGGTGCGAATCCGGCGCTGACCCGCAACCGTGTGCGACGGCCCGACGGCCGTCGCGAGCCGGATCGCCAGGCCCGGGTCGCAGGCTCCTGTGCCGGCGCGCCCGGCGTACGTACGCGTACGGCGGGCCCCTCGTCACAGCACCGTCGAGGAATGCGGAGCCGAGCCCGGTGTGTCGTCGGCCGGGCCCCGAAGGGGGCCCGCGCGGCGGGGCGGCGTGCGCGGCTGCGTCCGTCCCCTCGTCGAAGGCATCGAACGGCACCGAAAGGCACCGCATGTTTCCGCGCCGCAGCCGCCTCGCAGCGGCAGCCGCCACCGCCCTCGTGCTCTGCGCGGCGGCGGCTCCCACGGCGTCCGCCGCGTCCCCCTCGCCCTCGCCCTCGCCGGAGGCGTCCACCGGCGCGTCCCCCGCCCGGGACGGGCTGTACGGCAAGGGCGATCCGCAGTACGACGGGGTCTGGCGGCAGTCGCTCACCTTCCTGGCCCTGTACGCGGCGGACTACGTTCCGTCCCGGTTCAGCCAGGACTGGCTCCTGATGCAGCAGTGCGACGACGGCTCCTTCCCCGCGTACCGCCCCCGTACGAAGGCGGACTGCGACCCGAAGAAGACCCCGGCGGACGTCAACGCCACCGCCATCGCCGTCCAGGCGCTCACCCGGATGCGGGACAGCGGGAAGCGGGTCGACCAGGCGCTCGACTGGCTGAAGTCCGTGCAGAACGACGACGGCGGCTGGGGCTACCAGCCCGGCAGCCCCTCCGACGCCAACTCCGTCTCCGTCGTCATCGGCGCCCTCAGCGCCGCCGGCCGCGCCCCGTCCGCCTGGAAGAAGGACGGCAAGTCGCCCTACGACGCGCTGCTCTCCCTCCGGACCGGCCAGGGCGCCTTCGCCTACCAGCCCGGCAAGGACGGCAAGCTCGCCCCGAACTACGACGCCACCGCCGCCGCCGTACTCGCCGGGACGGGCCGGGACATGACGGCGTCCGGCGGCAAGCGGGCGGCGAAGGGCGCCCCGGCGAAGGCGGCCGGGAAGGGCGCCGCCTACCTCGCCTCCGTCATGAAGAAGAACGGCGGCTACGTCCGGTCCGTCACCCCGGGCGCCGCGGGCAAGACGCCCGACTACGCCAACACCGCCGACGCCGTGACCGCCCTCAGCGCGGCAGGCCAGGGCGACCAGGCCGAGGCGTCCCTGGACTGGCTCGCCGGCCACCTCGACGACTGGGACAAGGCCAGGAACGACCCGGCCGCGCTCAGCATGCTGCTGCTCGCCAACAAGGCAGCGGGGAGCGGCGACCCCGCGAAGCTCGGCGGCGTCGACCTCGTCGAGCGCATCCACGCCACCGGGCCGAAGCCGGAGGCGCCCATGGAGCGGGCGAAGGGAGCGAGCCAGCAGGAGGGCCAGGACGACAGCGATAAAAAGGACGACAAGGGCGGCGGGGGCTCCCTCCCCACCTGGTCCTTCGTCCTCGTGGGCCTCGCTGTGGGCGCGGGCGTCGGCATCCTGCTGAGCGGACGGCGGAAGAGGCAGTCGCTGTGAGGCGCCCCCTGCTCCTCCTCGTGGCGCTGCTCTCCGCGCTGCCCCTCGCCCTGGCGGCCGCCGGTACCGGGGCCGGTACCGCACAGGCCGCCGACAAGGCGAGCTACCGCTACTGGTCGCTGTGGGAGCGGAACGACGGCGCCTGGACCTACGGGGACAAGGGCCCGTCCGTGCTGCGCCCCGGCGACGGCGACGTCGTCGGCTTCCGCTTCGCCGTCACCGAGGACTCCGGGGACGCCGCCCAGCCGCGCGGCAAGCCCGGCTTCGAGGCGGCCTGCGCCGGTACGGAGCCGAAGTCCGGCAGCAAGCGGATCGCGCTCCGCATCGACTTCGGCACCGGGCGGGACGCTCCACAGGGCGAGACCCCGCCCGAGCCGCGCACCGCGTGCGCCCGTATCGACGCGAAGGGCTCCGCCGCCGACGCGCTCGCCGCCGTGGCCAAGCCCCTGCGCTACAACTCCGACGCCCTCCTGTGCGCCATCGACGGCTACCCCGCCAAGGGCTGCGCCGAGCAGGTGTCCGGGAACGGCGAGTCCTCCCGGGACGGGAGCGGGAACCAGGACCGGGACCAGGACGACGGCGCCGGGGACGGCGACGGCGGGATGTCCTCCGGCATCGGCGTCGCCGCCGGGCTCGCCGCCGTGGCCGTGCTCGGTGTCGCGGCGCTCTGGCAGGCACGCCGCCGCCGGCAGTGAGGCGCGTCCGGATGACCCTGCGCCCTCCCCCTCCCTCTCC
>NZ_JAAKZZ010000722.1 GCF_011045075.1 Streptomyces boncukensis
TCCAACGGCGCCTCTCGGGCCCGGTGGCACCACCCCCCAGGTCATCGACTTCCAACAGGGGGGAACAGCCATGCCGGGCCCGGAGGCCAGCAGCCCTCTTGCAGGACCGCGAAGACCATAACGGGGGCAGCGCGAGGCGGGAGCGCGTTTGCTCTGGAGTGCGCTCCATCTCCTACGGTCGCGGTGCATTCGGCGCTCGCCGGGCGATATCGACGGAAGGGAACGACATGACCAGGATTCCGACCCGCCACCTGGGCACGCTGGCCGTCTCCGCGCAGGGCTTCGGCTGCATGGGGATGAGCCACGGATACGGCTCCTCGGACGACGAGCAGTCGGTCGGCACCCTGCACCACGCCCTCGACCTCGGCGTGACGCTGTTCGACACCGCCGACTTCTACGGCAGCGGCCACAACGAGCAGCTGGTCGGCCGCGCTCTCGCGCACCGCCGCGACGAGGCCGTGATCACCACCAAGTTCGGTTTCGCCAACCGGTTCGGCGAGCCCACCGCGATACGGGGCGACGCCGCTTACGTCCGGCAGGCGTGCGAGGCGTCGCTGCGGCGGCTCGGCACCGACCACATCGATCTGTACTACCAGCACCGGGTCGACCCCGGCGTGCCCATCGAGGAGACGGTCGGCGCGATGGCGGAGCTGGTGCGGGAGGGCAAAGTGCGCCACCTCGGGCTCTCCGAGGCGGGTCCCGCCACCATCCGCCGGGCGCACGCGGTGCATCCGATCAGCGCGCTGCAGAGCGAGTGGTCGCTGTGGACCCGGGACCTGGAGAGCGGGGACGGGGCCGCGGCGGTGTGCCGGGAGCTCGGTATCGGGCTGGTGCCGTTCTCGCCGCTGGGCCGCGGCTTCCTCACCGGCCGCTACACCTCGGTCGAGGGCCTGGAGGAGTCCGACGCGCGCCGTTCCATGCCCCGCTTCGCGGACGGCAATCTGGAGCGGAACCTGGCGATCGTGGAGAGGCTGGAGGAGCTGGCGGCCGCCCGGGGCGTGACGGCCGGTCAGCTCGCGCTCGCCTGGGTGCAGCACCGGGGCGAGGACGTGGTGCCGATCCCGGGGACCCGCCGGAGGACGTATCTGGAGGAGAACGTCGCCGCGCTGGACCTCGCCCTCTCCGCCGACGAACTGGCCGCGATCGAGGCGGCGGCGCCGCGCGACCGGGTCGCGGGCACCCGCTACGACGCGAGCGCGCTGCGCTACGTCAACGGCTGACGGCGCGCGCCTGCTCCGCCGCCGTTCACTCCAGGCGGAGGGTCCACTCCCCCGCGCGCCCGGTCACGGTGAGCGTCGCGAGGGGGTGCACCTCGATATGCCAGTACGCGTGGGGCGGCGCCTTGAGCACGTAGCAGATCGCGGCCCGCAGCACGGCGGGCTCGGTGACGGCGACGGCCCAGCCGCCGTCGCCGACGGGCCTGGTCTCCAGCCAGCCGCCCACCCGCTGGATGAACGCCAGCAGCGACTCTCCGCCGTGCGGCGCGGCGCGCGGGTCGGACAGCCACCAGTCGACGTTCCGCGGCTCCCGCGCCGTCACCTCCCGGAGCGTCCAGCCGCGCCAGCGGCCCATGTCGCAGTCGCGCAGCGCGGGCTGGGGCAGCGGGGTCAGCCCGAGCACCTCCCCGGTCTCGCGGCAGCGCGCGGACGGTGAGCAGTAGCGCAGTTCGGCCGCCGCCAGCCGGACGAGTGACGGGATCATCCGCTGGACGTCCTGCCAGCCCGCCGCGTCCAGCGGGCGGTCGTCGTCGAACCGTCCGTCGAGTACGGACGCGCTGCGCGCCGCGGCGAGCAGCGTGAAGCGCGCATAGGGCGGGCTCGCGTGCATGAGCCGAGAGTAGAGCCGGTACGCGCTGCTGTTCGACAGTTGGCGCGTACGTGCCAGCGGCATGCGCGGCAGCCCGCACCGTGCGGTGCCGCGGCTCAGCCCGCCCCCGGCGGCATTCCGAGCGCGTCGCACGCCGTACGCAGGCGGCGTACGCCCTCGACGATCTCGCCCTCGGCGGCGGCCGGGGCGAATGTGAGCCGCAGATGGGGCGCCGGGGGCTCGGCCGCGAAGTACGGCCGCCCCGGCGCGACGGCGACCCCGGCGCGCAGCGCGGCGGTGACGAGGGCTCCCTCGTCCGTCCCCGCGGGCAGGCGCAGCCACAGATGGTAGCCGCCGCGCGGGGCGTGGGTGAGCTCCAGGGCCGGGACCTCGCGGGCGAGCGCGGCCAGCATGGTCCGGCGCCGGGCCCGCAACTCGGCCGCGACCGTGCGCAGATGGCGGCTCCAGGCGGGGGCGCCGACCAGCTCCAGTGCGGCCTCCTGGAGCGGCCGGGGCACAAAGAAGCTGTCCACGATCTGGATGGCGCGCAGCCGGTCGAGTGCGGGCCCGCGCGCGGCGAGGGCGCCCACGCGCATGCTGGGCGAGGTGGCCTTGGTGAGCGAGCAGATGTGCACGACGACGCCGTCCGCGTTCCCGGTGCTGTCCGCGTACATCGCGCCGGGCAGCGGGCCGGCGTCCTCGTGCCCGAGGTGCCGCGCGAAGTCGTCCTCCACCACGAACGCGCCGGCCGCGCGCGCCACCCGCAGTACCTCGGCGCGGCGCGCCCCGGACAGCACGCCGCCGGTGGGGTTCTGGAACAGCGGCTGGCAGACGAACACCCGTGCCCCGCTGGCCCGGAACGCCTCCGCGAGCAGGTCCGCGCGGACGCCGTCCGTGTCCGCCGGCACCGGCACCGGACGCAGCCCGGAGGCACGGGCCGCCGCCAGCATGCCGGGGTAGGTCGGGGACTCCACCAGCACCGCGGCGCCCGGGGGCGCCAGGGCGCGCAGCGCGGTGGTGAGCGCGCTCTGGCCGCCGGCGGTGATCAGCACCTCGGACGGGGCGACCCCGCCGTGCGGTCCGCCGATCTCGCGCGCGAACCAGCCG
>NZ_JAAKZZ010000723.1 GCF_011045075.1 Streptomyces boncukensis
ACCGCGACCCCCACCCGGCCCACGCCCTGCAGCAGCGAGCCGCGCAGCAGGATGAAGCTGTAGCCGGCGACCAGCGGCACCGCGACCGCCGCCACCGGGCCGGGACCGTCCCGCAGACCGGGCCCTCCCCCCGCGGGCGTTCCCTCCGCGGTGCGGCGGACGTAGCGGCGGTCGGCGCGCGCCGCGCCATAGCCGATCCCCGCGAAGCCCAGCGCCATCCCGACCGGGCCGAAGTCCAGCCACAGCTCGGACCACAGAGGCGAGGACAGATTCGGGTACGGCATCCCCATCCACTCGCCCACCCGGGTGCCCGGGTCCTCCGGCTTGTCCTGCCACACCGAGCGCGGCACGAAGAACAGCACCGTGCCCGCCAGTTGCCGCCCGTAGGAGTGGCCCTCGCCGGACCCGGAGTAGCTGATGGTGTTCGCGATCATCCCCAGTTGGTCGTAGTCCTTCAGCGTCAGCGGCTCCAGCAGCGACTCGGACTGCGGCGGGCGGTCGGTCCCCTCCTCGTAGCGGAACGTGTCCGCGTAGGGGAAGATCACCACCGCGACCGCGACGCCCAGCGCCAGCGCGGCCCGGTACATCACGGGGCTGCGCGGGAACGCGGTGAACAGCAGCGAGAAGAGCACCGTGAGAAACCAGTAGCGGGGGTTGGTCACCGGGTTGTTGACGATCGCGTTGAGGCCCAGTAGCCCCAGCCACAGGGCCACCAGCTGCGGGCTGCGGCGGGCCCGGTACGAGGTGACCAGCCAGCGGGTGAGGAACAGCAGCGCCAGCAGCGCGGGCACCGTGCCGAACCCCCGCAGCAGCGCCGAGCCCGCCTGCGAGGACTCCTCGACCCCCGGGCCCGCCACGCTCTCGGTGATCTCCTGACGGCTGGTGAAGAACGCGCCGGGGCCGCCCACCCGCGCCATCAGCAGACCGCTGCCGACGACGGCGAGCGCCACGAGCAGATACAGCCGGACGCGGTGCACGGTCGCCGGGGGACGGCCGGCCCGGCCGCCCGCCAGCCGGACGCGCAGCGGCGGCCGGTGGCGCGCCAGCAGTGCGCCCACGTCGAAGGCGACCATGCCCGCCAGCACCAGCGCGGCCGCCAGCACGGTGTCCGCGCGCGGCCCGACCACCGGGGTCGGGGTGCTGTCGAGCACGGTCTGGGCGAGCGGCGCGATGCCCATGGCGAGATAGCAGAACAGCCAGAACGCGCCCTGGACCAGCCGGCGCCGCACCGTGAGCACCATGGCCGCCAGCCGGGTGCCCGCGTAGCCGCAGATCGCCAACTGCAGCCAGTACGCCGTGTCGTGGCGTCCGGGGCCCGGCTGGACGGCGACGGCGACGGGCAGCACGGCGACCAGCCCGAGGATGAGCGGGACGGTCAGCGCCCGGGAGAGCGCGGCGCGGGGGTGTGCGAGGGTCATGGTGTCCCCCTCCGGTGCCGTGCCCCTCTTCGGGGGCTGGTTCGGGCCTGCCCCTGCCGGTCTCGTGACAGGGCGCGCGCGCCCGCCGGCTGGTCGCGCAGTTCCCCGCGCTCCTTCGGGGCGCAACAACGGTATCCGCGACCCGTGAGCGCCCCGTCAGGGGCGCGGGGAACTGCGCGCGCAACCACAGCGCACCCGCGGACGGCGAAGTACGGGCAGGGGCAGCCGCTTTCCAGCGGGAGGGGCCGGCCGGCCACTAGCCTGAGGGCACACCGGGCTGGGGGGATCACCATGAAGGTTCTGCACATCGTCACGCTGCACACGCCCACCCACGACTTCGGCGGCCCGACGCGCGTCGCGCTCAACCTCTGCCGCGGCCTGCGGGCCCGGGGGGAGCGGGCCGCGCTCGTCGCGCTGGGCGACGGCTTCCCCGCCGGTCGCCCGCTGCCGCGCACCGTGGACGGCGTGCCCGCGCGCCTCTTCCCCGCCCGGCATGTGCTGCCCCGCTTCGAGGTCAGCGGCATCACCTCGCCCGCGATGCTGGCGGGCGCCTGGCGGCTGGTGCGGTCCGCCGACGTGGTGCACGTCCATCTGATGCGGGACCTCGTCACCCTGCCCATGGCGCTGATCGCGGCCCGCGCGGGGCGCCCCCTCGTGCTGCAGACCCACGGCATGATCGACCCGACGGACCAGCGCGTCGCGCAGCTCGTGGACGTGCTGGGGCTGCGCTGGGTGCTGCGCAGGGCCGACGCCGTGCTGCACCTCACCGAGACCGAGCGCCGCCTGACCCAGGCCGTGGCCGACCCGGAGCCGATGGGTCCGGCGTACCGCCTCGTCAACGGCGTCGAACCGCAGCAGCGCCGGACGGCGCCGCCGGACCCGGAGCGGCCGACCGTGCTGTACTGCGCCCGCGTCCAGGAGGGCAAGCGGCCCCAGGACTTCATCGGCGCGCTCCCCACCGTCCTCGCCAAGTACCCGGGCGCCCGCTTCGTGCTGGCCGGGCCGGACACCGGGGCGCTCGCCGGCGACATGCTGGCGCTCGCCCGCTCCCTCGGCGCCGGGCACGCCGTGGAGTACGTGGGCGCGCTGGACCACGCGGGGGTGCTGGAGCGGCTGCGCACCAGCGATGTGTACGTCCTGCCCTCCATCCAGGACGCGTTCTCCGTCTCCGTGCTGGAGGCCCTGTCCGTCGGGCTGCCCGTCGTGGTGACCGGCAGCAGCGGGCTGGCTCCCGATGTGGCGGCGGCGGGCGCCGGACGGCTGGTGGACAGCCGCCCGGACGCCGGCAGCGCGGCCAACGGCGCCGCCGTCGGCCGGGCCGTGCTCGAACTGCTGGACCCGGCCGCGCACGCCGCCGCCTCCGAGGCCGCCTGGCACCTGGTCCGCGAGAGCTTCACCCTGGATGCGGTGGTGGACACCCTGCGCGGGGTGTACGAGCGCGTCAGCTCCGCTCCCCGGCCGGCTCCGCTGTCCCCTCCCTGTCT
>NZ_JAAKZZ010000724.1 GCF_011045075.1 Streptomyces boncukensis
GGCGGCGGGAGCGGCGACTGCGGGGCGAGGAGACGGAAGGCGGTCTGACCGAACCCCACCTGGTCGTCGGGGCGCACCGGCACCGCGCCGGTGATCCGGCCGCCGTTCACGAACGTCCCGTTCCGGGAGCCGAGGTCCTGGAGCAGCCAGCCGCTCCTGCCGCTGGTGAGCTGCGCGTGGAAGCGGGAGACCGTCTCGTGCTCCAGCCGCAGCACGGAACCGGGCGCGCGCCCGATCGTCAGCGGATACGGCCCCGGCTGCGGCAGCAGCAGCCGGGGCAGGCGCTGGCTGCGCCAGGCGTGCCGGAGCTGCCCGGGAAAGGCGGACACCCGGCCCACCGCGGAGAGCAGGCGCTGCTTGCGCGCCGGACGGGCCGGCAGGTCGCCCAGCACGGCGTGCAGCTCCTCCTGCCAGCGCGCCTGGAGGACGACTTCCATCCGCCGCACGAACGTGTCCGCCGACACTCTGCCCTGCTCGGCGCTGGCGCGCAGCACGCCGAGAGCGTGCTCCCGGTCCGTGTCGGACAGCCGCCCAGGGCGTGCGCCGGGCTCCAGAGTGGTCATGACCAGAATTGTCATGAGGCGTCAACCTCGTGTCCAGGCTGGTCAGCGGTCAGTAGCCGGATGAAGACATCCGCGGCGCCCCGGAGGGGGTTACAGCGGACGCTGGAGGACCATCAGGCTGCGGTCTGTCAGGGGGAGGGTTTCTCCGGCGCGGGCCTTGCGCCCCGTGCCCGCCGTGTACGCGTCCTCCTGTGCCGTGTCCATGATGATCTCCCACTCCCTCCCGTGGTCGGCCGGGATGGTGAAGTCCAGGGGCTCGTGGTGGGCGTTGAACAGCAGCAGGAAGGAGTCGTCGGTGATGCGCTCGCCCTGGGGGCCCGGTTCGGAGATGGCGTTGCCGTTGAGGAAGACGGTCAGGGCGCGGGCCTGGGCTGCCTGCCAGGACTGCTGCGTCATCGCCGCGCCCTGGGGGGTGAACCAGGCGATGTCCGACAGCTCGTCGGGGGTGCCCTCCACGGGGCGGCCGTGGAAGAACCGGCGGCGCCGGAAGACGGGGTGGTCGCGGCGCAGCCACACCGCGGTGCGCACGTAGTCGCAGAACGGGTCGGTCGCGCCCGGCTCGGGCCAGCGCACCCAGGACAGCTCGCTGTCCTGGCAGTAGGCGTTGTTGTTGCCGCGCTGCGTGCGGCCGAACTCGTCGCCGTGGCTGAGCATCGGCACGCCCTGGGACAGCATCAGGGTGGCGATGAGGTTGCGCCGCTGCCGGCGGCGCAGGCGGAGGATCTCCGGGTCGTCGGTGTCGCCCTCCGCGCCGCAGTTCCAGGACCGGTTGTGGCTCTCGCCGTCCCGGTTGCCCTCGCCGTTGGCCTCGTTGTGCTTGTGGTCGTAGGAGACGAGGTCGCCGAGCGTGAAGCCGTCGTGGCAGGTGACGAAGTTGATGGAGGCCAGCGGGCGTCTCCCGTCGCCCTGGTAGAGGTCCGAGGAGCCGGTCAGCCGGGAGGCGAACTCCGCGAGGGTGCGCGGCTCGCCCCGCCACAGGTCGCGTACGGTGTCCCGGTAGCGGCCGTTCCACTCGGTCCACAGGGGCGGGAAGTTGCCCACCTGGTAGCCGCCCTCGCCCACGTCCCAGGGCTCGGCGATCAGCTTCACCTGGCTGACCACCGGGTCCTGCTGCACCAGGTCGAAGAACGACGAGAGCCGGTCCACCTCGTGGAACTGCCGGGCGAGCGTGGCGGCCAGGTCGAAGCGGAAGCCGTCCACGTGCATCTCGGTCACCCAGTAGCGCAGCGAGTCCATGATGAGCTGGAGGACGTGGGGGCTGCGCATCAGCAGTGAATTCCCGGTGCCGGTCGTGTCCGTGTAGTAGCGCGGATCGGCGGCCAGACGGTAGTACGAGGCGTTGTCGAGCCCTCGGAAGGAGAGCGTGGGACCGAGGTGGTTGCCTTCCGCCGTGTGGTTGTAGACGACGTCCAGGATCACCTCGATCCCGGCCTGGTGCAGGGCGCGCACGGCGTGCTTGAACTCCAGCACCTGCTGGCCCCTGTCGCCCCAGGAGGCGTAGGCGTTGTGCGGGGCGAAGAAGCCGAGGGTGTTGTAGCCCCAGTAGTTCACCAGCCCGGCGTCGGCCAGCCGGTGGTCGGTGACCGACTGGTGCACCGGCATCAGCTCCAGCGCCGTGACGCCCAGCTCCGCCAGGTGCGCGATGACCGCCGGGTGGGCCAGTGCCGCGTAGGTGCCGCGCAGCTCCTCGGGCAGCTCGGGGTGGAGCATGGTGAGGCCCTTCACATGGGCCTCGTAGAGCACGGTGCGGTGGTAGTCGGTGCGCGGCGCCCGGTCGTCGCCCCAGTCGAAGTACGGGTTGATGACGACCGAGGCGGCGGTGTGCGGGGCCGAGTCCAGGTCGTTGCGGCGCTCCGGGGCGTCGAAGTGGTAGCCGTAGACGGCCTCGTCCCAGTCGACGCTCCCGCTGACCGCCTTGGCGTACGGGTCGAGCAGCAGCTTGGCGCTGTTGCAGCGGTGGCCCCGCTCCGGCGCGTACGGGCCGTGCACCCGGAAGCCGTACCGCTGGCCCGGCATCACGCCCGGCAGGTAGGCGTGCCGCACGAAGCCGTCGGACTCGCGCAGCTCGACCGCCGTCTCCGAGCCGTCCTCGTGCAGCAGGCACAGCTCGATACGCTCGGCGGCCTCGGAGAACACCGCGAAGTTCGTCCCCGCGCCGTCGTAGGAGGCACCCAGCGGGTACGCGTGTCCCGGCCAGACCTGCATCGGTATGTCTCTTCCCGTTCGTCGTGTCGGCACGGCCGGGGCCGTGCCGGAGCGTACTTCCCGGACGGAGTCCCGGTGCCGTGCCCGGAGGAGGAGGGAGCCGTGCGCCGCCCCGGCCCGCCGCCCCCGCCG
>NZ_JAAKZZ010000725.1 GCF_011045075.1 Streptomyces boncukensis
GTCGTGGGTGGGGCGGGCGGCCTCCAGGAGGGTGTGGCCCGCTTCGGTGACGTCGGTGTAGATCCCCCGGCGGTCGTCCGGGCACAGATAGCGCGTCAGCAGGCCGCGGTCCTCCAGCCGGGAGACCAGCCGGGTGGTGGCGCTCTGGCTGAGGACGACGGCATCGGCGAGCTCGTTCATGCGGTAGTGGCCGCGCGGGCCGTCGTGCTGATCGCTGAGCACCTCGATGACGGAGAACTCGCGGACGCTCAGGTCGTGCCGGGCCTGCAGCGCGCGCTCGATTTCGGCCTCTATCCGGCTGTGCAGGGCGGAGAGCGCGCACCAGCCGTGGGCGAGGCCGGGGTCGGGGCGGGACATGGGCGGCTCCTTCGACGGTTCCTTCGACGGCCGGGGGCAGCGGCGCGGCGGTGGTGCCCTGCACACAGGATACCTCTTTCGTGCAATATCCAGCGCTTGCAATTATTCCGCGTCTGCAATTATTGTGTGTGCTCGTAGTCATCGCACGCACTGATGTAGCTGGAGGCCGGAGTCCGCCATGCCACTAGCCCTGCTCGCGCTCGCCATCGGTGCCTTCGGCATCGGCACCACCGAGTTCGTGATCATGGGACTGCTGCCCGAGGTCGCCGCCGACTTCGGGGTCTCGGTCCCCACCGCCGGATATCTCGCCTCCGGGTACGCCCTGGGCGTCCTCATCGGCTCGCCGGTCTTCGCCATCCTCGGCGCCCGGATGTCCCGCAAGCGGATGCTGATGGCGCTCATGGGCCTGTTCATCCTGGGCAACCTGGTCTCCGCCGTCGCGCCGGTGTTCGGCGTGATGCTCGCGGGCCGGGTGATCGCCTCCCTCGCGCACGGCGCGTTCTTCGGGATCGGCTCGATCGTCGCCGCCGGGCTGGTCGCGCCGCACCGGAAGGCGGCGGCCATCTCCCTGATGTTCACGGGTCTGACGCTGTCCAATGTCATAGGCGTCCCCTTCGGCACCCTGCTCGGGCAGCAGACGAGCTGGCGCTGGACGTTCGCCGCCGTCGCC
Organism: Streptomyces boncukensis; assembly: GCF_011045075.1. Lineage (GTDB taxonomy): Bacteria > Actinomycetota > Actinomycetes > Streptomycetales > Streptomycetaceae > Streptomyces > Streptomyces boncukensis. The sequence continues at coordinate 1,028 of NZ_JAAKZZ010000725.1, forward strand.
GCGCTCGGAGTGCTCGGCCTGCTCGGCGTCGCGGCGCTGGTGCCGCACGACGACCCGCGCCGGCGCCCGGAGCCCACCGCGTCCGGCCAGGACAGAAGCGGCCAGGGGGAGACCGGTCGGGGCGGGATACGCGGCGAGCTGGCCGCCTTCCGCAACACCCAGGTGCTGCTCGCCATGGGGATGACGGTGCTCGGCTTCGGCGGGGTCTTCGCGGCGATCACCTACATCGCCCCGATGATGACCGACGGCGCGGGGTACGCCTCCTCGTCCGTCACCTGGCTGCTGGCCCTCTTCGGCGCCGGGATGGTGGCGGGGAACCTCGTGGGCGGGCGGTTCGCCGACCGGGCGCTGATGCCCATGCTCTGCACGGCGCTCACCGCGCTGGCGCTCACCCTCGGCCTGTTCACCTTCACCGCGTACGACAAGATCGCCGCCGCGGTCACCCTCGCCCTGATCGGCGCCTTCGGCTTCGCCACGGTGCCGCCGCTGCAGAAGCGGGTGCTCGACCAGACCGCCCAGGCGCCCACGCTGGCCTCGGCCGTCAACATCGGCGCATTCAACCTCGGCAACGCTCTGGCGGCCTGGCTCGGCGGCCTGGTGCTCCACGCGGGCCTCCCGGTCACCGCGCCCAACTGGGTCGGCGCGCTGCTGGCGCTGAGCGCGCTGGCGCTGGCCGTGACCTCCGCGCTGCTGGAGCGGCGCGGCACGGCGGGCGGTGGCCCGGCGGGCGGCGGCCCGGCCGGGGGCGGCCGGGCGCGGGGCGCCGCCGGGCGGGTGGTGAGCGGTCATGCCCCGGCCGAGGTCCGGCGGCCCGTGGGCGCGGCCGACTGATCCGCCCGGCCCCGGTCCCGGCGGCGTGCCGCGCGCCCCCGCCGGGTCGGGCCCCAGGGCTTGAGCACGGAGATGGCCGTCATGAAGGCATAGGCGGCGAGCGAGACGGAGGGCGGGATCACCAGGTCCACCGCACCGACCTCGTCGCCCGCCCCCACCGCGGAGGCGGCCTCGTTGATGGTGGCGCGGAAGGCGAGAACGCTGGCGGCCGTGGTCGCCAGCGTCAGCCAGAACTTGGTGTAGACCCAGCGGTAGCGCGCCAGCCCCCAGGGCGTGCCCAGGGAGAGGAGCAGCCCGGTCAGCAGGGTGAGCAGGGCGACCGGCGTCAGCAGCCAGTCGCCGAAGACCTTCATGGAGCGGTAGGCGCCGGCGCCCGCGTCGCTCCCGGCCCCGGTCGCGGCGCCGGTGAGGCCGAGGGCGAGCAGGCAGAGGCTGAGCCCCAGCCAGCAGGCGGAGGAGGTGACATGGACGACGAGGAGGGCCCGGCGAGCGGGGCGGGAGAGTCGCTGCATGCTGCGAAGGTGCACCGCGGCACCCCCGCACGGCGTCTGACCAGGGGAGTATCCGCCGCTACTCGCCGCCGCGTACGCGGCGCGGCCCCCGGAGCAGGGAAGGAGCCCGGGGCTCCGCGCCCGGCTTCCCCGCACCCCGAGCCCATACGATCACCGTATGACACGACTGCATCTGTTCGACCTGGACGGCACCCTGCTCTACGGTTCCGCCGCGCCCGTGGAGATCTCGCAGCAGCTCGGGGTCGAGCGGGAGATCCAGGAGCTGGAACGCGCCTTCGCGGCCCAGGAGCTGGCGCCGGGTCAGTTCGCGGTGCGGGCGTGCGCGCTCTGGTCGGAGCTGACGGACCAGGTGGTGGACCGGGCCTTCGCCGGGGCGCCGTGGCTCGCGGGGATCCGGGAGGTGTGGGCGGGCATCCGGGAGCAGGGCGAGCACTGCGCGGTGATCTCCCTCTCCCCGGACTTCTTTGTGCGCAGGCTGCTGGACTGGGGCGCGGACGCGGTGCACGCGTCGCGCTGGCCCGCCCCCGGCC
>NZ_JAAKZZ010000726.1 GCF_011045075.1 Streptomyces boncukensis
GAGGGGGACGGGGAGGAGCCCGGCTCGATCTCCTTCGGGAGGTGGCGGGACACCTCGGCCTTGGAGAGGCCCAGGCCGCCCAGGGTGATCTCGTCCCACGCCTGGAGCCGGTCCGTGTCGCGGTCCAGGTAGAGGACGGACGCCTGCACCTTCTGCGGCTCGTCGCCCTCCACCGCGCGGAGGCCGCCGCCGCCCGTGGAGCCCTCGATCTTGAGGCGGGTGCCGCGGTCGAGGACCTCCTCGCTGCGGTTGTGCGTGTGCCCGGCGAGGGCGAGGGGGACGAGGCCGTCGGTCTGTTTGGCCAGTACCGGGTTGTGGGCCACCGCGATGTCCACGGGGGTGCCCGCCGCTTTCTGGGAGCGCAGCGCGCCCGCCAGCTTGCGGCCGTCCTCGCGCTCCGCCGGGTCCCCCGCGGCCTCGACCGAGCGGTCCGGGGTGAACTGCGGGTCGCCCCAGCCGGCCAGCCGGAGGCCGGCCACGTTCACCGGGACGCCGGTGTCCAGGACGTGGACCCGGTTCTTGGGGCCGTCGTCGCCGGAGCTCCCGCCCTTGTCCCGGTCCCGGTCCGCGTCCGCGTCCCCGTCCCGGTCCCGGTGTGATTTCCGGTCCGCCTGGGCCTTCGCGTCCAGCTTCTTCATCGCCTCCTGGGTGGTGAGCGAGTCGTGGTTGCCGCGTACCCATACATACGGGGCGCCGAGGTCCGGGATGGGGTCCAGGAAGCCGTTCTCGGCCTTGGTGCCGTGGTCCATGGTGTCGCCTGTGTCGATGATCACATCGATCTCGTACTGCTCCACCAGGGAGCCGATGATCTTCCAGGCCGCCGGATTGAGGTGGATGTCCGAGACGTGCAGGACGCGCGTCGTCGACGGGTCCGGCTCGTACGCCGGGAGGGTGGACGCCGTGTCGTACAGCTTGGCGACGTTGGTGACCAGCCGGGCCAGCTCCTTCTGGTAGACGTCGAACTCCGTGGCGATGTTCCGCGCGTCGCCCACCACCGACGGCGCGCTCGCCAGCAGCCCGGAGAACCTCGGCTCCAGGACGGACTTCGGGTTGAACGTCGCGAACGCCGTCGCGCCGGACGCCAGCAGCAGCACCAGCGACAGCCCGCCCGCCGCCAGCGCGCGGCGCGGACGCCGGTACACCGCCAGCCCCAGCGCGCACGAGCCCCCGACCACAGCGCCCGTCGAGCGCAGGGCCAGGCCCAGCGTGCCCTGCTGCACATCGGAGGAGATCTCCTCCTCCAGCCCCTGGATCCGGTCCGGGCGGTCGACCAGCGCGGAGGCCCGCTCCTGGTCCAGCTCGTCGACGTCGACGTCCAGCCGGAGCGGCGCGTGGTGGCTGCGCAGCTCCAGCGAGCCCAGCGGCGAGACGTTGATCTTCGTGCCGCCGGTGAAGGATGGACGCAGCGCCATCCGCGCCTCCATCGGCCCGACGGAGGTGTGCGCGCCGCCCACGATCAGCAGCCCCAGCCAGGCGCCCAGCAGCGTGACCGTGATCAGCCCGAGCGCCCGCCAGTACGGGTGCGGGGGGCGGGTCAGCGACGCGGTGGGGGTGAGATGGTGCGCGCGGTACCTGCGCCGGGCGCCGGCGGCCATCCTCCGGGCCCAGACCGCGGCGGCGAGGAACGGCCTCGTGGCTACGCGGGCCATGGTGCGAGTGTTGCCGCTCGGCGGCGTCCGTATGCCGCACCCGGGGCGTACTGCACGACAATGGCGGAGTGCTGGAGATGACGCGTGAGGAGTTCGAGGAACTGGTCGCCCAGGCGCTCGACCGTATTCCGCCCGAACTGACCAGGCTGATGGACAACGTCGCCGTGTTCGTGGAGGACGAGCCGCCCGCCGGGGACCCCGAGCTCCTCGGCCTCTACGAGGGCACCCCGCTGACCGAGCGCGGCGAGTGGTACGCGGGCGTCCTGCCGGACCGCATCACCGTCTACCGCGGGCCGACCCTGCGGATGGTCGGCCGCGAGGACGGGGACCGGGACCTGGTGGTGGAGGAGGTCGAGATCACGGTGGTGCACGAGATCGCCCACCATTTCGGGATCGACGACGAGCGGCTGCACGCCCTCGGGTACGGGTGACGGCGGGCCGCCGCGCCGCGGGCGGGGCCGTGCGGGGCCGGGCCGGGCCGGGCCGGTGCGGTGCGGGTCCGTGCGGGTCCGTGCGGGTCCGTGCGGGTCCGTGCGGGCCCGTACGGGGCGTGTGCGCAGGGAGCGTGCGTGTCGGGGTGCGGTGCCCCGGGCGCGCTCCGGGGGGCGCTGTGCGCGCCGTGGGCCGTGACCTGTTGGGGTGACGGAGAGTTGGGCAGGGCACCCGGGTGCCATGTCCAGGCCGAGGAAGACGCCGAGGCCCATGGTGCCCGTGTCTTCCTTCCCCCGCGCCTGGAGGTCCCGCTGTGAGCCGTCCGCGCTCGCCCCGCGCCGTCCCCGCCGCCCGTGGCTCGATCACCGTCGGCGCGCTGATAATCGCGGCTGTCTCCGCGCTCAGCGGGTGTACGACCGTGCACGGCGCGGACGACGCACGCGAGGGCGGCGGTGCCACGCCCGTCGGCAGCCGCTCCGACGAGCACCCCGGCGGAACCCTGCCCGAGGGCGGCGTCGCCCGCCCGGGGCACGGCGGCGACCGGGACAAGAAGGACGACGACGAGCGCGACCGCAAGAGCAAGAAGGACCGCAAGAAGGGCAAGAAGGACAAGGACGACCGGAAGCGCGCCGGGGACGGCGACGCGGAGGACGGGGACGACGGCGACGCCCGCCGGGGCACCAGCGCCCGGAGCGGTGCGGGCGGCGGATCCGTCCGGCCCTCGCGGCCCGCGCCCAGCGCCGGGGCGACGAGCGGCGGTACGTCGGGCCCGGCGGACCCCGAACCCACCCGCACCCCGGGGGGCGGCGGGCAGTCC
>NZ_JAAKZZ010000727.1 GCF_011045075.1 Streptomyces boncukensis
CAGGTCCCCCCTTGTACGCCCCTACCTCGTCGCGCACGAGCAACAGGAACGCCGAACCGCCCTCGCGCTCGCGCTCGACGGCGTACCGGTCGTCGGCCCGCTCGGCGCGGCCGTATGACGGCCGGCCAGGACCGCTGCATCCTCTGCCGGCTGCCGACCCACCAACCCACCATGATCGACGCAGTCGAAACGGGCAGCGGCCCCGGCGCGATCCTCTACGCGTGCCCGCCCTGCGCCCGCACGTACGCCCTGTCCCCCCTGGCCCCCGACTGGCTTCGGGAGGACAGCCAGCTCGACGGCTGGCGGATCGACCGCGTGCCCGCCAAGTCCGTACGGCTGGAGGCCGAGGGCCACATCGCCGTGCCCCTCTGGCTGCTGCGCGACAACCAGCACCTCGCCGACCTCGACCTCACCCTCTCCCCCTCCGAGGCCGAGACCCTGCACGCGCAGCTCGGCCGGGCGCTGGAGGAGGGCACACGGGGGGCGCGTCCGGCGTAAGCCTCGCCGGGGCATGTCAGGGGCCAGTTCATCCACAGGCTGTGGATGAACTGGCCCCGCCGCCGTCCGGCACGTTCACACCGTTCACGCAGTGGCTGAGCAGTACCTATGCGCTGGCGGGGAACGATGCACGGAGGCGCACCGTCCCAAGTGCTGGGATGCTTCCATCCGCCTGCGCGCTCTCAACCCGCGGCGGCGGTGGCGCGGCTAACGTCGACTGAGGAGACAATGCACTGACGGAAGTTGGGAAGTCGAGTTGAGGTCGAGGGGGCCAGCCCGGCATGAGTGACGACGGTGACTACGGGAGTGGGCGCAATCCCGCTGGTCCGGGCGAACGCCTCACGACGACCCGGACCCGGCTCCCCGACGCGGAACCAGGTGGCGGGAGACCGCCGCTCCGCCCCGGCCGGAGCATGCTCACGGTGGTGGCGGTGGTGGTCCTGCTGATCGCCGCGATCGCCTTCGCCAACAGCGGCGGCGGAGACGGGGGCTCGGACGGCGACGGGGGCGGAGGCGGTGGCGGCGACGGCAGCAAGAACCGCGCCCAGCCGACCGCCCCCACCGGCGAGGACCCCGTCAAGGGCAAGCAGGGCGACATCGCCACCGGGTTCCCCAAGACGAAGCAGGGAGCCGAGAGCGCGGCATCGAACTATGCCGTCGCTCTAGTGTCCGCTGACATTGTGAAGCCTGACAAGCGCGACGGGATCATCCACCAGCTCTTCATGCCAAGCAAGGTCGACGACATGTTGACCAAGATGGACAAAGCCTACAGCGCAAAGCTCCTGGACAGCATGGGCCTGGACAAGAATGGCAATGCCAAGGACGGCATGACTTATGTGTCTCGAACCGCGCCGCTCGGCACGAAGGTCGTAGACTTCTCCAACAACGCCGCCAGGCTTCAAGTCTGGTGCACCGGTCTCTTCGGTACCGCTGGCGGCAAGTCCAGCAATCCGGTGAAGAATGACTGGTTCACGCTGGATCTCAATCTGCGCTGGGTCAAGGGGGACTGGAAAGTCCACAGCTTCACTCAGAAGGAAGGGCCAGCACCGATCCCGGGTGACAACCGAGCCTCAAGCGCCGATGCGATCGCCAACGCAGTCGACCAGTTCGGAGGGTTCACGTATGCCCGCTAACCCTCGCCGTCGGGCCCTAACGGTCGGAACCGTGCTGGCCGGGCTGCAGACCGCTGCCATCCTGCTCGCTACTCGGGCATTCGCGGCACCGGACCCGAAGGACGACGACTGTGACCTTGTCGTCGCACCTGCGAGAGAGTATTGCGAAAAAGGCAATGACGGCGGCGGCTCCGGCGGCGGCGGGGGGCGCGCCCCCGAGCCGGAGTACGCGACCGACCCCCTCAACGCCCTCGCCCGAGGCTGCGCCAAGGCCGCCGCCTGGATGATCGACAAGCTCGCGGACCTCGTCAACGCCACCACCAAAATCGACTTCACCAACGAGCAGTTCCTCCGCCAGTACGCCGTCGTCTTCGCGGCGTCGACCGTGCTGACGCTGCTCCTGTGGCTGCTGGCCGTCGCCAAGCGGGCGGTGCGCGGGGTGCCGTTCACGGAGGCCATCACGGAGGCCATCGGCTTCCTCTGGCTCACCGTGCTCGCCTCCGCGTTCACCCCGCTCATCCTCTACACCGTCGTCTCGGCGACGGACGCCGTCACGGACGTCATCGCGTCGGGCACGAAGGGGAAGACGGACCAGTTCTTCGGGACGTTCTCCGAGTCGTTGGAGAAGGGCACGGGCATCGGCGGCGGGCCGGTCATGCTCATGCTCGTCTCCCTCGTGTCGGTGCTCGCCGCGGGCGTGCTCTACCTCGAACTCGTCGTACGGGCCGCCATGCTGTACGTCGGGGCGCTGCTCGGGACGGCGGTCTACGCCGGGCTGGTCGACAAGAACCTGTGGAAGCACGTCCGCACCTGGGCGGGCATCATGATCGCTGTGATTCTGGTGAAGCCCGTGATCGTGATCGTGCTCAGCCTCGCCGGTGCGCTCACCGCAGGGGACGGGCCGGACTCCGCGTCCGCGATCATCTCCGGGCTGGCCATCATCCTGCTGGCCATCTTCGCCAGCGCCATGATCTACCGTTTCGTCCCCGGCTTCGGGGACGACATCGTGAGCCACCGCAACGCCATCCGCGACCCCTCGTCGCGTGCCGCGGCGGCCGTGGTCTCCTCGCCCGCCGCGCTCGTCCGGCAGGGCATCAACACGCACGGCGGACGCGGCGGCGCGGGGGCCGCCGCCGGGGGCGCGGCAGGAGGCGCAGGCGGCGCCCAGGGCGGCGCGGGGGCCAAACCGGCCGCCGGCGGGCCCGCGGCGGGCGGCGTCGCCGCGCACAGCTCCCGCAAGGGCGGCGGAGAGGGAGGAGAGGGAG
>NZ_JAAKZZ010000728.1 GCF_011045075.1 Streptomyces boncukensis
CCGTCCCCCACTGTGCAGCCCCATGCGAACCTGCCCCGGATGCCCTGGATGTCCTGGATGTTCTGAGTTCAGGCTACGGTGGCCCCCTCCCGAATGCCGGGAGAATCCCCCGAAACCCGGGTGCGTATCCCCGGCCCCATGCCGGATCATGGCCGACATGAGTTCCGACCCGCCGCGGCCCACCCGGCCCGAGCTGTCCCTGCCGCCCCGTCTGACGATCGACGACAGCGATTCGACCGGCGACATCATCGACGCGCTGCTCCTCGGCCGCTTCACCACCGGCGAGCAGCCCTACTCGCGCAGCCACACCGTGGACCGCGTGAAGAAGGGCCGCACCCTGCTGCCGCCGGACGCGAGCGTGCTGCGCGAGTCCCGGGACGACAACTCGGGCTCGGTGCTCGCCGAGGGCGACGGCTGGACGGTGCGGGTCTCGCGCTGGAGCCAGGGCGCCGAGGTCACGGTCACCGCGATCAGCGACGAGCTGGCGGAGCGGCGGCTCAAGCAGGCCGTGGAGGACGCGGAGGACGAGCCGGCGCCCCAGGACGACGAGGTCTCCATGGGCTTCTGGTACCACTCGCCGATGCGCGGCCCGCGCCGTACGACCCGTACCATCAGCGCGGCCACCTGGGAGGAGGTGCGGCCCAACTACACCGCGCGGGTGGCCGGCGCGATGGACGAGCTGATGAAGGTCACTCCGGACGACATCTCCGGGCGGCTGCTGCTCCTGCACGGCCCGCCGGGCACCGGCAAGACCTCCGCGCTGCGCACGCTGGCCCGCTCCTGGAGCGACTGGTGCCAGGTGGACTGCGTGCTGGATCCGGAGCACCTGTTCAACAACATCGGCTACCTCATGGACATCGCCATCGGCGCCGACGACCCGGACTCGGAGTCGCACCGCTGGCGGCTGCTGCTCCTGGAGGACTGCGACGAGCTGATCCGCGGCGAGGCCAAGCACGCGGCGGGACAGGCGCTCTCCCGGCTGCTCAACCTGACGGACGGGCTGCTGGGCCAGGGCCGCAACGTGCTGGTCGGGGTGACGACGAACGAGGACCTGGAGCGGCTGCACCCCGCCGTGGTACGCCCCGGGCGCTGTCTGGCCCGGATCGAGGTGGGGGCGCTGTCCCGCGAGGAAGCGGTGTCCTGGCTCGGCACGGAGGAGGACATCGGGCGCGAGGGCGCGACGCTGGCGGAGCTGTTCGCCCTCCGCAAGGGCCGCTCCCCGGCATCGGTCCCACGCCAGGAACGCGAGGGCGCGGGCCTCTACCTCTAGTGCCGTATCCGGCGGACCGTGCCGGATCGGAGCTGCCCCGTGCTGTCGCGTCGCGGACTGCGGGTGGCTCCCCCAAGCTCTCGGCTTCGCTCGAGCAGGGAGGTACCCCCATGGCTGGTCGCGCGGTTCCCCGCGCCCCTTCGGGGCGCAGCCGCGGTCCGCAGGGCACATACCGGGGCAGCCCCGACTCCGCGCAGCCCGCCGGAGGCGGCGTCAGCTCTCGTCGGCGTACACCGCCTGCACGGCGTCCGCCGCGGTGGAGAGCGCCGCGTCCCGGGTCAGCCCCAGCCGGCGGGCGCGGAGCGCGAAGCTCTGGGCCGCGTCGGCCGCGACCCGCGCGGCGGCGTCCCCCGCGGCCGCGATGAAGGTGCCGTTCCGGCCCCGGGTCTCGATCACCCCGTCGGCCTCCAGCGCGCGGTACGCCTTCGCCACCGTGTTGGCCGCGAGCCCCAGCTCCCCGGCGAGGCCGCGGACCGTGGGGAGTTTGTAGCCGGTGGGCAGCACACCGCCGCGCGCCTGCTCGGAGATCTGCGCCCGCAGCTGCTCGTACGGCGGCTGCTGGGCCGCTGTGTCGATGACGACCTTCATACGGTGATTCTCCCCCACCGCGCCGCCGGAAAATGGGAGGCGGCAGGGGAAGCGGCGCCCTAACGTCCGGTGCATGACCGTGATCGTGAGGGAGTTCCAGCCGGAGGACGCCGAGGCCGTGGCCGGTGTCCGACGCGCCGCTGTGCCCTACCTGGTGTGCACCGGCGAGGCGCTGCTGTGGGAGATGACGTCGTATCCGGCCGCCCGGCGGAACGGCGCGCTGGTCGCCGAGGAGGCGGACGGCACGCTCATCGGCTGTGCGCAGTCCGGGCTCGTGGCCGGGACCGGGCCGGGCGGCGAGGGCTATCTCCATACGGTCGTCCGCCCGGAGGCCACGGGCCGGGGCGCGGGCGCGGCGCTCGCCGCGGCGGGCGAGCGGCGGCTGGCCGGACTGGGCGCCGGGAAGGTGCTGACCTGGGTACCGGACGACGGCCGCTCCCCGGGCTTCGCCGAGCGCCGGGGCTACGCGCGCTCACGCACCGCCCGGTTCCTCGGGCTGGACCTGGCGCGGGCACCGCTGCCCGCGCTGCCGGAGCCGCTCCCGGCCGGGGCCGCGCTGCGCACGGTGGCGGACTTCGGCGACGACCTGCGCCCGCTGTACGAGGCGGACGTGGAGTGCGCGGCCGACGAGCCGGGCGACGTCGAGACCGGCCCGACGGCCTACGAGGACTGGCTCCGGCTCAACTGGCGGCGTCCGGACTTCGACGCGGAGCTGAGCAGTGTGGCGCTGGTCGGGGGCGAGGTGGCGGCGTACAGCGTGGCGCAGACGGACGGGGTCGACCGCTACTGGTCGGGGATGACCGGCACCCGCCGCGCGTTCCGGGGGCGGGGGCTGGCGCGGCTGGCCAAGCTGGACTCGCTGCTGCGCTCCCGCGCGGCGGGCTACCGGCACGCGTACACGGGCAACGACGCCTCGAACGCGCCCATGCTCGCCATCAACCATGGCTTCGGCTACACCCTGGCGGGCTCGGAGTGGCGGTATGTGCGGGAGCTGTGACGTCGGCGCAGGACGGG
>NZ_JAAKZZ010000729.1 GCF_011045075.1 Streptomyces boncukensis
GCCCGCAGCTCCGCCCTCAGCCCGCCGCCCGCAGCCGGCCGGCATCCGCGCCGTACGCCCGTCGAGGGCGGCGCACCAGAACGCCTCTGAGACGAAGTGAGGAACCGCGTGTCTGTCGACAACCCCCGCAGCCAAGGCCGGGACGCCGGGGAGCCCGTCGCCGTCATCGGACTGGCCTGCCGCTTCCCGGGCGCCCCGGACCCCCGGGCGTACTGGCGGCTGCTCGCCGACGGACAGGACAGTGTTTCCGGCGCCCCCAGTGCTTCCGGTGCGTCGGGCGCGTCGGGCGCGTCGGGCGCGTCAGGCGCGCGTACCCGTACGGCACCGGACGCGGACGGGCGCGCGGGCGCCTTCCTCGACGGCATCGACCAGTTCGACGCGGGCTTCTTCGGCATGGCGCCGCGCGAGGCCGCGGCGACCGATCCGCAGCAGCGGCTGCTGCTGGAGCTGGGCTGGGAGGCGCTGGAGGAGGCCGGCATCGTCCCGGGCACGCTCCGGGACGGCGGCACCGGGGTCTTCGTCGGCGCGGCGCCGGACGACTACCCCGGCCCGGCACACCGGAGGGCCGCGCGCGGCGGCCCGACCGCCAGTGGCCTCTCCGCCGTGCTCGGCCTGCGCGGGCCGGGCCTGACCGTGGCCGCCGGGCAGTCCTCCGCGCTGGTGGCGGTGCACATGGCGTGCCGGAGCCTGCGCGACGGCGAGTCGGAGGTCGCGCTGGCGGGCGGCGTCGAGCTCGCCCTCGCGCCGGAGGGCGCCGCGGGCCAGGACGGCCGGGTGCGCGGCGAGGGCGGCGGCGCCGTCGTCGTCCTCAAGACCCTGGCCCGTGCGCTGGCCGACGGCGACCGGGTGCACGCGGTGCTGCGCGGCAGCGCCGTCAACCACGACGGCGGGGCCCCGGACCCGGACGGCCCGCAGGCCCCGCACGGGGACGCGCAGCGCGAACTGCTGCGGCTCGCCTGCCGCCGGGCCGGCGCGGACCCGTCCGAGGTGCAGTACGTCGAGCTGCACGGCACCGGCACCCCGGCCGGGGATCCGGCGGAGACCGCCGCGCTGGACGCCGTCCTCGGCGCCGCGCGCCCGCGCGAGGAGCCGCTGCTCGTCGGCTCCGCCCAGGCCGGCGTGGGCCACCTGGGCGCCGCCTCCGGCATGGCCGGGCTGCTCAAGGTCGTGCTGTCCGTCGCTCACGGGCAGCTCCCGCCCAGCGTGGACCGCCGCCGCCCGCACCACCGCTCCCCGCACCCGGACATCCCGGCGGCGGAGCCGAACCTGCGGGTCCAGGAGACGCTCGGGGACTGGCCGCACCCGGACCGGCCGCTCGCGGGCGTCTCCTCCTTCAGCCCCGGCGGCACGAACTGCCATGTCCTCGTCGCCGCCCCGCCCGCGGCCGCGCCCGCCCGGCCCGCGCCGGGCACTGAGCGCCCGGCCGCGTTCCGCGGCCGCGTCCTGCCCTGGACGCTCTCGGGGCGCACCGCGGAGGCGCTGCGCGCACAGAGCCGGCGGCTGCGCGCCCATCTGGACGGCACCGGGGACTCGGCCGCCGACATCGGCCTCTCGCTGGCCGCCACCCGCACCGCGCTCCGCAACCGCGCGGTCGTCCTGGCCGGGACCCGCGAGGAGTTCACCGCGGAGCTGGCGGCGCTCGCCGCGCGCCGCCGGACACCCGGGCAGATCACCGGGGCCGCCGTGCCGCGCGAGCGCGTGGTGTTCGTCTTCCCCGGCCAGGGGTCGCAGTGGGCCGGTATGGCCGCCGACCTGCTGGACGACTCGGATGTGTTCCGCGCCGGGATCGACGCCTGCGCGCGGGCGCTCGCCCCGTACATCGACTGGTCCCTGCACGACGTGCTGCGCGGGGCGCCCGGCGCGCCGGCCCTCGACCGCGACGACGTCATCCAGCCCGCGCTGTTCGCGGTGATGGTGGCCCTGGCCGACCTGTGGCGGTCCTTCGGCGTCCACCCCGCGGCGGTCGTGGGGCACAGCAACGGCGAGATCTCCGCCGCCGTCGTCTCGGGCGCGCTGTCCCTGCAGGACGGGGCCCGGGTGGCGGCCCTGTGGAGCCGCGCCCAGGCCCGGCTCGCCGGTCAGGGCGCGATGATCTCCGTACCGCTGCCGGTGGCGGAGCTGGAGCCGCGGGTGGCGCGGTGCGACGGCAAGGTGTCCATCGCGGCGGTCAACGGGCCCCGGTCGGTCATCCTGTCCGGCGACCGGGACGCCATCGAGGGGATGCTGGAGGACTTCGCCGCCGAGGACGTCGCGGCGAAGCGCATCCCCGTCGACGTGGCCGCCCACTCCGCGCACATCGAGCAACTGCGCGAGGAGCTGCTGACGGAGCTGGCCCCGGTGGAGCCGCGCGCAGCGGCCCTCCCCTTCCACTCGACCGTGACGGGCGGCGCGCCGGACACCCGGTCGCTGGACGCCGGCTACTGGTACCGCAATCTGCGCGGCACCGTCGAGTTCGAGCGCGCCATCCGCTCGCTGGCGGACCACGACGCCTTCATCGAGGTCAGCGCCCACCCGGTGCTGACCATGGCCCTCCAGCAGACGCTGGACGAGACGGACTCGGCCGCCGTCGTCACCGGCTCGCTGCGGCGCGACGACGACGGGCCGCGCCGCTTTCTGACCTCGCTGGCCGAGCTGTACACGGCGGGCGTGCCGGTGGACTGGCGCCCCGCCTTCCCCGCGGACGCCGCCGTGGTCGGCCTGCCCACCTACGCGTTCCAGCGCCGCCGCCACTGGCCGGAGCCCGGCACCGGTGCGCTCGCGGACGCCCCGGAGCGAGCGGGCGGCGAGCGGGAGGAGCCGGTAGGGCGGGAGGAGCCGGAAGGGCTGGAGAGACCGGAGGGGTGGGAGGAGGCTGATGACTCCGC
>NZ_JAAKZZ010000072.1 GCF_011045075.1 Streptomyces boncukensis
CCATCCCCACCCGCTGCGCACCCTGCCCCGAGAACAGGAACGCCGTGCCGCCGCCGCTGCGGGCCACGTCCCGCACGACGCCCGCCGGCTCCGAGTCCTCCGCCAGCGCTGCCAGTCCGCGCAGGAAGTCCGCGCGGGTCCCGCCGACGACTACCGCGCGGTGCTCCAGCGCGGCGCGCCCGGTGGCCAGGGCGCGGCCGACCGCCGCGAGGTCCGTCCCGTCGGAGCCGAGGTGCGACCACAGCCGCGCGGCCTGCGCCCGCAGCGCCTCCGCCGACTGTCCTGACACCACCCAGGGAAGCACCCCGGCGGGCTCCGGGGACTCGGCGGGCTCCGGGGACTCGGCGGGCCGCGCCGCGGGCTCCGGCTGCTCCAGGATCACATGGGCGTTCGTACCGCTGACGCCGAAGGACGAGACCGCGGCCCGGCGCGGGCGCTCGCCCACCCCGGGCCACTCCCGGGTCTCCGTCAGCAGTTCCACCGCGCCCGTCGACCAGTCCACTTCGGGCGTCGGCTCGTCCACGTGCAGGGTCTTCGGCAGCCTGCCGTGCCGCATCGCCTCCACCATCTTGATGACCCCGGCGACTCCGGCGGCGGCCTGCGTGTGACCGATGTTCGACTTGATCGAGCCCAGCCACAGCGGCCTGCCCTCCGGACGGTCCTGCCCGTAGGTGGCGATCAGCGCCTGCGCCTCGATCGGGTCGCCCAGCGCCGTCCCGGTGCCGTGCGCCTCCACCGTGTCGACCTCGTGCGGTTCGAGCCCGGCGCCCGCCAGGGCCTGGCGGATCACCCGCTGCTGGGATGGGCCGTTCGGCGCCGTCAGGCCGTTCGAGGCGCCGTCCTGGTTGACGGCGCTGCCGCGGACGACCGCCAGGACGCGGTGGCCCAGCCGCTCGGCGTCCGACAGGCGCTCCACCAGCAGCATGCCGATGCCCTCGCTCCAACTGGTGCCGTCGGCGGTGGCGGCGAACGACTTGGAGCGGCCGTCCGCGGCCAGGCCGCGCTGGGCGCTGAAGTCGACGAAGGTCTTCGGGGTGGCCATCACCGTCACGCCGCCCGCCAGGGCCAGCGAGCACTCCCCGGAGCGCAGCGCCTGGATCGCCCAGTGCAGCGCCACCAGCGACGACGAGCACGCCGTGTCCACCGTCACCGCGGGCCCCTCCAGGCCGAAGGTGTAGGCGAGCCGGCCGGAGGCCATGCTGCCCGCGCTGCCGATGCCGAGATAGCCGGTCAGCTCCTCGGGCGCGGCGGCCAGCCGGGTGGCCCAGTCGTGGTACATGACGCCCGCGAACACGCCGGTGGCGCTGCCGCGCAGCGCGGTGGGGTCCATCCCGGCGCGCTCGATGGCCTCCCAGGAGGTCTCCAGCAGCAGCCGCTGCTGCGGGTCCATGGCCAGCGCCTCGCGGGGGCTGATGCCGAAGAGGGCCGGGTCGAACTCGGCGGCGTCGTAGAGGAATCCGCCCTCGCGCACATAGCTCTTGCCCGGTGTGCCCGGCTCGGGGTCGTACAGCCGCTCCACGTCCCAGCCGCGGTCCTCGGGGAAGCGCGCGATGCCGTCGGTGCCCCGCTCCACCAGGTGCCACAGCTCCTCGGGCGAGGTGACGCCGCCCGGGTAGCGGCACGCCATGCCGACGATGGCGATGGGCTCGTCGTCGGCGGGCGCTGCCGGAGCCGTCGGCCGGGCGGCGCCGGTGTCCGTGCCGGTGTCCGCTTCGAGCGCGGTGGCCTGGACGAAGGCGGCGAGGGCGCGCGGAGTGGGGTAGTCGAAGAGCAGGGTGGAGGGCAGCCGCAGCCCGGTGGCGGAGTTGAGCGCGTTGCGCAGCTCGACCGCCGCGAGGGAGTCGAAGCCGATCTCGCTGAACGCGCGCTGCGGGTCGATGGCGCGGCCGCTGTCGTGGCCGAGCGCGCTGGCGACGCGCTCCCGCACCAGGTCCAGCACCAGCCGATCCCGCTCGGCGTCGGAGAGCGAGGCCAGGTGGCGGCCGAACGACGTCCGGTCCGGGCCCGTGTCGCCGCTACTCGCCGCGGCGCGCCGCGGCGTGGCCGGGACGAGGGTGCGCAGCAGCGGCGGCACCCCGTCCGTACGGCTGCGCAGCACGGCGGTGTCGACCCGCAGCGGGAGCAGGCAGCCGTCCGGCGCGGCGTCCGGCGGGAGGGTGAGCGCCCGGTCGAACAGGGCGAGGTTCTCCGGGACGGACAGCGCGGTCAGCCCGGAGCGGTCGGCTCGCCGCCGTGTCGTCTCGTCGAGCCGCCCGCCCATGCCGTCACCCCCGTCCCACAGCCCCCAGGCAAGGGAGTGCGCGGGGAGTCCGGCGGCCGTGCGGTGCTGCGCGAGCGCGTCCAGGAAGACGTTGGCCGCCGCGTAGTTGCCCTGCCCGGCGGCGTCCAGCGCCCCGGCGCCGGAGGAGAACAGCACGAACGCGGACAGGCCGCGCTCCCGGGTGAGGTCGTGGAGGTGCCAGGCGGCATCGGCCTTCGGCGCGAAGACGGTGTCCACCTGCTCGTCGGTGAGCGCGTCGGCCAGCCCGTCGGCGACGGTGCCCGCGGCGTGCACCACGCCGGTGAGCGGGCGCTCCTCGGGTACGGCCTCCAGCAGCCGCCGCAGGGCCTGCCGGTCGGAGACGTCGCAGGCGGCGAGGGTGACCTGGGCGCCGAGGCCGGTCAGCTCCTCGCGCAGCCGCTCGGCGCCCGGCGCCTCGGGGCCGCGCCTGCCGACCAGCAGCAGATGGCGTACGCCGTGCTCGGTGACCAGATGGCGGGCGACATGCCCGCCGAGCCCTCCGGTGCCGCCGGTGATCAGCACGGTGCCGGTGGCGTCCCAGGGGCCGGGCTCCCCGGCGGTCTGCGGGTGCCCGGCGCGCTCCAGTCGGGGGGTCAGGACGGTGTCCGTACGCAGCGCGAACTCGGGGTGGTCCGCGGCGAGTGCGGCGCGCAGCGCGTCCGCCCGCTGCCGGTCCGCGTCCTGGTCCGCGTCCTGGTCGGGGTCCTGGTCCTGGTCGGGGGCAAGGTCGGCGAGGACGTAGCGGCCGGGCTGCTCGGCGCGGGCGGCGCGCAGCAGGCCCCACAGCGGTGCCGTGCCCAGATCGGCCCGCTCGCCGGGCGCCGTCGCCACGGCGCCGGTGGTGACGACGACGAGCCGGGTGGCGGCGAACCGCTCGTCTCCGTCCTGGAGCTGCTGCCACTGGCGGAGCAGCGCCAGCAGCCGCTTGGTGGCCGCGCGCGCCGCGGCGTACGGCTCAGCCGCGCCGGGCGGCAGCGGCGGGAAGGGGGCCAGCACGGTGTCGGGCACGGGTGCGCCCTGGGCGACGGCCGCACCCAGCGCGGCGGTGCCGCGGTGGACGGGCAGCGGAGCGCCGGGAGCGCCCAGCGCACGGGCCAGCGGAGCACCGGCGTCGGCGCCGGCGTCGGCGTCCAGCACCGCGAGGGCGCTGACGGTGCCCTCGCGCTCCGGGGCGGCGGTCGGTCCGGCCGGCGCCCAGTGGATCCGGTGCAGCGCCTCGGCCCTGCCGCGTGCCTGGGCGCCGCCGGACCCCTCGGGGGCGACGGGCCGCACCGCGAGGGACCGCACGGAGGCCACGGGAGCGCCGGACGGGTCGGCGAGGTCGGCCGCCACCGTGTCGGGGCCGAGCGGGGTGATCCGTACGCGCAGCGCCGAGGCGCCGGAGGCGTGCAGGCTGACGCCGCCCCAGGTGAACGGCACCTTGGTGACGCCCGGTTCCTCGCCGGGGAGGAAGGCCATGGCCTGGAGTGCGGAGTCCAGCAGCGCCGGGTGCAGCCCGAATCGCTCGGCCTGGGCCGCGCCGGGCTCGGCGAAGGCGACCTCGGCGAGGACGTCGCCGTCCTGCCGCCACACCGCGCGCAGGTTCTGGAACAGCGGCCCGAACCCGTACCCCTGCGCGGCCTGTTCGGCGTAGAGGCCGGTGATGTCGACCGGTTCGGCGCCCGGGGGCGGCCAGGCTCCGGCGAGCGCCGGGCCGGGCGAGGACGGCCCGGTGGGAGCGAGGGCGCCGGTGGCGTGGTGGGTCCAGGGCTCGTCGTCGGTGGCGCGCGCGTACAGGTCGACCGGGCGGCGGCCGGAGGCGTCGGCGGCGCCCACGGCGACCTGGAGGGAGACGCCGCCGTCGGCGGGCAGCGCGAGCGGGGCCTGGAGGGTGAGCTCGTCGAGGGTGCCGCAGCCGACCTCGTCCCCGGCGCGCACGGCGAGCTCGACGAAGGCGGTGCCGGGCAGCAGCACCTCGCCCGCGATGACGTGGTCGGCCAGCCACGGGTGGGAGGCGACGGAGAGCCGGCTGGTGAGCAGCACGCCATCGGCTCCCGCGAGGCCGACGACGGCGCCGAGCAGCGGGTGGTCCGGGCGGCCGAGCCCGGCCGTGCGCACGCCCGCGTCCGTGGCCCCGTCGACCCAGTAGCGGCGGCGCTGGAAGGGGTAGGTGGGCAGGTCGACGCGGCGGGCCCCGGACGCGGGGAAGGCGGAAGAGGCGGAGAAGGACGAGAAGTACGCCTCCCAGTCCACCGTGACACCGCGGACGTGCGCGGTCGCCAGCGCTGCCACCGCCTCGCGCTCCTCGGTGCGGTGGGCGCGCAGCGCGGAGGTGAAGACGGTGCCGTCCGCTCCGGCGGCGGCCAGGCACTCCCGTCCCATGGCGGACAGCACGGGGTCGGGGCCCAGCTCCAGACAGGTGGTGACGCCCTCGGCGGCCAGCCAGGTCACGCAGTCCTGGAACCGCACGGCCCGGCGTACGTGCCGCACCCAGTACGCGGCGTCGAACTCCGTCACCGGCTGCCCGGTGACGTTGGAGACGACCGGGATCCGGGGCGGGTGGTGCGTCATCGCCTCCGCGATCCGCTCGAACTCCGCCAGCATGGGCTCCATCACCGGCGAGTGGAAGGCGTGCGAGGTGCGCAGCCGCTTGGAGCGGCGGTCGGGGAAGTGCTCCAGTACGCGGTCGACGGCGTCCCGGTCGCCGGAGAGGACCACGGCGGTGGGGCCGTTGACGGCGGCGAGGCTCACGCGGTCGGTGAGGTGCCCGGCGACCTCGTCCTCGGTGGCCTCCAGCGCGGCCATCGCCCCGCCGGCGGGCAGCTCCTGCATCAGCCGTCCGCGCGCGCCGACGAGCAGGGCCGCGTCCTCCAGCGAGAGCGCCCCGGCGGCGTGCGCGGCGACCAGCTCGCCGACCGAGTGGCCCGCGAGGTAGTCGGGGGTGACGCCCCAGGACTCGTACAGCCGGAAGAGCGCCACCTCGACGGCGAACAGCGCGGCCTGCGCGTAGGCGGTCCGGTCCAGCAGCGCCGCCGCGTCGCTGCCCTCGTCGGCGAAGAGGACGTCCAGCAGCGGGAGGTCGAGCTGGAGGTCCAGGTGGTCGGCGGCCTCCTCCAGCGCCTTGGCGAAGACGGGGAAGGTCTGGTGCAGTTCGCGGCCCATACCGGGCCGCTGGCTGCCCTGGCCGGTGAAGAGAAGGGCCAGCTTGCCGGGCACGGCGGTGGCGTGCGGCACGCTGGCGGGGGTGTCGCCCCCGGCGGCGGCGCGCAGCGCCCGCAGCGCCTCGTCGGGGTAGGCGGTGACCACGGCTGCGCGGTGCGGCAGCGCGGCCCGGGTGGTGGCGGCCGCGTAGGCCACGTCGGCCAGCGCCACGGGACGGCCGGCGCCGCCGCTGTCGCCGCCGCTGTCGCCGCCGCTGTCGTCGGCGCCGCTGTCGAGCAGGGCGGCGAGCTGCGCGGCCTGGGCGCGCAGCGCGGCCTCGCTCTTGGCGGAGAACACCAGCGGCGCCACCCGCGCGTACCCGGCTTCGCCCGGTTCCGGCGCGGCGCCGCCGTACCCGGCGCCGTCGCTCTCGGCGCGGTCCTCGGGCGCCGGCTCTTCGAGGATGACGTGCACGTTGGTGCCGCTGACGCCGAAGGACGAGACCCCGGCGCGGCGCGGCCGGTCCTCGGCCCTCGGCCACGGCTCGGCGGCGGTCAGCAGCCGTACGGTCCCGGCCGACCAGTCGATGTGCCCGGACGGCTCGTCGACGTGCAGGGTCTGCGGCAGGACGCCGTGCCGCATGGCCTCGACCATCTTGATGACGCCCGCCGCTCCGGCGGCGGCGCCGGTGTGCCCGATGTTGGACTTCGCCGACCCGAGCCGGAGCGGCTGCTCCGGGGTGCGGGCCGCGCCGTAGGTGGCGATCAGGGCGTGGGCCTCGATCGGGTCGCCGAGCTTGGTGCCGGTGCCGTGCGCCTCGACGGCGTCCACGGTGTCGGCGCCGATCCCGGCGTCGGTGAGCGCGTCCCGGATCACCCGGCGCTGGGCCAGCCCGTTGGGCGCGGTCAGCCCGTTGCTGGCGCCGTCCTGGTTGACGGCGCTGCCCCGTACGACGGCCAGCACCCGGTGCCCGTTGCGCCGCGCCTCGGACAGCCGCTCCAGGACGAGGACCCCCGCGCCCTCGGCGAAGTTGGTGCCGTCGGCGGCCGCGGCGAACGCCTTGCAGCGGCCGTCGGCGGCGAGTCCGCGCTGGCGGCTGAAGGTGGTGAAGGTGCCGGGGCTGGTGATGACGGTGACGCCGCCCGCCAGCGCGAGGCGGCACTCACCGCGGCGCAGCGACTGCACCGCCAGGTGCAGCGCGGCCAGCGAACCGGAGCAGGCGGTGTCGACGGTCAGCGCGGGGCCCTCCAGCCCCAGGGTGTAGGCGACGCGGCCGGAGACGATGCTGGGCGCGGTGCCCGTCATCAGATAGCCGTCGAGCCCGTCGGGGGCCTCGTGCACCGGGGGCCCGTACTCGTGCGGCTCCACGCCGACGAACACCCCGGAGCGGGTGCCGCGCAGCCGGCCGGGGTCGATCCCGGCGCGCTCCAGCGACTCCCAGCAGGTCTCCAGCAGCAGCCGCTGCTGGGGGTCCATGGCGGTGGCTTCCTTGGGGCTGATCTCGAAGAAGTCGGCGTCGAACTCGGCGGCGTCGGGCAGGAATCCGGCCTGCCGCACATAGCTGGTGCCGGGGGTGCCGGGGTCGGGATCGTAGAGCTGGTCCAGGTCCCAGCCGCGGTCGGCGGGGAAGTCGCTGATGGCGTGGGTGCCTTCGGACAGCAGGGTCCAGAAGTCGGCGGGTGAGCGCACCTCGCCGGGGAAGCGGCAGCCGATGCCGACGATGGCGACGGGATCGTCGTCGTCGGCACCGGCGGGTCCGGGCCCGGGGTCCGGGTCGGGGCCGTCCGCCGGCAGGCCGAGCACCTCGGTGCCCAGGTGCCGGGCCAGCGCCTCGGGTGTGGGGTGGTCGAAGCCGACCGTCACCGGCAGCTCCAGGCCGGTGGCGGCGACCAGCCGGGTGTGGAGCTCCATCAGCCCGAGGGAGTCCAGGCCCATTTCGAAGAAGGTGCGGCCGGTGTCGAGCGGTGCGGCCGGCTCCGGCGCGTCGGGGCGGATCTTCCGCAGCGCTCCCAGGGTCTCCTCGCGCACGAGGTCGAGCAGACGTGAGACGTTCCGGAACTCAGTCATCTTCATCTCCACAGAGGGTTTGGCTTCTCCGGCGAACCACGGCGCCCGAAGGGTCGCGGGGAACGGCGCGCCCGGCCACAGCACACTCGCGGCCCGCGACGCAGGCGCAGGGGCTGCCCCTGCCGGTGTTCCGCGGGCTGCCGCCGCGTCGTGGCCGGGCGCGCCGTTCCCCGCGCCCTTCGGGCACAGCTCTTGCGCCTACGGGCCGGAGGGCGTGGCGGCCCGCGCCGCCAGCGCTGCGCGGTCGGCCTTGCCGTTGGCGGTCAGGGGGATGTCGTCGACGGCGCGAATGTCCTGGGGGATCATGTATCCCGGCAGAGTCTCCGCGCAGAACGCGCGGGCCTCCGCCTTGTCGAACTCCGCGTCGAACTCCGCGTCGAACTCCGTCCCGCCCTCCCGGCCGGGGACGACGAACGCGAGCAGCCGCGGGTCCTGCCCCTCCTGCGGCACCAGCAGCGCCACCGCGGCGCTGACGCCGGGGAGCTCCAGCAGCCGCCGCTCCACCTCCCGCAGCTCGACGCGGTGGCCGCGGATCTGGACCTGGGAGTCGGCCCGGCCCAGGAAGTACAGCTCGCCGCCCTCGCCCCGGCAGGCCAGGTCGCCGCTGCGCAGCACCTGCCGTCCCGAGCGCGGGTCGAGCGGATCGGGCACCAGCGCCGCACGGGTGGCCTCGGGGTCGTCCCAGTAGCCGGTGAACAGCGAGGGGGCGCGGAGGTGGATCTGGCCCTCGGCCCCGGCCTCCTCGACGGGTCTGCCGTCGGCGCCGATCAGGGTGATGTCGTAGCCGGGCAGCGGGAAGCCGATGGACAGCCGCTCCAGGTCGTCCGGCAGCGGGCTGGGCACCTCGGTGAAGGAGCAGGCCATGGACTCGGTCGCGCCGTAGCCGTTGGTGATGCGGACGCCGGGCAGCAGCCGCTGGAGCCTGCGGAGTTCGGGCAGCGGGAAGTCCTCCCCGGTGAACAGGATGCCGCGCAGCCCGCTGAGCTCTGCCAGCCGCTCCGGCTCGTGCCGCAGCACCGGCCGCCAGATCGAGGGCACGCCGTCGACGTGGGTGACGGCGGCCTCGTCGAGGAACGCGAGGAAGTGCCGGGGCCAGGTCAGCTCGGCGCGCGGGACGGGCACCAGGGTGGCGCCGCTGCCGAGCGCGAACCCGATGTCGAAGAGGGCGAAGTCGAACTGGAGCGGCGAGGTGGTGGCGACCCGGTCGTCGGGGGTGAGCAGTTCCTCGGTGAGCAGCGCGCTCAGGAGGGAGACGACGGCGCGGTGGCTCATCACCACGCCCTTGGGGCGGCCGGTGGTGCCGGAGGTGAAGATGATGTACGCGGTGTCGGTGCTGACGACCCGGCGGCGGTGCCGGGCGCGCGGGAGGGGCGGGCGCCGGGTGTGGACGCCGTCCGGGTCGAAGTGGACGAGGCCGACGCTCTCGGGTATCCCGGCGGTGTCCTCCGGCGCGGCGGCGCGGGCGGCACCGGCGGCGCGGGCGAACAGCGCGGGCTCGGCGGCGTCCAGGACGGCCGCCAGCCGTTTGGCGGGGGTCTCGGGGCTGACCGGGATGAAGGGCAGCCCGAGCGTGGCGCAGGCGAGCAGCATCGCCACGGCGCAGCCGGTGACATCCGACTCCAGGACGACCCGGTCGCCGGTGTCCAGGCCCAGCTTGTCGAGGTCGGCCGCGTACGCGTCGACGCGGTCCTCCAACTGCCGGTAGGTGAGGGTGCTGAGGCCGCCGTCCGCGCTCCGTTCCACGAGCGCCGGCTTCTCGGGGGTGGTTTTCGCGGCACGCAGCAGAAAACCCCGGAGATTTTCCACCGAATCACGCTCCAGTCGTCAGGGGTGCGGGATGCTATTTCCTAGCACGACGCTATCCGCACCGCCAACGCGACGGTACGGCGCCCGCCCAACTTAGGGGGCTCTAGGGGTTCTGGATATATCGGCCCGGAACCAGACTGTGCAATATGGCCAGAGACATTGCAGCAGGCACTGCTGTCGTTTTCCCCGGCATTACTCCATGTCCCTATCAGGATGTGGCGAAGTTCATGCTGCTGAATCCCGTGGCCCGGCGGCTGGTTTCTCAGGCGGACGAGGTTCTCGGCTACCCGCTGCTGGAGCGCTACCGCGCGGCCGAGGGCGAGTTCTCGGAGTACGCGCGGGTCGCGTTTCTGGTGAACTGCCTGGCGCTGGCCCAGTGGGCCGAGGAGGCGCTCGGGCTGCGGGCCGACGCGTGTGTGGGCCCGAGCTTCGGCGGCACCCCGGCCGCCGTGCACTCCGGGGCGCTGGGGTTCGCGGACGCGGTGCGGCTCACCGCCGGGTGGGGGCACCGGGCCGACGCGTACTTCGCGCGGGAGTACGGCGACGTGGTCACCCAGTCCTTCGCCCGCGTGCCCCGCGAGCGGCTCGCCGAGGTGCGGGCCGAGCTGGACGAGGCGGGCGAGTGGCACGAGGTCGCCTGCCATGTCGACGAGGACTTCCACATGCTGTCGCTGCGCGAGCACCGGCTCGACTGGCTCAGGGAGCGGCTGCGGTCGCTGGGCGGCATGCCGCTCTACACCATGCGCCCGCCGATGCACGCGCGCGCCTTCGCGCCGCTGCGCGAGGAGATGGAGCGCGAGCTGTTCCGCTCCGCCGACTTCTCCGCGCCGCGCATCCCGGTCGTGTCCGACCACGACGGCCGGGTGCTGGAGTCCGGCGCGGAGATCCGCACGATGGTGCTGGACGGCATCGTGCGGGCCGTGGAGTGGCCGACGGCGCTGAGCGCGCTGAAGGGGCTCGGGGTGACGCGGCTGTGCGTGGCCGGGCCGGACAGCCTGTGGGGCCGGGTGCGCTGCGTGACCGGGAACTTCGAGGTGGTCCCGGTCGATCCGCAGGCGGCGCTGCGGCGCCCGAGGCTCGCGGCGTAGGGACGCCCGATGGCGGTGCGCGCAGCCCGTTCCGCGGCCCGTTCTCGGGGGCCCGTTCTCGGGGATGCCTTCAGCCTTCAGCGGCGTCAGGCGGCGCCGGCGGTCACTCGGGAGAGGGTTTCCCAGAGTGTGCGCGGGGTCGCGAAATTCTCCATGCTCATCGCGTCGCCGACGAATGTGGCGCCGAATTCCTGCTCCAGGAGCGCGAGCAGGTCGACCATGGCCATCGAGTCCAGGCCGTGGTCCCGCAGTACCAGATCCTCGGTCAGCGGCTCGCCGGCGGAGAGGAACGGGAGATGTTTCCTGAGGATTTCTTCGAAACGCGCGTCCCACATGGTGACTCCAGGGTCGGGAAGAAACGCCACTGACGGGCTCGGACCGCCGACAACGTAAGTCCGGGCTCCGGCGCCCCACCACCCTTATCAACCCCTCTTTCCAGGAGTGATGATGCACGCCACTGTCCGCAACGCACCGCATCAGCGCTTCCTGCGGGGCCTGGACGCCTCCCCCCGGGGCACGGCCCTGCGGGTGGGCGACGACACCCTCAGCTACGAGGAGCTGCACGAGCTGGCGCTGCGCTGGGCCGGATCGCTGCTGGCCGCGCCCGGCGGACCGCCCCGCGCGGTGGCGGTGCTGGCCGGCAGGAGCGTCGAGAGCTACGCCGGCATCCTGGCCGCGCTGTACTGCGGCGCCGCCGCCGTCCCGCTGCACCCGGACTTCCCCGCGGACCGCACCCGCGGGATGCTCCAGGCGTCCGGCGCCACGGCGGTGGTGGCCGACGGCCCCGGCCTCGCCGCGCTCGCGGAGACCGAGCTGGAGCTGCCGGTGCTGGCCCTGCGCCAGGTGGACCAGGACGGCGGCCGGCGGCCGGTGCTCCCGGTCGGCGAGGGGCACACCCTGGCGGCCCCGTGCGCCGTACGGCCGGGGGACCCGGCGTATCTGCTGTTCACCTCCGGCTCCACCGGGCGCCCCAAGGGGGTGCCGATCAGCCACGGCAGCCTGGACCACTACTTCCGGCTGATGGACGAGCGGTACGACTTCACCGCCGACGACGCCTTCTCGCAGGCGACCGAGGTGAACTTCGACTGCGCGATGTTCGACCTGTTCTGCGCCTGGGGGGCGGGCGCGAGCGTGCACGCGGTGCCGGCCCAGGCGTATCTGGACCTGCCCGGGTTCGCCGCCGAGC
This sequence comes from Streptomyces boncukensis, assembly GCF_011045075.1. GTDB lineage: Bacteria > Actinomycetota > Actinomycetes > Streptomycetales > Streptomycetaceae > Streptomyces > Streptomyces boncukensis. The sequence goes on from NZ_JAAKZZ010000072.1 coordinate 11,549, forward strand.
GCAAGCTGACCGTGTGGTTCTCCACACCCAGCGCCATCGCCCTGGTGCGCCGGCGGGGCGGGCTCGGCCCCGCCGCGCTGCCGACGCTGCGCTGGAGCTTCTTCGCCGGTGAGGCGCTGCTGTGCCAGGACGCCGCCGACTGGCAGGCGGCGGCGCCGGGCGCGGCCGTGGAGAACCTGTACGGGCCGACGGAGCTGACGATCACGGTCACCGGCCACCGCTGGTCGCCGGCCGACTCACCGCGGCTGAGCGTCAACGGCGTCGTCCCCATCGGCGCCGTGCACGCGGGCCACGACTGGCTGCTGCGCACGGAGGACGGCGGGACCGCGCACACCGAGGGCGAACTGTGCGTCGCGGGGCCGCAGCTGACGGCGGGCTACCTCGATCCGCAGGACGGCGAGGGCCGGTTCCTGGAGCGGGACGGGCGCGTCTGGTACCGCACCGGGGACCGGGTGCGGCGGCTGGAGAACGGTGAACTGGCGTATCTGGGGCGGCTGGACGCGCAGGTCCAGGTGCAGGGGTGGCGGGTGGAGCTGGCGGAGGTGGACGAGGCGCTCCGCGGCTGCCCGGAGGTGACGGACGCGGCCACGGTGACCCGCCCGGCGGCCGGCGGCGGCCTCGAACTCGTCGTCTACTACACGGGAACCGCCGTCTCGCCCGCGGTGCTGGCCCGGCAGCTGCGGCAGGTGCTGCCCAGCGGGCTGCTGCCGCGGCACTACGAGCATCTGGAGGCGTTCCCGCTGAACGCCAACCGGAAGGTCGACCGCAAGCGGTTGGCCGCGCGGGCAGCGGATGCCGGAGCGTGACTTTCGACAGCCGACTCTCGGGGCGCCGCCAGGGGCGCGGGGAACTGCACGCCCGCGGCCCGCGACGAGCGGAAAGGGGCAGCCCCTTCCCGTCCGCTGCGGGCCGCGGCGCCGCTGTGGCTGGTCGCGCCCCGCGGCGGAGCCGCTATCGACACTTCCCCGCGCCCCTTCGGGGCGCTCTCTACGACCCCGTCGATTCGGCGGACCGCTGGTCGACAACGACCCCGATACCGTCCAGTACACACCGCAGGCCGAACTCCTCGCCGTCGCCGACCTCCGGGTCGAAGCCGCCGGTGTTCATCGCCGCGAGCAGCGCCGGGTAGGAGTCCTTGTGCTCCTCGATGAGCTCGCCCACCGCGGAGCCCCACTGCTCGGCCACATCGGTGGTGAGGGGCTTGCGCTCGTCCTCCAGGTCGCTGGGGCGGTAGGTCCAGCTGCGGATCAGGCCGCTGAGCGTGAAGACCGCGTCCAGCTGCTCGGCGCCGCTCAGCCGGGTGTCGGCGAAGGCCCGGATCGCGGACTCCAGCCAGCTCAGCTCGTTCGGCCCCATGGTGCCGGGGCGGGCCACGGGCAGCTCGAACAGCCAGGGGTGCCGGTGGTAGGTGTGCCACAGCTGCCGGGCCCACACCTCCAGCTTGGCCCGCCAGTCCCCGGAGATCTCCTCCAGCGCCGGCGGGGTGCCCAGCGCCCCGTCGGTCATCAGGTCGACGAGCTGGGCCTTGCCGGGCAGGTACCGGTACAGCGACATGGTGGTGAAGCCGAACTCACTGGCGATCCGCTGCATCGAGACGGCGGCGAGCCCCTCGGCGTCGGCGACCTCGATGGCGGTCTCCACGATCCGTTCGATGGACAACACCGGCTTGGGGCCCCGGCCCCGCCGCTCCTTGTCACCCCAGAGGAGCTCCACGCTGCGGGCGCGCTCGCGAGGGGCGTTGTCCTTGCCGACTGCCATCGTCCGCTCCCAGTATCCAGATCTCCGCCGAAATCGGCGACCACGTTATACCAGATATACCGAAGACTACCCTCCCCTGGGCCCGAACCCCTGCTGCCCTCGCGGCCAGCCTTGTGGGCACCGGCTCCGAAGGCGGTCCGCGGGTACCGCACGGACCGATGGTAAGCCCGGCGGCTAAGGGGCGATAGGGGTACGGAATGACGCGCGCGGTACCTACCCTTTCCGTCTGAGGGCCGTTGCCGACCGCACTCCGGAACAGAATTCACGTCCCTCACCAGCCCTCACCGAAACGGAATCGGGTGCGGCGCACAGGGAATAGAGCGCCCAGATCGGAGCCTGCCGTGACATCTGATACCGCGATCGAGGAGGCGGAGGCCGCCATCGCACGACTGGCGACTCCGCCGATGATCGAGGATCCCTATCCGCTCTATGACGCGATCCGCCGGGTCGACCGCGTCTATGAAAGCACCACCCTCGGCGCCTACGCCGTCACCGGATACAAGGAGGTGAACGCGGCGGCGCGGATGGGCAACATGAAGAACGGCGTCCGGGCCGCGACGACCCAGCGCGCCGACTGGCAGGAGCACGCTTCGCTGCGGCTGTTCCTGCGCGCGCTGGTCAATCTGGACGCGCCGGAGCACCCGGCGATGCGCGAGGTGGCGTCCTCGGTGTTCACGCCGAAGGCGATCCGCGAGATGCGCGAGTCGGTCGAGGTGCTGGCCCGGCGATTCGTGGACGACCTGGCGGAACAGGCGAAGGACGGGCGGCCCGTGGACCTGGTGCCCACGGTCGCCAGCCCCTTCCCGGTGGCCGTGATCTGCGAAATGCTCGGGGTCCCCGACAGCCAGGGAATGCTGTTCTACAAGCTGGCGAACGACTGGACCCGGGTCTGGGGCGGCGGGAACTACAGCGAGGAGGAGCTGGCCCAGGCCGACGAATCGGTCATGGAATTGCGCGGCTATTTCTCGGAGCTGTTCGAGGAGCGCAGGGCCGAGCGCCGCGACGACCTGATCTCCGCCATGCTGGACCAGCACGATGCGGGCCGTATCGATGACGAGGATCTGATGGCGCTGGCCACGTTCCTCTTCATATCCGGCTTCGAAACCACCACCAACCTCATCAGCACCAGCATCTACACCCTGCTGGAGAACCCGGACCAGTTGGAACTGTGGCGCCGGAACCCGGATGTCACGGCCAGTGCGGTCGAGGAACTGATCCGGCACGGCACGCCCATTTCCGGAACCGTCCGGCTCACCGGCGAGGACATCGAGCTGGGTGGCAAGGAGATTCCGGCCGGCAGGATGCTGTTCCTCATGACGGCCGGGGCCAACCGCGACCCCGCGCAGTTCACCGACCCCGACCGGCTGGACCTGACCCGCAACGAGGGCGGCCATGTCAGCTTCGGCGGCGGACCGCACTACTGCCTGGGCGCCAATCTGGCCCGGATGGAGGCGCAGGTCGTCCTGCCGCTGATCATCAACAGGTTCTCGTCCATCGAGGTGGGCGGCGAGGTCGAGTGGCGCACGGCGATCGGCCTGCACGGCTTCGAGCACCTCCCCCTCACCCTGAGCGAGTGAGCTGAGCAGCCGCCAAGGGACCGCACACACCGAGCACGTGGGCGTGTGCGGTCCCTTTCTCGGTTCCCGGAAAGGCCGGAAAAAGGGGGGCTCAGCCCATCGGGTTGAACCCCGCCTCCAGCTTGCCGATGAGGCCGGCGTCGATCCTCAGCTGAGCGCCGGTGACGTAGCGGGACTCGTCGGAGGCGAGGTAGACCACGGCGTGCGAGACGTCCGCCTCGTCCAGATAGGCGATGGGCATCCCGTGCATGTTCGCGTAGACCATCTCGACGTCCTCGGCCGTGGGGTTCTCCAGGTCCGGACGGAACGTGCGGTACGCGGCCGGGTTCTTGATCAGGTCGGTGGGCGCGTTGGTCGGGTGCACCACGTTGACGCGGGTGCCGGAGGGCGCGAGGCGTACGGCGAGCCGCTCGGCGTACTCGGCGAGGGCGTGCTTGGAGTACGCGTAGGCGGCGGCCCCGGGGCCCACCCCGTTCGCCCCGTCGTAGCGCGGCATCAGCCCGGCGGCCGACCCGGTGACGATCACGGACGAGCCGTCGCCCAGGTGCGGCAGCGCGGAGTGCACGGTGTTGATCGCACCCACCAGATTGATGTCGATGGTCTCGGCGAAGGCGCTTATCGGGCGGTCCGGGCCGACCGGATTGATGCCGGCGTTGACCACCAGCACATCCAGGCGCCCGAGTTCGGTCACGGCCTCGTCCAGCGCCGCGTCCAGCGCGGCCCGGTCCCGCACATCGACCTGGCGGGTGACCGCGCGCCGCCCGGTCTTCTCCACCAGCCGCGCGGTCTCGCCGAGGTCGGACGGGGTGGCTCCCGCGTACTGGGGGGTCGTGGCGTCCGCGCAGACGTCCAGGGCGATGATGTCGGCGCCCTCCTCGGCCAGCCGTACGGCGTGGCTGCGCCCCAGTCCGCGCGCAGCCCCGGTGATCGCGACGACCTTGTCCATTACACGGTTCATTGCTGTCCTCCGCTGTCGTTCCGGAAGCCTCCGGCACCGCCGAATACGGCACCTTTCTATCTCCGGAGCGGAGAGGGGCGATACGCCGTACCACCCCTAACTCCGAAACCGGTGAGAGGTTAGGGGCAGAACGGGGAGATGCCCTTCGCACGGGGGCGGCGAAGGGCATCCACGGGAAATGCATTCCGGCTGACCCCGGAGTGAGCGGTCAGTCCAGAACCCATCCATGGCTCCGGGCGACATCCCCGAAGCACTTCCGGATCTGGGCGATCTGCATCCCCGTTGCCGTGGGGGCGCCGACGATCAGCTTGTCGGTCACCTCGCGCATGAACTCCGAGAGGGACAGCGGCTCGGAACCGTGGACCCGGGGCTGGGACTGGGGCTGGGACTGGACCACCTGGGAAGCCTGCGGCTTCGTCTCGGTGCGGAGCGGCTGGGGCGCCTCGTCCGCACCGGCGGGCGGCTCGGCGACGGCGTGCGCCGCCACCGCGCGCAGGCCCCGGTCGCCCTCCTCGAACTCGAATTCCACCATGGTGCCCGGCACCAGCGCCTCCCTCGGGCCTTCGAAGTCGTTGGCGTGCATGAACACGTCGACGCCGCCGCCCTGGGGCCTGATGAACCCGTAACCGCGCGCTTCGTCGAAGCGGAGGAGCCTACCCACTGCCACAGTCTTCACCTTTCTCAGTCGGAGTTGTCGGCATCGGTCACTCGCGGCCCGGCGTCTGCGCCGGGACGGACTCCCCGGCGGAGCCCGACCCGTCCTCGGCGCCCGTCTCCTCAGAGTGCTCCTCGAACGTCTTGGGCAGGCCGCGCAGGGCGACCAGGGTGATCACGCACACCGTGAGGAGGATGCCCGCGTTGGTGAGGACGGCCGCGTGCATGCCGTCCATGAAGGACGAGGACGCGGTGTCCACGATCCGGCCGGCGACGGAGGCGGGCGCCTGGGCCGCGACCTCCAGCGCCGCGCCCACCGAGTCCCCGACGGCGTGCGCCGCCTCGCCGGAGAGCTCCGAGGGCACGTCCACCGAGTGGTGGTAGACGGTGTTCAGGATGGTGCCGAGCACCGACATGCCCATGGCGGCGCCGAGCTCGCCGCCCGTGGTGGCGATGCCGGAGGCGATGCCCGACTTCTCCGGCGGGGCGCTGTTGATGATGATGACCACCGTGCAGGCGAAGATGCAGGCCGCTGCCATGCCGTGGACGATGGTCGGGATCAGCAGCGCCTGGTAGCCCGCGTCGACGCCGGTGAAGCTGTAGAGGAACATCGCCAGCGCCAGCAGCCCGAGCCCGAGCGCCACCACCCGGCCCTGGCCCATCCGGGGAATCAGCAGCCCGACGAACGGCGCGCAGATCATCCCCATGACGGCGGGCGGCAGCAGCGCCAGCGCCGCCCGCATCGGGGACCAGTCGTGCACGTACTGGAGGTACTGGCTGACCAGCAGCAGCGAGCCGACCGAGGCGAACATCGTGAAGGTGTTGGCCGCGAAAGCGCCGGAGAAGGCGCGGTTGTGGAACAGCGTCACATCGAGGATGGGGTTCTCGATCCGGCCCTGCCGCCAGAGGAAGAGGACGAGTGCGACCAGGCCGACCAGACCGGCGGCGATGATCTTGGGCTCGTCCAGCCCGTCGCGGGCGGACTCCTGGATGGCGTAGACGATGCCCATGATGCCGACGACGGACAGCACCACGCTGAAGAGGTCGAGGCGGCCCGGCAGCGGGTTGCGGGACTCGGGAACCAGGGTCAGGGCGCCGACGAAGACGATGGCCATCAGCGGCAGGTTGATCAGGAAGACCGATCCCCACCAGAAGTTGTCGAGCAGCGGGCCGCCGACGACCGGACCGATCGCCGTACCGCCGCTGACCATGCCGGTCCAGATGCCGACCGCCATAGAGCGTTCCTTGGCGTCGGTGAACATGTCCCGGATGATCGACAGCGTGGTCGGGTAGATCGTGGCGCCGCCGATGCCGAGCAGCGCGCGCCCGGCGATCAGCGACTCGGGGTTGGGCGACCAGGCGATCACCGCCGAGGCCGCCGCGAACACCACCGCGCCGATCACCAGCAGCTTCTTCCGGCCGATCCGGTCGCCGATGATGCCCATCGAGACCAGCAGACCCGCCATGACCAGGCCGTAGATGTCGGCGATCCACAGGATCTGGCTGGCGGTCGGGACCGGGTCCAGCTCCTCGGTCAGGGACGGGATGGCCAGCTGCAGCACCGTCAGGTCGACGCTGATGACGAGCGCGGCCACACACAGGATCCCCAGCGCCATCCAGCGCTTCGGATGCCCCTTGCCCGGACCGCCCGGACTGGAGGGGGTCTCAGCCGACCCCTCGACACGTGCACTCATCTGCCACTTCTCCGCTCGCTCAGGGGGAAACTGTGTACGCCTTAGACGTTTCAGTTTATGTTATACGCAGATGCAGTTGTACTGTCAAGCCAAGTCCGGCGAGTAAGCCCCGCCGAAAGCGCGGACCGGGAAAAGGGGAATGGGGCCCGCAAACGACAGCACCCCGCCCGGAGGGGCGGGGTGCTGTACGTGCGGATGCGTACCGACGCGCCGGGTCAGCCGAGTCCCAGCTCACCGTCCAGCGCTTCGAACAATTCCTCGTCGGTCGCCGTTTCGTAGCTGCCGGCCTCCTCCAGCACCTCGGCCAGGGCCAGACCCTGCGCCTCCTGCCACTTGCGCAGCAGGACGTCCAGCCGGGTGGCGATCCTGGCGGCCGGCCCGGAGCCGGGAGCCGAGCCGGGAGCCGAGCCGGAGGCCGGGCCGGATGCGGAGTCGGCGCCGGGCCCGGGGAGCGTGGACAGCAGTTCCTCGACGCGGTCCAGCTCCGCGAGGACGAGCCGGACGCCGTCGGCCTCCCCGGGCGTCACCAGCTCCTCGATGTGCCCGGCCACCGCCTGCGCCGTCGGATAGTCGAAGACCAGCGTCGCGGGCAGCGTCACCCCGGCGGTCGCGCCCAGCCGGTTGCGCAGCTCCACGGCCGACAGCGAGTCGAACCCCAGCTCCTGGAACGGCCGGTCCGGGCCCACCGCCTCCGAGGAGGAGTGGCCGAGCACCGCGGCCACCTGTGTACGCACCAGGTTCAGCAGCGTACGGCGCCGCTCGGGCGGCGAGAGCGCGGCCAGTTCCTCCGCGAACCGCGCGGCCGAGGCCGGGTCGTCCCGCACGGCCGCGCGCGGGGTCGCCCGTACGGGCATCCGCACCAGGCCGTGCAGCCGGGACGGAAGCTCTCCGGCGGCGGCCAGCGCCCGCAGCACCCCGGTGTCCAGCCGCACGGGAAGCAGCGCTGCGGCCCCGGCGGTGTCCAGCGCCGTGTCGAAGAGGGCGAGCCCTTCCGCCGGCGACAGCGTCCGCATCCCGTGCTGGCGCAGCCGCGCCGACTCCGCACCGCCCGGCCGCGTACGGGCCTCCCACGGCCCGTAGGCCAGAGAGGCGGCGGGCAGGCCGCGCGCCCTGCGATGCTCGGCCAGCGCGTCCAGGAAGACATCGGCCGCCGCGCGCGTCGCCTGCCCGGCCGGAAGCAGCACGCCTGCCGCGCCCGAGAGCAGGACGAACGCGGACAGCTCCCGGTCCGCCGTGAGTTCGTGCAGGTGCCAGGCGGCGTCCGCCTCCGCGCGCAGCGCGGCACTCACCGCGGCGGGCGACACGGCGTCGACCAGCCCGTTCTCCGCACGGCCCGGCACGTGTACGACCCCCCGCAGCGGGTGGCCCCCGGGGACGGAGTCCAGCACCCGGGCGAGCGCCTCCCGGTCCGCCGCCGCGCACTCCGCCACCCGCACCTGAGCGCCCAGCGCGGTGAGTTCGGCGAGTTCGGCGTGTGCCGCGGCGTGTTCGGCGGCGGGGTCCGTGCTGTCCGTGCTGTCCGGTGTCTCCTCGCGGGTCAGGAGCAGATGACGGACGCCGTGCTCCGTCACCAGATGCCGGGCCAGCCGCGCGCCCAGCTCTCCGGTGCCGTTGGTGATCAGCACCGTGCCCTCGGCGTCCCACACGGGTGCGGACGGAGCGCGCGGTACGCGGCTCAGCCGGGGCACGAGGACCCCGCCGGCGCGGATCGCCAGCTCCGGCTCGCCGGTCGCAGCCGCGACCGCCAGGAGGCGCCGGTGCTCCTCGTCCAGCGTCGCCGGGTCGGGGTCGGTCTCCGTCTCCGGGTCCGTCTCCGTCTCCGGGTCCAGATCCACCAGGACGAAGCGTCCCGGGTGCTCGGCCTCGGCGGCCCGGACCAGTCCCCAGACGGGGGCGAGCCGCACCTCCCGGCCGTCGATGGCACCGCGTGTCGCCACGACCAGCCGGGATCCGGCGTGCCGCTCGTCGGACAGCCACGACTGGACGGCGTCCAGCACCCGGTGCGTCACCGCGCGGGTCGACTCCGGCACCGGGCCGTCCGGTGCCTCGCAGATGAGCAGCGTCGGCTCCCCTTCCGCGTCGTACGGGGCCGTCTCCAGCGGGAGGGGGCGCCACTCCTGGCGGAACAGCGCGTCGTGGTGCATGCCGCCGTCCGCCTGACGCAGAGCGGAAGGCGACAGCGAACGCCAGGTCAGCGAGGTCACGCTCAGCACCGGGCGGCCATTCCCGTCGGACACCGCGACGGCCATGCCGCGCGTGTCCCCCGGCGACAGCCGGACGCGCAGCGGGGCGGCACCGGACGCGGCGGCGTGCAGGCGAACGCGGTGCCAGGAGCCCGGCATGACGAGCTCGCCATCGTCGCCGTCGGCGCCGTCGCCGTCCTTCTCCGGGAGGAGGGTCGCCTGCAGCGCGGCGTCCAGCAGCGCCGGGTGGAGGGCGAAGTGGGCGGACTGGCCGTCGTCGGCGGCTTCCGGGGCGAGGGCGACCTCGGCGAAGATCTCGTCGCCGCGCCGCCACGCCGCCCGGAGGCCCTGGAAGAACGGACCGTAGGCGTAGTCGCGGCGCAGGAGTTCGCCGTACGCGCCGGTGACGTCCACCGCGGTCGCCCCGGCCGGCGGCCAGGCCCCCGGATCGGCCTCCGCCTCGCCCGGCGTACCGGATGTCGCCAGTACGCCCTCCGCGTGCCGGGTCCACCCCTCGTCCGGCCCGGCTTCGGCATCCTGGCGCCGCGCGTACACCGTCACAGGGCGGTGTACGCCTCCGTCGTCCGGCGTGCCGCCCACCACCACCTGGATCTGTACGCCACCCGATTCGGGGACGACCAGCGGGGTGTGCACGGTCAGCTCCTCGATCAGCGAGCAGCCGACCTGGTCGGCGGCCTGGATCGCCAGCTCCACATAGCCGGTGCTCGGGAAGACGACGTTCCCCGCGATCTGGTGGTCGGCCAGCCAGGGGTGGGTGTCGAGGCCGAGCCGCCCGGTGAGCACCACACCGCCGTCCTCCGGCGAGACCACGACAGCGCCGAGCAGCGGATGCCCCGCGCTCTCCAGCCCGGCCGCCGCCACATCACCCGCCAGGGCCGGGGCCGATGGGGCTTCCAGCCAGTAGCGCTGGTGTTGGAAGGCGTAGGTGGGCAGCTCGACACGCCGGGCACCGGACTCGGCATACAGCGCCTCCCAGTCCACATCCTGACCCGCGACATGCACCCGCCCCAGCGCCTGCAACACCGCAGACACCTCCGAACGATCCCTGCGCAACGCAGGCACCACCACCCCCGCAGCCTCCTCCGAGGACACCGACTGCGCCACCATCCCCGCCAACACCCCATCCGGGCCGAGTTCGACGAAGCGGGTGATGCCCTCGCCCTCCAGCGTGCGCACCCCATCCGCGAACCGCACCGCCTCCCGCACATGCCGCACCCAGTACTCAGCGGAAAACTCCGCCACCACCTCACCCGTCAGGTTGGAGACCACCGGAATCCGCGGCACCCCATACGACAGCCCCTCCGCCACCCGGCGGAACTCCTCCAGCATCGGCTCCATCAACGGCGAATGGAACGCATGCGAGGTCCGCAACCGCCGCGTCCGACACCCCCGCCCGGCAAAAACCTCCGCCACCGCCAGCACCGCATCCTCCCGACCCGAAACCACCACCGCCGAAGGACCGTTCACCGCCGCGATGCTCACCTCGTCACTCAGGTGAGGGGCCACCTCCTCCTCGGGCGCCTCGACCGCCACCATCGCCCCACCCGCGGGCAGCTCCTGCATCAACCGGCCCCGCGCCGAGACCAGCACGCCCGCATCCTCCAGCGACAACACCCCCGCCACATACGCCGCCGCCACCTCACCAATCGAA
>NZ_JAAKZZ010000730.1 GCF_011045075.1 Streptomyces boncukensis
GCCCCGCACCCGCCCCCGTGCCCGGGAACCTTCGCGCGCGGCTCACCAGCTTCGTCGGCCGCGAGTCCGACATGACCGCCATCCGCGACGACCTCAACCGCACCCGCCTCATCACGCTGACCGGCCCCGGCGGCTCCGGGAAGACCCGGCTCGCCGAACAGGCGGCGGCCGCCCTCGCCGCGCGGCACCCCGCGCAGACCGCCCCCGCCCGCTACGCCGACGGCGCCTGGATCGTGGAGCTGGCCTCACTCGACCACCCGTCCGCCGTCCCTGGTGCGGTCCTCAGCGCGCTCGGCCGCCGCGAGACGGCACTGGCCACGGCCGCCACCGAGAACGCCCGTTCGCTGAGCAGCGACCTTGCCAACGACGCCACGGCCCGCCTCCTCGAACACTGCCTGCACCGCCGGCTGCTCCTCGTCCTCGACAACTGCGAACACCTCGTCGACGCCGCCGCGGCGCTCGCCGAGACCCTGCTCGCGCACTGCCCGGACCTCACCGTGCTGGCCACCAGCCGGGAGCCGCTGGGCGTGCCGGGGGAGACCGTGCGGCCGGTGGAGCCGCTGCCGCCCGAGCCCGCGTACCGGCTGTTCGCCGACCGGGCCGCCGCCGCGCGCGCCGGGTTCTCCACGAGCGAGGACCCGGAGGCCGTCGCGGAGATCTGCCGCCGCCTGGACGGGCTGCCGCTCGCGATCGAGCTGGCCGCCGCCCGGCTCCGCTCGCTGACCCCGCGGCAGATCGCGGACCGGCTGGACGACCGCTTCCGGCTGCTGACCAGCGGCAGCCGGACGGTACTGCCCCGGCAGCAGACGCTCCGCGCCGTCGTGGACTGGTCCTGGGACCTGCTGGACGAGCGGGAACGCACCGTCGTACGGCGGCTGTCCGTCTTCTCCGGCGGCTGCACGCTGCCCGCAGCCGAGCAGGTCTGCGCCGACGCGCACCCCGGCCCCGGCCGGCCGCCGGCGCCGACGCCGGCGCCGGGCAGGTCCGAGGTCTGCGAGGACGACGTGCTCGACCTGCTCGGCGCCCTGGTCGACAAGTCGATCCTGGTCGCGGAACAGCCCCCCGCCCGCTCCGGCACCGGCGTCCGCTACCGGATGCTGGAGACCATCCACGAGTACGCGCGCGAGCGCGCCGCCGAGCGGCCCGAGGACCTGCGCGCCGCCGAGCGGCGGCACACCGCGCAGATCCTCCGCTTCGTCAGCGCGGCCCGCCCCCGCATCCGCTCCGCCGAGCAGCTCACCTGGCTGCCCCGCGTCGAGGCCGACCTCGACAACATCCGCGCCGTGCTGCGCCGCGCCCTGGACCGCGGCGACTGGGACACGTCCGGCACGCTCGTCCGCGACGTCGGCTGGTTCTGGTGGCTGCGCAACTACCGCGACGAGGGCGCCCGCTGGGCCGAACGCGTCCTGGGGACGCTCCCGGCGGCAGCTGCGGACCGCGGCGCCGGGGAGGACGAGCTGTACCGCGAAATGCAGCTGCTCAGGTACTTCCTGCTCGCCGAGCAGTACGGCCAGGAGATGCTGCAGGACGAGTCCGCGCGCACCACGGCGTCCGAGATCCTGCACGCCTTCGACATCCCGCGGCCCGCCGCCGCCCGCTTCCCCGGCATGCTCTGGCCGTTCACCGCCTACCTCCTCGACAGCGCCGCGGGCGTGGCCCAGCGCATGGACCGCTGCGTCGCCAACTGCCGCCGCTACGGCGGCGACTGGGAGCTGGCCGTGGCGATCCTGCTGCGCGCGCACATCCGGATGGACCTCCCCGGCGGACTGGAGTCCGGCAGCCGGGACCTCCCCGAGGTCGACCAGCTCGCGCGGGTCAGCGGCGACCGGTGGCTGCTGAGCCAGGTCTCCGGGCTGCGCGCCGAGGTCGCCATCCACCGCGGGCAGTACGAGGACGCGCGCGCCGAGTGCGAGACGGCCCTGCGCTACGCCCAGCAGCTCGGCGCGTACACCGAGCTGCCGGTGCTGCTCGGCCGTATCGCCGACATCTGGTACCGGCAGGGCGACGTGCAGCAGGCCGAGAAGCTGGCCCGGCGCGCCATCGAGGACGCCGAGCACCTCGGCATCTGGGACGCGCAGACCTTCGCCTTCTTCCTCCGCGCCGTCATCGCCATGGACAGCGGCGACGCGGCGCACGCCCGCACCCTGCTCGGCGAGACCGAGCGCAAGGCGTCGGCGGGGACCCCGCCCAGCATGTTCCAGGTCGTGTGCCGGGCGCTCGACGCCCGGATCGCGGGGGCCGAACAGGGGGCGGACGAGGGCGTGTCCCGGGTCCGCGAGGCGCTCCGGACAGGGCTGGGTGCCGACGCGCCCGAGTATGTGCTCGCCCATGTGGTGCTGGTCGCCGCCGCGCTCACCCAGTCGGCGGGCCACCCGCGTACGGCGTTCCGCCTGGTGCGCTCGGCGGAGCGGCTCCGCGGCGACCTGGCCGCGAGCGTCCCCGAGCTCTGGCTCGACGGACAGGTCCGGGCCGGCCTCGCGCCGGACGCCCAGCGGGAGGAGTCGGCCCGCGAGCCCGCCCTCTCCGCGCAGCAGGCCCTCCACCTGATGGACACCCTGCACCTCACTCCGGGGACATAGCTGCGCCCCGAAGGGGCACGGGGAACTGCGCGCCCAGCCTCCCCCGAGCTCTCGGCTTCGCTCGAGCAGGGGGTACCCCCACAGCGCCGCACGCTGCGATGTCACAGCAAGGGGCAGCCCCGACCCCGACCCAGCAGGCTCCGCCGGTCACGGCCCTAGGACTTGTCCGGTCGATCATGTTCGGAGCCAGATGGTGAGGGCTGCGGCGGTTGCGGTGCCGAGGTAGATGTAGCCGCGTTTGTCGTAGCGGGTGGCTACTGCTCTGGCGTTCTTCAGCCGG
>NZ_JAAKZZ010000731.1 GCF_011045075.1 Streptomyces boncukensis
TCGGCCCAGACCGCCGCGAGGGAGACCATCATCGCCCACAGCACCGGCTGGACGACGTCCACCCGGGACAGCTCCGCGCCGTCCCCGCGCAGCACCTCGCCCAGGGACCAGTCCACATAGGGCGACAGGGCCCACTCGCACTCCTCCATCCGGTCCGCGAACACGGGGGAGGTGTCCAGCAGTTCGGCACCCATGCCCGCCCACTGCGAGCCCTGCCCGGGGAAGACCAGCACCGGCCCCCGCTCGGCGGCCACGGCGGGCGCTCCCGGGCTGACGACGCCGGGATGTGCGTCACCGGACGCCAGCGCGGCCACTCCCGCCAGCAGCTCCTCCTGGCGCTCGCCGACCACCACGGCCCGGTGCTCGAACACCGACCGGCTGGTGACCAGCGACCACGCCACCTCGGAGGGGTCGGTGGCGGGGGCGGCGGCCAGCCGCGCGCCGAGCGCGGCGGCCTGGCCGCGCAGCGCCTCGGCGCTGCGCGCCGACAGCGCCCACGGCGTCACCCCGGCCGGGACCGCGGAGCCGCCGCCGGCCGCCGCCGGTGCCGCCTCCTGCTCCGGAGCCTGCTCCAGGAGCAGATGGGCGTTGGTGCCGCTGATCCCGAACGCGGACACCCCGGCCCGCCGCGGCCGCGCGCGGCGCGGCCACGGCGTGGACTCCGTCAGCAGCCGCACCGTGCCGGAGTCCCAGGCGACGTTCGGCGTGGGCTCGTCGATGTGCAGGGAGGCCGGGAGCACGCCGTGGCGCAGCGCCATGACCATCTTGATCACACCGGCGACCCCGGCCGCTGCCTGGGTGTGCCCGATGTTGGACTTGACGGAGCCGAGCCACAGCGGCTCCTCGGCGGTGCGGTCGCGTCCGTAGGTGGCGAGCAGGGCCTGGGCCTCGATGGGGTCGCCGAGCGCGGTGCCGGTGCCGTGCGCCTCGACCGCGTCGACATCGGCCGGGTCCAGCCGCGCGTTGGCCAGCGCCTGGCGGATGACCCGCTGCTGGGAGGGGCCGTTGGGCGCGGTCAGCCCGTTGCTGGCGCCGTCCTGGTTGGTCGCGGAGCCCCGGATCACCGCCAGGACCTGGTGGCCGTTGCGCTCCGCGTCCGAGAGCCGCTCCAGGAGCAGCAGCCCTGACCCCTCGCCCCAGACGAGGCCGTCCGCGGCCGCCGAGAACGCCTTGCACCGTCCGTCGGCCGCCATTCCGCGCTGCCGCGAGAACTCCACGAACGCGCCGGGGGTGGCCATCACGGTCACCCCGCCCGCCAGGGCCAGCGAGCACTCGTCCTGGCGCAGCGCCTGGCAGGCGAGATGGGTGGCCACCAGCGAAGACGAACAGGCGGTGTCCACGGTGACGGCCGGGCCTTCGAGGCCGAAGGTGTAGGCCACCCGCCCGGAGACCACACTGCCGATGTTGCCGGTGGCGACGTAGCCCTCCACATCGGAGGCGGTGTCGGTGGTGAGGGACAGATAGTCCTGCGAGGTCACTCCGGTGAAGACGCCGGTGGTGCTGCCGAGGAGCGACTCCCGGTCGAGCCCGGCCCGTTCGAACGCCTCCCAGGCGGTCTCCAGCAGCAGCCGCTGCTGCGGGTCCATCGCCAGCGCCTCGCGCGGACTGATCCCGAAGAAGCCCGCGTCGAACTCGGCCGCGTCGTGCAGGAAGCCGCCCTCGCGCAGATAGCTGGTGCCGGGGTGATCGGGGTCGGGGTGGTAGAGGAGGTCCAGATCCCAGTTGCGGTCGGCGGGCATGCCGGTGATGGCGTCGCGGCCGGAGGCGGCCAGCTCCCACAGCCGGCCGGGGCTGCGCGCGTCGCCGGGGAAGCGGCACGCCATGGCCACGATGGCGATCGGCTCGTCCGGGGCGGCGGAGGTGCCGTCGGCCGGGCCGGCCGGCGCGTCGTCGGCCTGCTGCCCGCCGGTGAGTTCGCCGTGGATACGGGTGGCCACGGCGTGCGGCGTGGGGTGGTCGAAGACGAGCGTCGGGGGCAGATCGAGCCCGCTGACCGTGCTGAGCTGGTTGCGCAGCTCCACGGCGGTGAGGGAGTCGAAGCCCAGCTCCTGGAACGGCTGCCGGGCCGGGACGGCGTCCGCACCGGAGTGGCCGAGCACGGCGGCGGCGCGGGCCCGTACCAGCTGGAGCAGCAGGTGGTGCTGCTGCGCGGCCGGGACCTCGGCGAGCTGCTGCCGGAGCGCGTGGTCCCCCGGCGGTGCGCCCCGTCCGCCCCCGTCCTCCCGCCGGCCGGGTGTCGCGAGCTCGCTGAGCAGCGGACTGGGGCGCTGGGTGGTGAAGGCGGCCGGGAACCTCTGCCAGTCGACGTCGGCGATGGTGACGGTGGTGTCGCCGCGGTCGAGGGCCTGCTGGAGCGCGCCGAGCGCCAGGTCCGGGGCCAGGGGCGTGAGCCCGAGATGGCCGAAGTACGCGACCGCGCTGTCGTCGGCTGCCATGCCCGTCTCGCCCCAGGGCGCCCAGGCCAGGCTGGTGGCGGGCAGGCCCAGGGAGCGGCGGTGTTCGGCGAGCGCGTCGAGATAGGCGTTGGCGGCCGCGTAGGAAGCCTGCTGACGGCTGCCCCAGGCGGCGGCGCCGGAGGAGAACAGCACGAAGGTGCCGAGGTCGAGGTCCCGGGTCAGCTCGTGCAGTTGGGCCGCCGCGTGGGCCTTGGGGCGCTGGACCTCGCTCAGCCGGTCGAGGGACAGCTCGGGGAGCGGTGTGGTGTCGGCGGTGCCGGCGGCGTGGATGACGGTGGTGAGGGGGTGCTGGGCGGGGATGGTCTCCAGGAGGTGCTGGAGGGCGGTGCGGTCGGAGACGTCGCAGGCGGGGATGGTGACGGTGGTGCCCAGTTCGGTGAGTTCGC
Organism: Streptomyces boncukensis; assembly: GCF_011045075.1. Classification (GTDB taxonomy): domain Bacteria; phylum Actinomycetota; class Actinomycetes; order Streptomycetales; family Streptomycetaceae; genus Streptomyces; species Streptomyces boncukensis. The sequence goes on from NZ_JAAKZZ010000731.1 coordinate 2,843, forward strand.
GGGCGAGTGCGGCG
>NZ_JAAKZZ010000732.1 GCF_011045075.1 Streptomyces boncukensis
GTGTCTGCGGTGTTGCAGGCGCTGGGGCGGGTGCATGTCGCGGGTCAGGATGTGGACTGGGAGGCGCTGTATGCCGAGTCCGGTGCCCGGCGTGTCGAGCTGCCCACCTACGCCTTCCAACACCAGCACTACTGGCTCGCGCCCCCGGCCCCCGAGACCCGCTCGGACGAGTCGTCCGGCGCAGCCTCCGAAGAGGCGGGGTTCTGGGACGCGGTCGCGTCCGGGGACCCCGGGAAGGTGGCCGCGCTGCTCGCCGCCGAAGGCGATCGGGACGGGAACGGGGACGGGGACGGACTGAGCGCGCCGTTGGCCGAGCTGCTGCCCGTGCTGTCGTCCTGGCACCGGCGCCGGCGGGACGCCTCGGCCGTCGGGGACTGGCGGTACCGCGTCACCTGGAAGCCGCTGAGCGAGGGAGCGATCGGGGCTTCGCCCGACGGGTCCGCCGCGCTGTCCGGCACCTGGCTCCTGGTGCACCCGGTGGCCGACGCCGGATCCGAACTGCTGGAGTGGTCGACCAGGGCGCTGACGGTACGCGGCGCGCATGTCGTCCCGCTCGCGGTCGCGGCCGACGCCGACCGCCGTACGCTCGCGGCCGGGATCGCGGAAGCGGCCGGTACCGGGACCGGCGCCGGTACCGGGACCGAGGGTGAGCCGGTGGCCGGTGTGCTGTCGCTGCTCGCCCTCACCGGCGGCGCCCACACGCTGCACGACGAGATCCCGGCCGGCCTCGCGCTCACGCTCCTCCTCACCCAGGCGCTGGGTGACGCGGAGGTTGACGCGCCGCTCTGGCTGGCCACCCGTGGCGCGGTCGCGACGGTTCCCACCGAACCGCTGGAGAGCCCCGACCAGGCGCAGGTATGGGGGCTCGGCCGGGTCACGGGGCTGGAGCATCCGCATCGCTGGGGCGGTCTGATCGACCTGCCGCCCGCCCTTGACGAACGCTCGCTCGCCCGGCTGGGCGGTGTACTGGCCGCAGGCGGCCCGGCGCGCGGCCCGGCCCAGGGCGAGGACCAGATCGCCCTCCGTACGGCGGGTGCGCTCGCCCGCAGGCTCGTACGGGCGCCGCAGGACCGCGGACCGGTCACGCCGTGGCGTCCCCGGGGAACCGTGCTGATCACCGGCGGGACCGGCGCGCTGGGCGCCTGTGTCGCCCGGCACCTGGCGCGGAACGGCGCCGAGCGTCTGCTGCTGACCAGCCGCCGGGGACGGGAGGCTCCGGCCGCCGCCGAACTCGCGGACGAGCTCACCGCGCTGGGGGCCGAGGTCACGGTAGCGGCCTGTGACGCGGCCGACCGCGAACAGCTCGCCGCTCTCGTCGCGGAGACGGCCGAGCGGGGTGAGCCGGTGCGCGCGGTCGTACACGCCGCGGGTGTCGACTCGACGACGGAGCTGAGCGCGCTGACGCTCGCGGAGCTCGCCGAGACCGTACGGGCGAAGGCGGCGGGCGCGGCCCACCTGGACGAGCTGTTCGCCGAGGACGCGCTCGACGCGTTCGTGCTGTTCTCCTCCGTGTCCGGCGTGTGGGGCGGCAGCGGACAGGGTGCGTACGCGGCGGCCAACGCGGCGCTGGACGCGGTGGCCGAGCGGCGCCGCGCCCGTGGCCTCGCGGCCACCGCCGTCGCCTGGGGCCCGTGGGCCGATGCCGGGATGGCGGCTCACGGCGACGACGCGCAGGTACTGCGGCGCCAGGGCCTCCCCCCGATGCGACCCGAACTCGCCGTGCACGCACTCGAACTCGCCGTCGGCGGCAGCGCTGCCGCACTGACCGTCGCGGACGTGGAGTGGGAACGCTTCGCCGCCGGGTTCACGGCGGCCCGCCCCAGCCCGCTCCTCGCCGACCTGCCCGAGGTACGGCGGGTGCTGGACTCCGACGCCGCCCCGCTCGACGCCGGTACGTCCGATCTCCGCCGTCGGCTGCGCGAACGGGAACCGTCCGAACAGCGGGCGCTGCTGCTGACGACGGTGCGCGAGCAGGCCGCCACGGTCCTCGGCCACACGTCGTCCGAGGCCGTGGAGACCGACCGGGCCTTCCGCGACCTGGGCTTCGACTCCCTCACCGCCGTCGAACTGCGCAACCGCTGCAACGAGGTCACGGGGCTGCGGCTGCCCGCGACGCTGGTCTTCGACTACCCGACACCGGCGGTGCTGGCCGACTATCTGCTGGGTGAGCTGTCGGGTTCGGCGGACGGCGAGGGGGAGCGGGCCCTGGTCCCGGCTGCCGGCGGTGAGGGTGAGCCGATCGCGATTGTCGGTATGGCCTGCCGCTATCCGGGCGGGGTGAACTCGCCCGAGGAGCTGTGGCGGCTGGTGGCCGAGGGGCGGGACGCCATCTCCGACTTCCCCGCCGACCGCGGCTGGGACATCGACTCGATCTACCACCCCGAGCCCGGCCACCCCGGCACCACCTACGCCCACGCGGGCGGTTTCCTTCCCGGTGCGGGTGACTTCGACGCCGAGTTCTTCGGGATCAGTCCGCGCGAAGCGCTGGCCATGGACCCGCAGCAGCGGCTGCTGCTGGAGAGCGCGTGGGAGGCGCTGGAGCGGGCGGGCATCGACCCGGCGACGCTGCGCGGCAGCGCGACCGGCGTCTTCACCGGGGGTTCGTACTACGACTACGGCGCCGACCTCGTACAGCTGCCCGAGGAACTGTCCGGCTACTCCAGCATCGGCCGCGCCAGCAGCGTCCTGTCCGGCCGCATCGCCTACACGCTCGGCCTGGAGGGTCCTGCGGTGACGGTGGACACGGCGTGTTCGTCGTCGCTGGTGGCGCTGCACTGGGCGATCCAGGCGCTGCGCTCGGGGGAGTGCTCGCTGGCCCTGGCGGGCGGCGTGACGGTGATGTCCACCCCCGAGA
>NZ_JAAKZZ010000733.1 GCF_011045075.1 Streptomyces boncukensis
GACATCCGCACCTGGCTCGCCGACTGGAACACCAACCCCCGGCCCTTCATCTGGACAAAGACCGCCGACGAGATCCTCGAAAAGGTCGCAACCTACTGCCGACGAATCTCCGACTCAGGACACTAGGCCGTGTCCGGGGGATCGTGCAGGGCAGTCCCCGGCGCCCCGCAGGGGCGCTTCAGGGGCGCGGGGAACTGCGCGCGCAACCACAGAGCACCCGCTGGACGGCGACGAAACGGCAAGGGGCTGCCCCTGCCCCGCACGAGCCCCCGGGCACGGCTCAGGCCGCCGCCGAGGTCAGCGCGGCCAGGGCCCGCGCCTCCGCGCTGTCCTCGGCGGCGGTGAAGGCGTGCAGCTCCAGCGCCGGGGGGACCCGCATCACCTGGTAGTCCAGCGTCAGCGCGCCGGCCACCGGGTGCTGGACCCGCTTGCGTCCGCCCTCGCAGATCACCGCCTCCCCCGAGTCCCAGATCCGCCGGAACGCAGCGCTGCGCTCCGACAGCGCCGTCAGGAGCCCGGCCAGCTCCGCGTCCTCGGGGAAGCGCCCCGCCGCGATCCGGAGCTGGCCCACGGCCTCCCGCGCCCGGTTCTCCCACTCGGGGAAGAGGTCCCGGGCAGCGGGGTCGAGGAACAGGAACCGGGCCTGGTTGCGGTCGCGCCGGGCGGGGTCGCCGAGCCCGCCCATCAGTTCGGCCCCCGGCGCGTTCCAGGCCAGCACGTCCAGCCGGTGGTCCACCACGAACGCCGGGCACCGCGGCGCCATGCCGTCCACGATCCGGCGCAGCGCCGGGCCGACCCCGTCCACCCCGGCGGGCGCCGGTGCGGGTCCGCGCCGCCCCTCGGCCAGCGTCGCCAGGTGCCGCCGCTCCGCCGGGCCCAGCCCGAGCGCCCCGGCGAGCGCGTCGAGCACCTCGGGGGAGGGCTGGTTGGCGCGGCCCTGTTCGAGCCGTACGTAGTAGTCCACGCTGATCCCGGCGAGCTGGGCCAGCTCCTCGCGGCGCAGCCCGCGCACCCGGCGTCTGCGGCCGGGGGCGATCCCGACCTGCTCCGGCGCGACCCGTCCCCGCCGGGCCCGCAGAAAGGTGCCCAGTGCCCGCCGCGCGTCACCGATCCCGCTCTCGTCCATACGCTCCAGTATGGGTGGCCTTCGCAGTACCAGGAGTGCCGCTCCTCCGGACAGCCCGGGTACTGGTTGCCGCGCCCGAGCCGGGCGAGCGTGGGGCCATGAACACCACGCCTGACGCCGTGCGGCCCCGCAACGTCCTCCTCGTCACCGCCCACCCCGAGCCCCGCTCGCTCAACGCCTCTCTCGCCGCCTTCGCCGCGGGCGAGCTGCGCGCCGCGGGGCACCGGGTGCGGGTCTCCGACCTGTACGCCATGAAGTGGAAGGCGGGCGTCGACGCCGACGACTTCCCCGGCCACGCCGGGCCCGAGCGCCTCGACATCCTGGCCGACTCCGGCCGCGCCACCCTCGCCGGCGGGCTGGCCGGGGACATCGCCGCCGAGCAGGAGAAGCTGCGCTGGTCGGATGCGGTGATCCTGCAGTTCCCGCTGTGGTGGTTCTCGGTACCGGCGCTGCTGAAGGGCTGGATCGACCGGGTGTTCACCTACGAGTTCGCGCACGGCCCGTCCGTCCCGCCGCCGTACGGCGAGGGCCCGCTGGCCGGGAAGCGGGCGCTGATCTCGGTGACGGCGGGGGCCCGCGCTTCGGCGTTCTCCGAGCGGGGCATCCACGGGCACCTCGCCGACATCCTCTTCCCGCTCCAGCACGGCCTGTTCTGGTTCACCGGCATCGCACCGCTGGAGCCGTTCGCGCTGTACGGCGCGGTCGGCCTGGAGCCGGAGCGGTTCGAGGAGGCGAAGGAGGCGTACGCGCGGCGGCTCGCCGGGCTGTTCACGGACGCGCCGGTGCCGTTCCGGGCCCTGGAGGGCGGAGACTACGGCCACGACATGCGGCTGCGCTCCGGCGCGGAGGCGCCGGGCACCAGCGGGTTCGGCCTCCACCGCCGCCCCGCCGGCGCCGCCGCGGCCGCTACCGCTTGACGCCCACGCCTCCGTAGCCGCAGTACATCGCCAGCTCCGGGCCCTCGGGGGGCGGGCCGTCCGGGCGCCACAGCGGCATCTGCACCAGGCCGGGGTCCAGCAGCTCGAAGCCGTCGAAGAAGGGCAGCACCTCGTCGTAGGAGCGCAGCAGCAGCTTGGCCGTGGCCCGGTTGTAGACCTGGGTGGCGCCGCCCAGCTCGCCGTCGTCCGCCACGTGGAAGTCCTCGGTGATATGGGAGAGCGCCAGATAGCTGCCGGGCGGCAGCGGGTCGGTGAGGGCGCGGACGATCGCCCGGGGGTCCTCGCCGTCCTCGATGAAGTGGAGCACGGCCATCAGCATCAGCGCGACCGGCTCCCCGAAGTCGATCACCGCGCGCAGGTCCGGGTGGTCCAGGATGCCCTGCGGGTCCCGCAGGTCGGCCAGGACGAAGCCGGCGTTGCCGCTGTTGGTCAGCTTCGCGTCGGCGTACTGGGCGACGATGGGGTCGTTGTCGACGTAGGCCACCCGTACGCCGGGGGCGGCCTCCCTGGCGACCTCGTGGGTGTTCGGCGAGGTGGGGATGCCGGTTCCGATGTCGATGATCTGGCGGACGCCCGCGCCGACGACGGTGCGCACGGCGCGGTGGAGCAGATCGCGGTTGCCCCGCGCGCCGTACCCGATGTCGGGCGACAGGTCGAGCACGCGCTGTGCGGCCTCGCGGTCGACCTCGTAGTTGTCCTTGCCGCCCAGGTAGTAGTCGTACATCCGGGCGGGGTGCGGTGTGGTCGTGTCGATCTGGTCGATCGTGAAGCCGTCCCGGCTCCCCCTCCC
>NZ_JAAKZZ010000734.1 GCF_011045075.1 Streptomyces boncukensis
TAAGAGACAGGGCTGACGCCGAGCAACAAGTTCTGACGCCCGGGAGGCGCGGGCGCCCGCGCCTCCCGGGCGTCAGAACTTGTTGCTCGGCGTCAGCCCCAGCGACATGCCGGACAGCCCGCGCTGCCGGTTCCCCAGCTTGTCGGCCACCGCGCGCAGCGCCGCTCCCGCGGGCGACTCCGGGTCGGTCAGGACGACGGGCTTGCCCTCGTCGCCGCCCTCGCGCACCCGCAGGTCGATCGGGATGCCGCCGAGCACCGGCACCTCGGCGCCGGTCGTCCGGGTCAGGCCCTCGGCGACCTGCCGGCCGCCGCCGGTGCCGAAGACGTCGATCATCTCGTCGCAGTGCGGGCAGGGCATCCCTGACATGTTCTCGATGACGCCCACGATCTTCTGGTGGGTCTGCACGGCGATGGAGCCGGCCCGCTCGGCCACCTCGGCCGCGGCCTGCTGCGGGGTGGTGACCACCAGGATCTCCGCGTTCGGCATCAGCTGGGCCACCGAGATGGCGATGTCGCCGGTGCCCGGAGGCAGGTCGAGCAGCAGCACATCCAGGTCGCCCCAGTAGACGTCGGCGAGGAACTGCTGGAGCGCGCGGTGCAGCATCGGCCCCCGCCAGACCACCGGAGAGTTCCCGGGCGTGAACATCCCGATCGAGATCACCTTCACACCGTGTGCGGACGGCGGCATGATCATGTCCTCGACCTGGGTGGGCCGCCCCTCGGCGCCCAGCATCCGGGGCACCGAGTGGCCGTAGATGTCCGCGTCCACGACGCCGACCTTCAGCCCGTCGGCCGCCAGCGCCGCGGCCAGGTTCACGGTGACGGAGGACTTGCCGACGCCGCCCTTGCCGGAGGCCACGCAGTAGACGCGGGTGAGGGAGCCCGGCTGCGCGAACGGCACCTCGCGCTCCGCCTTCCCGCCGCGCAGCGAGGCGGTCAGCTCGCGCCGCTGCTCGTCGCTCATCACGTCCAGCTCGACGGTCACCCCGGTGACGCCGGGAACGCGCTGCACGGCCTCGGTCACGGTGGAGGTGATCGTGTCGCGCATCGGGCAGCCGGCGACCGTGAGATAGACCCCGACGTCGACGGCTCCGCCGGGCGCGATGCCGATGGATTTGACCATCCCCAGATCGGTGATCGGCCGGTGGATCTCCGGGTCGTTCACCGTCGCGAGCGCCGCGCGCACCGCGTCTTCGGTGGGGAGGGTGTCGTGGGTCTCGGTAGCCATCAGTCTCCTAGCGAGGGAACCACCAGCCTCAGCCAGTGGGGGAATCGCTTTCCCTGGTTGTGGTACTTTCTCCCAGCCCCGCACGGGGTCGGTTCGGGCTGGACCGCAACCCTCGGGTTGGAAGCCCCCCTCCTTCGGGCGGGGAGCGGAGTCACACATGCATCGTACGGCGAGTCGCGCGGGCCTCCGCCAGCCGGGGGCTGCGGCTTTGCTCACTTGTCCGGTGCACGCTTCGGTGCCCGGTTCGGCGGGTGATCGACCGCGCCGTCCCGGGACGCCGGTGCCTGGTAACGATCCAGCTCCCTGGCCATCTCCTGCAGTTCGGAGCGGATCCAGTCCCGGGTGGCCACCTCGCCCAGGCCCATCCGCAGGGCGGCGATCTCGCGGGTGAGGAACTCGGTGTCCGCGATGCTGCGCTCGTTGCGCGTGCGGTCCTGCTCCAGATTGACCCGGTCCCGGTCGTCCTGCCGGTTCTGCGCGAGGAGGATCAGCGGGGCCGCGTAGGACGCCTGCAGCGAGAGCGCCAGGGTGAGGAAGATGAACGGGTAGCGGTCGAACCGGAGCGCCTCGGGCACCAGCACGTTCCAGGCGATCCACACGATGATGACGACGGTCATCCAGACGATGAACCGCCCCGTCCCCAGGAACCGGGCGATCCGTTCGGACATCCGTCCGAACGCCTCCGGGTCGTAGTCCGGCAGCAGGCTGCGCCGGGGCGTGCGCGGGACGTCCAGCCGGTCGCGTTCGGCCATGCTCACGCCCCCTCAAGTCCGGGCGGCGCGCCCCCACGGGCCTCGCGCCAGTCGTCGGGCAGCAGATGGTCCAGGACGTCGTCCACGGTGACCGCGCCCAGCAGATGGCCGCCCTCGTCGACCACGGGCGCCGAGACGATGTTGTAGGCGGCCAGATAGCTGGTGAGCGCGGGCAGCGTGGTGCCGGGCGGCAGCGGGCGCAGATCGGTGTCCACGACCGAGCCGACGAGCGCGAACGGCGGCTCGCGCAGCAGCCGTTGGAAGTGGATGAGCCCCAGGTACTTCCCGGTGGGCGTCTCGTCGGGCGGGCGGCAGACGTACACCTGTGCGGCGAGCGGCGCGGGCAGGTCCTCGTTGCGCACCCGGGCGAGCGCCTCGGCGACGCTGGCGTCCGGGCGCAGCACGATCGGCTCGGGCGTCATCAGGCCGCCCGCCGTGCCCTCCTCGTAGGCCAGCAGCCGGCGCACCGGGTCCGCCTCGGTGGGCTGCATCAGGCCCAGCAGCCGCTCCTTCTCCTCCTCCGGCAGCTCCGAGAGCAGGTCGGCCGCGTCGTCCGGGGCCATGGCCTCCAGGACGTCGGCCGCGCGCTCGTCCTTGAGCTTGCCGAGGATCTCCACCTGGTCGTCGTCCGGCAGCTCCTCCAGGACGTCCGCCAGCCGGTCGTCGTGCAGCGCGGCGGCCACCTCGGCGCGCCGCTTCTCGGACAGGTGATGCAGGACGTTGGCCAGGTCGGCCGGGCGCAGCTGGTCGAACGTGGCCAGCAGGTTGGCCGCGCCCTGCTGCTGCTCCTCCAGCGCGAAGCCGGTGACCGCCTCCCAGTCGACGGTCAGCGTCTCGCCGCCCCGCCGCCGCAGCGCCCCGCCCCGTGCC